>NZ_JBJGXA010000001.1:0-354060 GCF_045107195.1 Erwinia sp. AnSW2-5
AACGGACTGCAGCAAGTTTGAATTCAAGGGTGTATTTCATGTACTGCACCTTACTCAGTTGGGTGTCCAACTTTTTGGGTGCAGTTCAATTAAGCACCGGTTTTTTATTGGGCGATAGTTTACAAAAAGTCCTGCCGCTGCGGGGTGAAGGTGTCTAACAGCACGCCTTTTTCCAGGCATATGCAGCCGTGAACAATGTCCGGCTTTTTATACAGTGTGTCGCCCGCGCCCACCTCGTGAGTTTCGTCACCGATGGTAAAGCGGAAGCGGCCAGAGAGCACATAGGTGAGCTGTTCATGCACATGGTGATGCATCGGGCCGATGGCGCCCGTCTCAAAGCTGACCTCCACCGCCATCATGCTGCCGCCGTGGGCCAGAACGCGACGGCTGACGCCATCGCCCAGGTCCTGTAAGGGTCTGTCTTGTCTGTAGATAAACACGGTTCAGTCCTTGCGTAATGAGTGGAGCAGGGCATCGGGGATTTCGGCCAGATAGAGCGCAGGCAGCCCTTCATGATCGGTGGTGAACAGCACATGACGGTCGTCCGGTGAGAACGAAGGGTGCGGATGCGTCACCTGGCGGTCACCGTCCAGCACCCGCCACGAACTGTTATGTGCGGCCAGCGGCGCATACTGGCGCGTCTGCGCGTCGAAAATATACAGCCACGGATCGTTTTCAATGGTGTGGCTGGCGGTGTCCTTCACATCCACCGGCGTGCCGGAGCCATCGCCGACCAGCAGCGTGCCGTTCTCATTGCTCATCAGATGCGAACAGGCGGGCATGGTCATCAGGCTGATGTCTTCCCCGGTTTGCGGGTCGAAGCGGCGAATATGCCGGTCGTGCTGGCCTTTCAGGTAGGAGACATACACCAGCGCCGAGCCATCCGGCACCCAGAACTCATGGGTGCAGCTCTCCCCTGGCGCATGTTCTTTCACTTTACGCACGTTGCTGCCGTCTTCATTCACCAGCCACATGCGCGCATCCACCAGATCGTGCGGGCCTTCATGGCAGAACGCCACGGTGCTGTCATCAAACGGACGATAGATCGGGTGCCCCAGCCACTCATTCTTCTCGTGGATAACGTGAGACTGGCCGCTGAGTAAATCAATGCGCAGCAGTCGGCAGTGCGGATTGCTGTGATAGAACGACTGGAAAATCGTCCAGTCAGACAGCGGCGTCCAGTCGTCACGGCTGATCTCAATGCCCACCAGGCTGGTGCACTCGCTGTTGGCTACCCAGGTGCCGTAACCGACCCAGGCCTCCGGCACCTGATAGACGGTTTCTTCACTGAAGTCGGCCAGCGTAACGCGTTGCAGCAGGCGTTCATTTTTCACGTAGTAAAGGTGCTGGTCGTCCGGCGAGAGGAAGCCACCAAAGGTGTTATCGCCTTTGCCTTCGGTCAGCTGTACCGCCTTCTGCGTCTTCAGGTCGAGCAGATAATAGTTGCGATGCCCGTCGAACTCCCCGGCAAACAGCAGCCTGCTGCCGTCGCGGGTAAAGCACTTCTGATAGAAGTAGTTACGGTGGCACAGCACATCAGGTGGCGTTAAGCGCGTCACCCGGGCACCGGTCTGCGCATCCTGAACGGTGTGGAAGTTGAATTGGATCTGGGAACCTTTTGCCATGATTCACTCCATCGGTGGCCATGAGTGTCGCTCTGAATTGAGCGTCTTCATATAATTGAAATACTGTTTCATAAATATGAAAACACATTACCACCGTGAAGAAAATAACGTGGTCAGTCGCTGCCAGAAATGCAAAGCCGATCACAAAACGGCCGCTTTTTCTGCAGGGCGACGGGATAAACAGCGCATTTTTCGGGCGATTTTTTTCTTGCCGGATCTGCCTGGTGATGGCCAGTTGTTATATTTAAGTGTCTGTATTGTAGTAAAAAATAACAGCGGCATCACCGTTTTTACCATGCATCACTGCGGGCCAGGTGACGCAGGCTTAGTTGTTTTATGGATAAGAATGTTACATGTCTCGCAAATCTGTCTGAGAAATCATCGCCTGCTGTTTTAACTGTGAGTTAATTCACATCTATTCATCCGTCTTATCTATATAAAACACCGTATCTATAAAAATAAAACAACGGTTCATTTTATAAAATCTCTCTGGGCGGGGCTCACATGAACGCAGAAAAACCAATTCTCTTCAGACATCAGCTGGCATACGGCGGTGGTAATTTACTCGGTAGCGGGGCGCTGGCGATTGCCGGTATCTGGTTACTCTACTTCTATACGACCTTTTGCGGGCTGACGCTGTTACAGGCCTCGGCGATCTTCTCCGTTGCCAGCATCATCGATGCTATCAGCAATCCGTTGATGGGGTATCTCTCCGATAACTTCGGTAAAACCCGCCTCGGCAAACGTTTTGGCCGCCGTCGCTTCTTTATCCTGCTGGGTATCCCGCTGATGATGGTCTACCCGCTGCTGTGGGTGGAAGGCTTCGGGTTCTGGTATTACCTTTCTACTTACGTGCTGTTTGAGCTGATCTACACCTCGGTGATGGTGCCGTATGAAACCCTCGCCACGGAAATGACCACCGACTTCTCGGCGCGCTCTAAGCTGACCGGCTACAAAGCGATTTTCGGTAAGGTCGCGAACTTCCTGGCGGCGTTTATTCCGGGCCAGTTCATTCTGATCTACGGCAAAGACTCAGCACAACCCTTCTTCTTCACTGCCGTGACCTACGGTGTGATTTTGTGCGTGGCGATGGGCATGCTGTATCTCTCCTCCTGGGAACGTCCGGTAGAGGAGACGACGCCCGTCAATGAGAAGAAAATGACGCTGGCGAAAACCATGCTGACGCTGGTGCGCGATATGAAGTCGACTTTCCATCTGCGCGTGTTCCGCAAGCATCTTGGCATGTACCTGTGTGGTTTTGGCGCGGAGTGGCTGTTTGCTTCGGTCTTCACCTACTTCATTATTTTCGTCCTGCAATACGATCCGACGATGGTCGCGGGGCTGAGTAGCCTTAACTCACTGCTGCAACTGTTCTCCACGGCGATCTTTATCGGCATCTGTGTGAAGCACGGCTTCAGTAAGCCTTACATTCTGGCTTTGGGGATCGTGGTGTTCTCCGTGGGGTGCTACAGCCTGCTGCACTTACTGCATTTGCCGCAGCAGTACGCCACTGCCGCGATGCTGACCATTACCGTGATCTTCGGCATCGGTACGGGCGGTGTGTATTACATCCCGTGGACGGTTTATACCTTCCTGGCGGATATCGATGAAGCCTTTACCGGCCGTCGCCGTGAAGGGATCTATGCCGGTGCGATGACCTTCTCCGGCAAGCTGATGCGTTCGGTGATTGTCTTTGCGATGGGCTCCATCCTCAGCTTCTACGGCTTCCAGTCGAAATCACATACTCAGCCTGAAAGCGCCATTACGGCGATTGCGCTGGTGTTCTTTGTTGGCGTGATTGCGCTGGCGCTGATGGCGATGGTCTTCAGCCATCAGATGAAGCTGAACCGCAAAACGCACCTGGTGGTACTGGGTGAAGTGGCGAGGATCAAAGCAGGCGGCCTGATCGGCCATGTTCAGCCGGAGGTGCGGTTAGTGATGGAAGAGCTGATCGGCTACCCGTATGAACAGTGCTGGGGTAACAGCGAAGTGTGTCGCAAAATCTTCGATACGCCTGCGGTTGAACTGGCTGAAGAACCTGAGGCGAAACCGCTGGTGAGCCGCACGCAGCATCCGTAACACCCTGATTTAAAGCGCGATTTATCCACTTACCCACTGGCCGGAGAACCCGGCCAGCGGCGCCCTGCGCCTGAAGGATGAGAATAATTATGTGGGAACGTCAACTCTGTATTATCACGTTGTCCCTCGGGCTGAGTACGCCCGTTGCGGCCGCGCTGCCGGAGCCTGGCAAGCTGGTCTGGCACAGCATCACCTTCGGTCAGTCGACCGACGTTAATTTTGCCACCAACGTGCTGGCCGACAAAATCGGCCGAAATGAAACCCTGCTGGCCGGAGGCAAGGCAGTACCGGCAGAAGGCACCCTGCTCACCACGCCCTTTACGCTGGAAAGTCGCGGCGGCAAGGTGGGGAACAGCCACGATGGCCTGACGTATTTCTATACGCGCTTACCGGCGGATGCCAATTTCCTGCTGGAAGCCGATATCACGCTGAACCAGTTCGGCCCGGAAAACGGCGCCAAACCCGCCGGGCAGGAAGGGGCGGGATTACTGGTACGCGATATTTTAGGCCCTGCACGCTCGGCGACGGTTCAGCCGGGTATTGAAGAGCTACCGGCCGCCTCGAATATGGTGATGAACACGGTGATGGCGATCGGTGACAAGCCGCCAGAAGTTGCGCTGGTTGCCCGGCAGGGCGTGCGGCAACCCTGGGGCAATACCGGCATCGGCATCGTGCGTGAACCCTATCAACCGCTGAGCACGCCACAGCATTTTTCACTGCGCCTGAGCCGCACCAACAGCGGATTCGAGGTGGCGTATGCGCCCCAGGGCAGCAGCGCATGGAGCAGCAAAACGGTAACGGGCGCAGATCGCGTGACCCAGCTGGATAAAAACCACTATTACGTCGGCTTCTTTGCGTCACGTAATGCCAGCATCACGGTGGATCACGCCACGTTAACGCTCAGTGAGGCGCATACGCAGCCCGGTGTGCCTTATGTCGCACTCGCGCTGCCACCGCGTATCGAAGTGATGTCATCACCCCGGCTCACCCGGCGTGACGGCGTGTTCCAGCTGCGCACTAACGGTAACGGCCAGCTGGCCATTGAGCAGGGCGGGAAAATGCGGCTCAACCAGACCGTGCGCGGCGGTGAGGTGGTGGTAATACCGGTGCAGGCGACATCCACGTCGCGCGATCTCAATGTCACCTTTACACCGGATAACGGCCAGCCCCTGGCTCAGACCTCGCCGCTAAGTCTGGTGCAGGTCAGCCAGCCGGATGCGCTTTACGCGTCAGCGCAGGGGAAGGCCGGTAACGATGGCTCACGCGAGCATCCGCTGGATGTGGCCAGCGCGGTCAATCTGTTAGCACCGGGCGGCACGCTGTGGCTGGCGGAGGGCGAGTATCCGGCTACGGTGATCCCGGCCACGGCCAGCGGCACAGCGAAGCACCGCAAAATGCTGCGCCCGCAGGGCGATAACGTGGTGTTTAACGGGCTGAAACTGGAGGCCAGCTACTGGCATATTCAGGGTATTACCGTCACGAAGAAGAGTTTCCATATTGCCGGAAGTCATAACCATATCGACCGCGTTCGCGCCCATCACGCCGATGATACCGGCATCTGGGTGGCGTCACCGGACGGCATTGGCCGCGCGCTGTGGGCCAGCCATAACCTGATCAGCAACGCCGAATCCTGGGGAAATCAGGATCCGGGGCGGAAAAACGCCGATGGGTTTGCGGTGAAAATGCGCGTCGGTGAGGGCAACCGCCTGGTGAACTGCTATTCCCACGACAATATCGACGACGGTTTTGACCTGTTCAACAAAATTGAAGACGGCCCGAACGGCAGCGTCACCATCGAAAACAGCCTGTCGGTGAATAACGGCAGCAACGGTTTCAAGCTGGGGGGCGAAGGATTGCCCGTGGCGCATGTGGCAAGAAACAATATTGCGCTTAGCAACGGCATGGATGGTTTCAGCGATAACTTCAATCCTGGCGCGCTGGTGATTGAAGGCAACCGCGCGCTGGATAACCGGCGTTTTAACTTCCTGTTCCGTCCGTCGCCTTACACCACGGCGGATAAACAGGGCACCTTTAGCGGCAATATTTCGCTGCGCACGGTGCCGGGAAAATATGACGATGTGGTCAGCGGCAATGCCGACGACACCAATATTTTTTATCGCGTGAAAACGAGTGAATTAATTAAAAATACGATCCAAAAATAACATCAATATCTCTGGGATAACTCAATGAAAAATAACAGACTGCTGCTCTGCGGTCTGCTGCTGGCCAGCGCCAGTAGTCAGGCCGTCACTCTCGACGTTCGCCATGAATGGCTGGATGACAGTAAACAACATAAAGATCGGTTCATGGTGTCACACCGGTTTGATAATGGCATCGGCTTTTCACTGGAAGCCAAATGGAAATCGGGGGGCGATAATCAGAATAAAGCCTTTACCGATCTGGTAGATAGCGGTACAGAAAGCACCGTCAGCTATCAGTACAAAGTCACACCTGCCTGGTTCCTGCAGCCGGGGTTCACCCTGGAGTCCAGCTCGGATAACAGTATTTATAAGCCGTTTTTAACCACCGGATATCAGTTTGATAACGGTATTTATTTTAACGTGCGCTATCGTTATGAATACACGCGCTCGACGAAAGAAAATACGGATGATAAGAAAACCAATCGCGGTGAATTCTGGCTGGGTTATCGTCTGGCGGACTGGCGCTTCGAATATAACTATATTTATAAGCACAGTGACCAGGTGTTATACGACAACGACAAATGGGATTATGAGCAGGATCTGAAGGTGGCGTATAACATCAATAAACAGTGGACGCCGTATGTGGAGGTGGGGGATGTGTCCGTCAGCAAAACCGCCGATGACAGGCAGACCCGCCTGCGCATCGGGGTTCAGTACAGTTTTTAACGCTGACGGCTAATGCGTTGCGCCCGCCGGGTTCCAGTGGGCGCATCACCTGTTTTAGCGTTCTGAGCGTGTCTGATAGCCTGAATACGTTGCCGTCTCAGACGTCGAGTTTTCGTTGCGTCAGCCATTCGACCATCGCCGGATCGCGGTGGGAGAAGAAAGCGCTGGTGGCGGTATCGAGGGCGGCGATCTGCGTCATTTCATCCTGACTCAGGGTGAAATCGGCAATATTGATGTTCTCCTCCATGCGCGCTTTGCGTACGGTTTTCGCCAGCGAGGGAATGCCGCGTTGGAATAGCCAGCGTAAAATCACCTGTCCCACGCTTTTGCCGTATTTCGCACCGATGGCGGCCAGCAGCGGATGCTGGAACAAATTATTTCTGCCTTCGGCAAAGGGTGCCCAGGCCTGAGGTTGAATACCCCGGCTCTGCATCCACGGTATGGCGTGCAGCTGCTGATTGAAGGGATTCACTTCGATCTGGTTGACGGCAGGCACCACCTGATTAAATGCCATCACATCGGCCAGGCGGTCTGGATGGAAATTACTGACGCCAATGGCGCGGATTTTCCCGGCCTGATGCAGCTCTTCCATTGCGCGCCAGGCTCCGTGGACGTCGCCGTAAGGCTGATGAATCAGATAGAGATCCACATAGTCCAGCTTAAGGCGATTCAGGGATCGCTCGAACTGCGCTTTCGCCCCTTCATAGCTGGCGTCCTGCAACCATAACTTGGTAGTGATAAACAGCTCGTCACGCGCGATGCCGCTGCGTTGCAACGCATTGCCCACCTGCGATTCATTCTGATACGACGCGGCGGTATCAATCAGCCGGTAGCCGGTGTCAATGGCGTCAAGGACGGCACGCTCGCATTCGGCGGCATCGGTCATCTGGAAGACGCCAAATCCCAACAGCGGCATCGTCACGCCGTTATTCAGTGCTACAGTTTGCATCTTGTTTCCCCCTCGATTGGCTCAGGGAATAGCCTAACGTAAACCGACTTATCAGATTAGCCCCTGTAATCCGCTAGCCTTGATGAATGTGATTCATGAAATGAAGAAAAACGGGTCGAATGGCATCAAACATGTTGAGTCATTTCATTGAAAAATAGCCGTTCTGCTCATTGGCAGCATCAGCCTGACCTGATAGGTTCATACCGCGTTTTGGATCATGATCATTCAGAAGGTGAATGATTAACGTATTGAAAATATAAAGGATTATATTGAATGAAGGTTCTGTTTATCGGAAGTGGTCTGTCGGCGTTACAGGCGCGGCGCGATCAATATCATGACCATATCAAAGTGTGTCTCAATAATGCCTGGCGTATCTATGAGGGCGGTGAATTCGATTACTGGGTTCACCCGGCCGATTTCCCACAGGAAAATCATCCTCTAAAGGGTAATTATAAAAAAGAGATCAGCTATGAGGATTATACTGCTGCCCTGAATCAGGGGGCCAGCCGGTTGGGCTTTCAGGGTGTTTCCGGGTTTGAGCTGGAAAAAGCGATTGGCTATACCTCATTTTTCCAGGCGCTGTACTGGATAATGCTGAGTTTATCGCCAGAGAAAATAGGGTTGCTCGGGTTTGATCACGACTATAACCAAAACAAACTTGATAAATGGCTGGCAGATGACATCCCTAATATTCAGAATGACTTTAATGATAAAAAAGAGAAAACCATCAAAGAGTGGTCTGATAATTACTTTCAGGGATTTGAGAAAGATTTCTTTTACGGGCATGGTACGCCAGACCCGATGCGGTATGGCCATACCTACATGGAGAGTAAAATGGCCCTTGCGCAGGAAAAAGCAAAGAGTCTGGGCATTTCCATTGTGAACTATTCTGAACGGTACTCGCCGTACAGCATTTTTGAGCGTGAGATACGGTGAATTCCAGGGCCACCTGTCAGGTGGCCGCCAGAGGCAGATAACCGCTAATCTTTTGTCAGTATCCGACTGACTTCGTTACTATATCCCCTTACCGTCAATACGCCATCCAGCAGTTCCACCACCGCAAACGGCACCTCTTCCGCGCCGTCGAGCATCCCTTTCATAATAATAAAATCGGTATTGTCACGGCGTACATAGCCGCCGCGATGGTCATGCCCGGTAAAGCAGGCACGTACCTGGTAGCGGCACAGCAAATCGGCCAGTTCACCGCCGTTCCACAGAATATGGCCGGTGTGCGGGGCCAGTGGATAGTGACCAAACACCACCACGGTTTCCCCCCGCTGCTGCGCCTGTTGCAGCTGCGCTTCAATCCATGCCAGCTGAATGCTGCCCACCGCGCCGTTCCACAGTTCGGCCTGCGGCTGCTGACGGGCCACCAGGTCGGCCAGTATCGCTTTCGCCTGCTCACGGTCATCACCATTGCCCTGATTGCAGTACAGGCTGATGTCGTTCCCGTCGAACACGATAAAGCGGTAGCCCGCGAGACGGAACTGATAATAGCTTTTCGGTAAGCCCGCTGGCGGCGTGTGCGCCGATTTCAGGCGGTCGGAAATCACCTGTGCATCATGGTTGCCAATCACAATGGCGTGCGGATGATGCAGTGTTTCATACAGCGGCAGCAGCGCCTGATAGCTTGACCAGTGACGATCCACCAGGTCGCCCAGCGTCACGACAAAATCGAGCGGCTTGCGGTTAAAGGTGGCAATCGCCTTTGGCAGCTTGTGCAGCGCATGGCGGTAATAAAGATTTTTAGGCACATCCGCGTCCACATCGGCGTACTGCGGGTCGGCAATCAGGCCAAAGCGTAGCGTGCTGTCGGCCGGGTGAGTGGAACGCATCACCGGTGGCTGATACAGCATGGCCGCCGCGCCCAGCGCCTGGCGTTGCAGAGAAGAAAGCGGGTGAGGTGTGGTTTCAAAAGACATAACTCGCTCCGTTAGCGGATACCGGCACGCATAAACGACTGAACAAACTGACGCTGGAAAACCAGGAACAGCACCAGCAACGGCAATGACGTCATCAGCGTTGCGGCCCCGACCAGCGCCCACTGTACCCCTTGTTCCGGGGCGGAAAACAGCTGCAAGCCGACGGTAATCGGCCGTACGTTGACGGAGTCGGTGATCACCAGCGGCCAGAGGAAATCGTTCCAGTGGAAGCTGATCGATACCAGTGCAAACGCGATATACACCGGTTTGGCCAGAGGCACATAAATACGGCGCAGAATGGTCCAGCGGTTGGCCCCTTCAACGATCGCCGCTTCTTCCAGCACCAGTGGAATACTTTTAAACGTCTGACGCAGCAGGAAAATGGCAAACGCCGAAGCCAGATAGGGCAGCGCAATGCCCCACAGCGTGTCGCGCAGCCCCAGCGCCCCCACGGTTTTGTAATTGTTGAGGATCAGCACATCGGGGCTGATCATCAGCTGGAGCAGGATCAGGGCAAACAGCAGCCCGGAGAACTTCAGGCGAAAACGCACCAGCGCATAGGCCGCCATCGTCGCCAGCACCAGCTGGCAGGCAACAATCATCAGCACCAGCAGCGTGGTGTTAAGAAAGTAGCGGGCGAACGGTGCGGCATGCCAGGCATCGATAAAGTTCTGCAATGTCAGCGGCGAAAACAGCACAAAAGTGCCCTGATCCGATGCCGGGTGAATGGCGACCCAGACCGCCACCAGAATCGGTAAAAACCACAGCAGGGCGGCCAGCCAGATCGCCAGATTCAGGCACAGGCGGCCCAGAGAAAACGGCCGCGCGGGCAGCGTCATGGTCAGGCTCATTGGTAATGCGCTCGCTTATCCAGCAGGTGGAATTTGATTAACGCAATCGCGCCGAGGATCACCAGCAGCACCACGGTCATGGCGGACGCGGCCGGTAAATCCCAGAAGCTGAAGGCGGTACGGTAGATGTAATAGAGCAGCAGGCTGCTGCTGTTATTTGGTCCACCGTTGGTCATGGCGATCACCTGGTCGACGATGCGGAACGCGTTCATCGAGGCGTTGATCAGAATAAACAGCGTGGTGGGCATCAGTAGCGGCCACTGCACGCGGCGGAAGAAATAGCGGCGTGAGGCACCTTCAATGTCTGCGGCTTCACTCAGTCGCGGGTCGATCTGCTGTAATGCTGCCAGATAGAAAATCATAAAGAATCCGGCTTCGCGCCACACGGAAACGGCCATCAGGCTCCAGAGCGCACTGTCAGGATCCCCCAGCCAGTTGACGGGCGGCAGCGAAAACAGCGACAGCAGCTGGTTGAGCAGGCCGAGCTGCGGCGTGTAGAAAAACAGCCACAGGTTGGCGATGGCGATCATCGGCAGCAGTGACGGAATAAAAAAGGCGGCGCGGGTCAGCGCGCTGCCGCGCAGGCGGCGATTGACCGCCAGCGCCATCAGCAGGGCTAGCCCCACTGACAGCGGAATAGTGACCGCTGCATACAGCAGGTTATTCCGCAGCGACAGCATAAAAATATCGTCATCCAGCAGCGCGGCATAGTTATCCAGCCCGACGAACCGGGCCGGATGTCCATTGCGCGCCGCAGAGAACAGGCTCTCCCACATCGTGGCAACGGCCGGATAATGGGTAAACGTCAGCAGAAAACCCAGTGCCGGTAACAGCAGCAGGTAGCCATAAATCTGTATCGACAGACCGCGCTTGCGGGCAGCCGGCACCAGAGTGTGAAGAGAGCGCATGGGCGTCCGTTACTGGTAAGGTTTCAGCAAGCGATCGGCCTGCTTCTGCGCAGACTCCAGCGCCTGCTCAGGGGTTTTCTCCTGAGTGACGGCCGCTTCAACCGCATGGTTCAGGGCATCCTGAATCTGCACGCTGTTGTAGGTCGACAGTTCAGGCTGGGAATATTTCAGCTGCTCACGCGCGACCAGGGCCTGCGGCACCTGTTTGACGTAATCCTGCATCACCGTGGTGTCCCACGCGGCAGGTGACGTTGCCACGTAGCCGGTTGCGATACTCCAGCGCGCGGCCTGCTCAGGGGCAGAGACCCAGCGGATAAACGTCATCGCGGCTTTTTGCTGCGCCGGGGTGGCGTTTTTGAACACGTAGAGGTTACCGCCGCCGGTCGGGCTGCCGCGCTGGGTTTTCTCCGGCAGCATCGCCACGCCGAACGGGAATTTGGCGTGGTCACGCACCGTGGTCAGGTTCCCGGTGGTGGTCACCATCATGGCGGTTTTGCCGCTGATAAAGTCCTGCGGGGTGGTGCTCCAGGCAATCGCGCCTTTCGGTGACACGCCCTCTTTCTGGCCGAGGTTGGTCAGCCACTGCAAGGTTTCGACGTTCGCGGGCGTGTTGAATGCCACGGCGGTGCCCTTGCCGTTATCCAGACGGCTGCCGTTGGTGGCGGCCAGGCCCTGGAAGTTCCAGTAGCCATTCGGCGTGGACGGGATCTCAATGCCCCACTGGCTGACGCCCTTGTCGTCTTTCACCACCAGTTTTTTACCGAAGTCGACCACCTGCTGCCAGTTGGCTGGCGGGGTTTCGCCGTCCAGGCCGGCTTTCTCAAACGCCTGCTTGTTCCAGTACATCACCACGGTTGAACGCTGGAACGGGATGCCCCACACCTTGCCTTCGATATGGCGCAGAAATGCCGGGTAGAACCCTTCAATCCACTTTTTGCCGTCGGCGTTATTCGCCAGGTCGCTGGCCGCAGTAATCGCCCCGGCGTCGATCAGCGAATAGGCTTCGATATCACCCATCACGGCCAGCTGTGGCGCATTGCCGCCGCGGAATGCGGTCAGGGCTTTGGTCACGGTCGTGGCGTAGTCACCGGTATAAACGGGCTGAATGCTGACGTCCGGGTGCAGTTTTTCAAAGTCAGCGACCAGCGTATCGACGGTGTGGCTGATCTTGCCACCCACGGCAATCGGGTAGTACATCTGAAGTTTGACAGGATCGGCCGCGAAAGCAGACGATGCAGCACAGAGTAACAGGGCAGACGTCAGGCATGAGAAACGGAGAACTGGAGACATGGTTTTCCCTTGAGCGATAAAAGAGTGGTTAAACAGCATATTTTTGTTCTGACGGTAAAACGTTCTGTTCCGCGCCGTAGCAGCGTTTGCCGCTGGCGCTGACAAAGAAATAGTGTTTGGTCGCAGACCATTGCAGCCCGACCAGACTGTGTTCGCTGAAGCGCCTCATGCCCGCCACTTTGACGGTGATCGGCTCCTCGCAGGCGGCGATCTGGCAGACCAGCAAGGTGTCTGCGCCCATGTATTCGTAGCTGATGACCCGACCGGTGAGCGCGGCGTGTTCGGATGAGGTCAGTTGGATATCTTCGGCGCGTAATCCCAGACTTAACGAGGCTTCAGCCTTGTAGCTCACCACCGGGATCGGCATCTCGCCAAGGTAGTGATGGTTGCCTTCACGGCGCAGCGGGATGATGTTCATCGGCGGGGCACCGATAAATTGCGCCGCAAAAATTGTGGCCGGGTTGTTGTAGAGGTTATCCGGGGTGTCGTGCTGCTCGATGCTGCCGTCATTCAACAAAATAATTTTATCGGCCATGCTCATGGCTTCGGTCTGATCGTGGGTGACGTAGAGCATCGTCAGGCCGAGTTTTTTCTGAATGGCGCGGATCTCGCGGCGCATACTCTGGCGCAGTTTGGCATCGAGGTTGGACAGCGGTTCATCCATCAGGCAGAGCTTATTGTTGGCAATCACGGCACGGCCCAACGCCACGCGCTGCTGCTGGCCGCCGGAGAGCTGTGACGGCAGGCGGTCAAGCAGCGGTTCCAGCTCCATCAGGCGGCTGACGTCGGCCAGGCGTGAGGGAAAATGACGCTTGTCTTCACCCCTGGCGCGCAGCCCGAACAGCAGGTTTTCCCGCACATTCAGATGGGGGAACAGCGCGTAAGACTGGAACACCATCGACAGCTTACGCTGCGAAGGCGGCAGTGCCGTCACGTCGGACTGCTGGAAATAGATCGCGCCACTGTCGGCCGATTCCAGCCCGGCAATGGTGCGTAGCATGGTCGACTTGCCACAGCCAGAAGGCCCGAGCAGCGCGATAAAATCACCCTCTGCCACCTCAAAGCTAATGTCGTTCAGCGCGGTTTTGGTGCCCCAGGCTTTGTGAATATGGTGAAGAGAGAGATAGCTCATGCCAGCAGTGCGTCTTTGCAATAAGAAGTGGGCCTAAGCTAGCGGGGCTGAATGAACTTTTTATTAACAGCGGATGACGCTTTAAAGACGCGGGTCGGCACCTATCCCGATCTTCACGCCGTTCTGTCGGTAGGGGATGACCTTCTTTTCGGTCATCCCGTGCTGATGGTGTACACCGCGGGTCAGGTCGGGGGGCTGGCCGATCGAAACAGAAGATCGGCCACTACGGGTGTTTGCACGGCCATAAATAGCGCACCGTGGCGAGCATACACAGGCTGTAACCCAGCAGTTCACTGCCTTCTTCCGCCATGTTTTTTACCGTGCGGATATAGCTATCCAGCATCAGATTTTCCCAGAGTTGATGAATACCAAACAGGCGTGAGAACACCAGGATGGTCAGCATACCGGCCGACATCATGCCCCATCCCGGATGCGTCATAAATCTGGCCAACCCGAAGACGATACCGCGTGGATTGCGCAGCGCAATGGCGGTACATGCCAGTGCCAGCGCGAGGGCAAACCAGAACCAGCTGCCGTGCGAGAGGAGATCGAAAAGAAAATCCAGTTCACGGATCAGCATGCAACCGAAGAATCCGCCCACCAGTACCGCGATCGGGCGCTTTACGGGGGAGCGCCAGGCGCGATGGAAGAACAGCAGGGCGATAATGGCCAGCATGATTTCCTGAGCACACTCGGTCAACGAGGCCTCGTGAAGCGCATCGTGCATCCAGACCACATCAATAAAAACCAGTCCCATCATGACACTGAGAAAGAGGGCTGAACCCAGGAATGCGAGTATTTTATTTCTTATTATGATGGTATCAGTTGTCATATTACCTCCCGGTGAAAACTGGGAGGCAATGATAGGGATGTGGCTTACTGAGACTGGCCATTTTATGCGGTTGAGGGTTTTATCGCACAGAATGTCATATATTTTGCTTATTTTTAAATCAACACATTGTTATAAATGATATTTTTCTTCCTGTTGTTCAAACCAGTGGGGGGGAACGTTATGCGGAGGTTGCCCAAGCTGGGCAATTCCCTGTTCGATAACCTGTTCGGCCATCTGGTGCAGGGCGGCATGACCTGCGGTCAGCAGGCGAATTTGTACTCGTTTTTCAATCAGATAGACCCGTGCAAAATGTGGGTCAAAATGAATAATCGAGCGGGTGTTGTCGATAATATCCGCCAGTTTGATGGTCTGCGCATCGGCGGAAGCCTGCTGGGTATGGCGAAAATGGGCCAGCTTTCGCGCGGTGCGGTTCTGCCCGGCAACAGCACCCCGGTTGGTCAGCATCTCAACCAGCGAAGCCACTCGTTCGCCGAAATGGCTGCGGATATCCTCCAGCGTACTGCCGGTGTCTTCAACGGTATCGTGCAGCCAGGCCGCCGCCAGCATCTCTTCATCGTCGCTGACGCTGCGCACCAGCTCGACGACGGCAGCCGGGTGAACGATATAAGGCTCATCGGTGTATTTTCGGCGTTGATCCGCAGCGGCATGGGCTTTGCTGGCGTAGCGCTGCGCCCGTTCTTCCAGTGTCTGCATCGTTTTTCCCTCTGCCAATAAAGTTGCTTGCAATTTTATAGTGCGCTATCTATATTATTTCCATGACGATAAATAAAGATGACAAAAAAGCGGCGACTTCGCCACTGTTGCTCGACCAGCAACTGTGCTTTGCGCTCTATTCCGCCAACCTGGCGCTGCATAAGCTTTACCGGCAGTTGCTGGCACCGCTGAATATCACCTATCCGCAATATCTGGTGATGATGGTGCTGTGGGAACAGGATGATGTGACGGTGTCTGAAATCGGAGAACGTCTGTTTCTTGACTCCGCGACGCTGACGCCGCTGCTTAAACGTCTTGAAACTGCCGGGTTGCTGCACCGTTTGCGTTCGCGCAAAGATGAGCGCCAGGTGGTGGTCACGCTGACAGCACAGGGCAAGGAACTGCGTCAGCAGGCTCTGAATATTCCTGAGTCAGTGCGCTGTGCTTCGGCCTGTGAGCTGGAAAAATTACAGTCGCTGAAAGGCGAGCTGGAAGTGCTGCGCGATAACCTTAACGGCTAATCGCTCTGCGGTCATGAGATTGCTATGCGTTTATCCATGTAAATAGTGCGCGATTTAATCGCGTGTTCAATCAAGAAAGGAAACCGTTCATGTCATTAGAAAATGTTGTTTACCGTGCGAAAGCGAAAGCCACCGGTGGTCGTGAAGGCCGTGCTACTTCTTCCGATGGTGTGCTGGATATCCAGCTGGGCCTGCCGAAAGAGATGGGCGGTGCAGGTGGGAATGTGACTAACCCTGAGCAGCTGTTCGCAGCGGGTTACTCTGCCTGCTTCCTCGGTGCGATGAAGTTTGTGGCGGGCCGCGATAAGTTCGCCATGCCAAAAGAGGCGTTTGTGGAAGGGGAAGTGGGCATTGGTCCATTGCCGACCGGCTTTGGCATCGAAGCGACCCTCAACATTCACCTGCCGGGCATGGACAGTGCTGAGGCGAAAAAGCTGGTCGACGCGGCTCACATCGTCTGCCCTTACTCTAATGCCACCCAGGGCAATATTGATGTGACGTTGAATATCATCAACTAAGTCCTCTGACCGGGGCTGCGGCCCTGGTTATCTTGTTACCTGCCGTACCTGATCGTGCACGATTCAGATCACTCCTCTCATTGATACGTAAAATGCCGAAATGACATATGCTCACAGACTAACCCCGCTGAGTGTGTTTAACTACGTCCCCTGCGATGGATTGTCACCCCCCCTCATTTGTCATAAGAATCCTCTGGTTATGGACGGCCTTAAGGTTTATCGGTGTTGCGTCCGAACTCTGACGCGGTGCCAGGGTCTGATTAGCGTTCAGATCGTGTTAGCAATCGTTTAGGTTACGCCAGGATTAAGGTCGAATGAATTCTATTAAACTGTTTACCCAGCAAAAATTGTCGCTGTTGCTGGCTGTCTACATCGGGCTGTTTTTAAATCTTCCGGTATTTTATCGTCGATTTGATCCCTTCCTCGCTAAGTTTGAAATGATGCAATGGCTGTCAGCGCTGGCGGAAGGGGTGGCAGCGGTCCTGCTGACCTTCTTCCTGTTACGTCTGCTGTCGCTGGGTGGAAAAATGTTCTGGCGTATCGCCACCAGCTTGCTGGTGCTGATCTCCGTTTCCGCCAGCTACTATATGGCTTTCTTTAATGTCGTGATTGGTTACGGCATTGTCGCTTCAGTCATGACCACCGATACCGACCTGTCTAAAGAAGTTGTCGGCTATCACTTTGTGCTGTGGATGGTGCTGGTCAGTCTGATCCCGCTGGCATTGATCTGGTGGAGCAGCTTGCGTATGACGCTGCTGGAGCAGCTCAAAACGCCGGGACAACGTATCAAGCCATTATTGACGCTGCTGCTGGCCCTGCTGCTGACCTGGGGTCCTATTCGCTACTTCGATAAGGTACAAAGCGCCAACGAGAAGCTGACCAACGTTGACCTGCCGAGTTATGGCGGCGTGGTGGCGCACTCTTATCTGCCATCCAACTGGCTCACGGCGGTCGGGCTGTTTGCCTACACCAGCTATGACGAGAAAATGGACAGCAATGACCTGTTCGATCCGGCGAAAAACTTCACTTATAAGGCTCCCGAAGGGCTGGATGATACCTACGTGGTGTTCGTGATTGGTGAAACCACCCGCTGGGATCATATGGGGCTGCTGGGCTACGAGCGTGATAACACGCCGAAGCTGGCGAAAGAGAAGAACCTGGTGGCGTTTCGTGGTGAGTCCTGTGATACCTCCACCAAACTCTCCCTGCGCTGCATGTTTGTGCGTGAAGGGGGAACGATGGATAACCCGGGACGCACGCTGAAAGAGCAAAATGTTTTTTCCGTGTTGAAATCGCTGGGCTGGAGTTCGGATCTGTTCGCCATGCAGAGTGAGGTGTGGTTCTACAACAACACCAATGCCGACAGCTATGCCTTCCGCGAGCAGATTGGCTCAGAGAAGCGTAACCAGGGGAAATCAGTGGACGATATGTTGCTGATCCCGGAGCTGAAATTGTCGCTCGATGACCACCCGAAGGGTAAGCATCTGGTGATCCTGCATACCAAGGGTTCTCACTATCTCTATTCTCAGCGTTATCCGCGTGAGTTCGCCCGCTACCAGCCGGAGTGCCTGGGCGTGGATGATACCTGCAGTAAAGCGATGCTGATTAACGCGTATGACAACTCTATTCTGTATGTTGATACCATGCTGGATAGCGTGTTTGACCAACTCCGCGATAAGAAAGCGATTGTGTTTTACGCCGCCGATCATGGTGAGTCCATCAGCGAAAACATGCACCTGCACGGTACGCCACGCAGTATGGCGCCGCCAGAGCAGTTCCGTGTGCCGATGATTGTCTGGGCGTCGGATAAATATCTGGCAGACCCAACGAATAAGAGCGCGTTCGAGCGCTTACAGGCAGAGCAGAAAGCAGGCAAGACGCACCGCCACGTTGAGCTGTTTGACACCATCATGGGATGCCTCGGCTATACTTCTGCCAATGGCGGGATTAAACAGGCCAACAACTGGTGTGCCGATCCAAAACAGCCGTAACCGTCATCACGGCGGGTGCAGATCTGTGGCACGGGACGCGGCATCCTGACCCGTAATGGCTGACCTTCTTTTTCGGTCAGCCAGTTTCCACGACGCTAAACACGGAATAATCTGCTGCTGCTTAACCTCTGAACACTCCCTTTTCTTGCAAACAAATTCCCATAACACCGCATAAATCCTTATCCTGCCTGGATTGCCACTTAATTCGCGACGCGTTTTTCTTATGACCGAATGTGACTTGTTGCCTGTTTCTTATCTTAGCGTTGCAGCATTTTTATCTATAAGTTAGCCATATAGACAATTTTATCGGGTGCTAATCAGCTATTTTTGGATTATTTTGTGGGTTTTTTTTCGACGTGATGTGCTGAGGCTGCGCCATTAAACCAGAGCTTGATGTGGCATTAATCACAATTTATGGTGTTTTGCTCTATAAATGTTATTGAATTGTTTTTTTTATATTTGCTTGCTGTTTCTCACACTCTGCGTAAATACCCTACGCTTGTATTGACGTTCCCTGAAACAATTGACAAATTGAAGCCTCAGTACAAAAGGTAAGGGGATTTTTCTGATAGTTTCTGCATCGTCAGAACCTCTCCACATCCCGTCAGATTGACTGATGCCGCAAGGCACCACGCACAGGCCACTCAAAAAATATTATCGGCCGGCGTAACTACCCCGATTTCTGCCAATAACAGTACGACGGGTATGCACACAACAACATCACATCACTATTGGAGCATAAGCATGAGTATTTCCCTGGCTAAATCCGGGATGCTGAAAGTCGGTCTCAGCGCAATCGCGTTGTTAATGGCTACAGGTGTTCAGGCGAAGACCCTGGTATATTGTTCTGAAGGTTCGCCTGAAGGTTTTAACCCGCAGTTATTCACCTCTGGCACCACCTATGACGCCAGTTCCGTGCCGATCTACAACCGTCTGGTTGAGTTCAAAACCGGAACGACTGAGTTGCAGCCAGGACTGGCTGAAAAATGGGATGTCAGCGCGGATGGCAAAACCTATACCTTCCACCTGCGTAAAGGTGTGAAGTGGCAAACCACTAAAGACTTCAAGCCAACCCGCGATTTCAATGCCGACGATGTGGTGTTCTCGTTCGAGCGCCAGTTGGATAAAAACAACAAATATCATGGCGTGTCTGGCGGCAGCTACGAATATTTCGAAGGCATGGATATGCCGAAGCTGATCAGCAAAATCGTGAAAGTGGATGACTCCACTGTGCGCTTCGAGCTGACCCGTCCTGAGTCGCCGTTCCTGGCCGACCTGGGCATGGACTTCGCCTCTATCCTGTCGGCTGAATACGCTGACAATATGATGAAAGCCGGTACGCCGGAGAAGCTGGATCTCAACCCGGTCGGTACGGGTCCGTTCCAGTTACTGCAGTACCAGAAAGACTCGCGCATTCTGTACAAAGCCAATACGGATTATTGGGGCACCAAGGCGAAGATTGACCGCCTGGTGTTCTCCATCACCCCGGATGCGTCCGTCCGTTACGCCAAAATGCAGAAAGGCGAATGCCAGGTGATGCCGTACCCGAACCCGGCTGATATCGCGCGCATGAAGCAGGATAAAAATATCAACCTGATGGAACAGCCTGGCCTGAACGTCGGCTATCTGTCATTTAACGTTGAGAAAAAGCCACTGGATAACCTGAAAGTTCGTCAGGCGCTGACCATGGCAGTGAACAAGAAAGCGATCATCGAAGCGGTCTACCAGGGCGCGGGCCAGGAAGCGAAAAACCTGATCCCACCAACCATGTGGGGCTACAACGATGCCGTTCAGGACTATCCGTACGATCCAGTGAAAGCCAAAGCTTTGCTGAAAGAGGCCGGTATGGCGGATGGCTTCGCTATCGACCTGTGGGCAATGCCGGTACAGCGTCCTTACAACCCGAACGCACGCCGTATGGCTGAAATGATTCAGAGCGACTGGGCGAAAATTGGCGTGAAAGCCAAGATTGTCACCTACGAGTGGGGCGAGTATCTGAAGCGTGCTAAAGCCGGTGAACACCAGACCGTCATGATGGGCTGGACCGGCGACAATGGGGACCCGGATAACTTCTTCGCCACCCTGTTCAGCTGTGCGGCTGCGAAAGATGGCTCGAACTATTCTCGCTGGTGCTACAAGCCGTTTGAAGATCAGATCCAACCGGCACGTGCAGAAGTCGATCACAACAAACGCATTGAATACTACAAACAGGCTCAGGTCGTGATGCATGACCAGGCGCCTGCGCTGATTGTCGCGCACTCTACAGTCTACGAGCCAGTCAGTAAAAAAGTGTCAGGCTATGTGGTTGATCCGCTTGGCAAACATCACTTCGAAACTGCCGATATCCAGGAATAATACGTCGGGCCGGAGCGATCCGGCCCCCGTACTCTTGTCGGGGCCAGGTTAGCTGGCCCTCTGCATGTGCCAGGAAGCAAAAAGGTCGTCAAGGCGCAGTTCGCTGCGTCGCGGGTGAATGTCCTCTGAGGATTTTCGCGCGCAAGATGTGAGCAATAATAATCCTGTCGGTTACGGCTGGCAGGAACTAATAGAGAATGCGGAATATGCTGCAGTTCATACTCCGACGCTTGGGACTTGTTATCCCAACGTTTATCGGTATCACCCTGTTAACCTTCGCGTTTGTTCATATGATCCCCGGTGACCCGGTGATGATCATGGTGGGCGAGCGCGGTATCTCCCCTGAACGTCATGCGCAGTTGATGGCCCAGCTCGGTCTGGATCAGCCACTCTGGCAGCAATACCTCTCCTATATCAAAGGCGTGATGCATGGCGATCTCGGTATCTCACTGAAAAGCCGTGTCCCGGTATGGGAAGAGTTTGTCCCGCGCTTTAAAGCCACGCTGGAGCTGGGCTTCTGCGCGATGCTGTTTGCCGTTGCCGTCGGTATTCCGGTGGGCGTGCTGGCCGCAGTCAAACGTGGTTCTGTTTTTGACCACACGGCGGTGGGCATCTCCCTGACCGGTTACTCCATGCCGATCTTCTGGTGGGGCATGATGCTGATCATGCTGGTTTCGGTGCAGCTCAATCTGACCCCGGTGTCCGGGCGAATCGGCGATACGGTGTTCCTTGATGACACCCAGCCGCTCACCGGCTTTATGCTGATTGATACCCTGTTCTGGGGCGAACCCGGCGACTTCAAAGATGCCGTGATGCATATGATCCTGCCCGCCATTGTGCTGGGGACCATTCCGCTGGCCGTGATTGTGCGTATGACGCGCTCGGCAATGCTGGAAGTGTTAGGCGAAGACTATATCCGTACCGCGCGCGCCAAAGGGCTGACGCCGATGCGGGTGATCGTGGTGCATGCGTTACGTAACGCCATGCTGCCGGTGGTCACGGTGATTGGCCTTCAGGTCGGTACGCTGCTGGCGGGCGCCATCCTGACGGAAACCATCTTTTCCTGGCCGGGCCTGGGGCGTTGGTTAATCGACGCACTTCAGCGCCGCGACTACCCGGTGGTTCAGGGTGGGGTGCTGATGGTGGCCACGTTGATTATCTTCGTCAACCTGCTGGTCGACGTGCTTTACGGTGTGGTTAACCCCCGCATCCGTCACAAGAAATAAGGGGCCAACATGTCTGTTGTGGATCCAGGCAGCGTTAACGCTGCACCCAAGCCGATGACCCCGTTACAGGAATTCTGGCACTACTTTAAGCGTAATAAAGGTGCCGTGATTGGCCTGGTTTACGTCGTATTGATGATTATTATCGCCGTGTTTGCCAACGTGCTGGCACCGCACGCCCCCGCTGAACAGTTCCGCGATGCGTTACTGCGCCCGCCGGCCTGGCAGGAAGGCGGCAGCTGGCAGTATGTTTTCGGCACGGATGATGTTGGCCGCGACGTGCTTTCGCGCCTGATGTACGGTGCCCGCCTGTCGCTGCTGGTCGGTTGCCTGGTGGTGGTGCTGTCGCTGATCTTCGGCGTGATTTTCGGCCTGATTGCGGGCTACGTTGGCGGTTCCGTGGATGCGGCAATTATGCGTCTGGTGGATATCATGCTGGCGCTGCCAAGCCTGCTGCTGGCCCTGGTGCTGGTGGCGATCTTCGGTCCGTCGATTGTTAACGCCTCGATAGCGCTGACCTTTGTTGCTCTGCCGCACTATATCCGTCTGACCCGTGCGGCGGTGCTGGTGGAGGTGACGCGCGACTATGTTACCGCTTCCCGCGTGGCCGGGGCGGGCGCCGTGCGCCAGATGTTCGTCAATATTTTACCAAACTGCCTGGCACCGCTGATCGTGCAGGCATCTCTCGGTTTTTCCAACGCGATCCTCGATATGGCCGCGCTGGGTTTCCTGGGTATGGGTGCGCAGCCACCAACACCGGAGTGGGGCACCATGCTCTCCGACGTGTTGCAGTTCGCGCAAAGTGCCTGGTGGGTGGTCACCTTCCCGGGTGTTGCCATTCTGCTAACGGTACTGGCATTCAACCTGATGGGCGATGGTTTACGCGACGCCCTTGACCCGAAACTCAAACAGTAGGCAGCGAGATGGCACTATTAACTGTAGATAAGCTTTCGGTGCATTTCGGTGACGAAAAAGCACCTTTCCGCGCCGTCGACCGCATCAGCTACCAGGTTGAGCAGGGTCAGGTGGTGGGTATTGTCGGTGAGTCCGGCTCCGGTAAATCCGTCAGTTCTCTGGCGATTATGGGGCTGATTGATTATCCCGGCAAAGTGATGGCAGACAACCTGGTGTTTAACCAGCGTGACCTGAAACGCATTTCGGAAAAAGAGCGCCGCCAGCTGGTGGGCTCCGATGTCGCGATGATTTTCCAGGACCCGATGACCAGCCTCAACCCGTGCTACACCGTGGGTTTCCAGATTATGGAAGCCATCAAGGTGCATCAGGGGGGCAACAAGCGTACCCGCCGTCAGCGCGCTATCGACCTGCTCAACCAGGTCGGTATTCCTGACCCGTCGTCGCGCCTTGACGTGTATCCGCATCAGCTTTCGGGGGGGATGAGCCAGCGCGTGATGATCGCTATGGCGATTGCCTGCCGGCCTAAGCTGTTGATTGCCGATGAGCCGACCACCGCGCTCGATGTGACCATTCAGGCGCAGATCATTGAGCTGCTGCTCGACCTGCAACGCCAGGAGAATATGGCGCTGATCCTGATTACGCACGATCTGGCGCTGGTAGCGGAAGCCGCGCAGCACATTATTGTGATGTACGCAGGCCAGGTGGTGGAAACCGGCAAGGCGGTCGATATCTTTAAAGCCCCGCGCCATCCTTATACCCAGGCCTTGCTGCGTGCGCTGCCGGAGTTCGCGGCGGATAAAGCACGTCTCGCTTCGTTACCGGGCGTGGTGCCCGGCAAGTATGACCGCCCGAACGGCTGCCTGCTCAACCCACGCTGCCCGTATGCCAAAGATCGCTGCCGCAGCGAGGAGCCGCCACTGCGTGATATTGCCGGGCGTCAGTCCAAATGTCATTTCCCACTGGATGATGCCGGGAGACCTACTTATGAAGCCTGAACACGATAAATCGACGCTACTGATGCAGGCGATCGATCTGAAAAAGCACTACCCGGTTAAAAAAGGCTTGTTTGGTCAGGAGCGTCTGGTCAAAGCGCTGGATGGCGTCTCGTTCGATCTGGAACGTGGCAAAACGCTGGCGGTGGTGGGGGAGTCCGGCTGCGGTAAATCCACGCTTGGCCGTCTGCTGACCATGATTGAAACGCCGACCGAAGGTCAGCTGTTCTACCAGGGGCAGGATCTGCTGAAGCATGACCCGCAGGCGCAGAAGCTCCGACGCCAGAAAATTCAGATTGTCTTCCAGAACCCCTATGGTTCTCTGAACCCGCGTAAGAAGGTCAGCCAGATCCTCGAAGAACCGTTATTGATTAATACGGACCTGACGCGCGCTGAACGTCGGGAGAAAACGCTGGAGATGATGGCGAAGGTCGGCCTGAAAACCGAACACTACGACCGCTACCCGCATATGTTCTCCGGCGGGCAGCGTCAGCGTATTGCCATTGCACGCGGGCTGATGCTGGACCCGGACGTGTTGATCGCCGATGAACCGGTGTCAGCGCTCGACGTGTCGGTGCGTGCGCAGGTGCTGAACCTGATGATGGACCTGCAACAGGATCTCGGCCTCTCTTACGTGTTTATCTCCCACGACCTGTCGGTGGTGGAACATATCGCGGATGAGGTGATGGTGATGTATCTGGGGCGCTGTGTGGAGAAGGGCAGTAAGGAAGAGATTTTCGCCAATCCGCGCCATCCTTATACTCAGGCGTTGTTGTCGGCGACGCCACGTCTCAACCCGGATGAGCGGCGCGAGCGCATTAAGCTGACCGGCGAGTTGCCAAGCCCGCTTAATCCACCGCCGGGATGTGCATTTAACGCCCGTTGTCGCCGCCAGTTTGGCACCTGCGTGCAGCTGCAACCGCAGTTGAAAACGTTTGGTGCGCAGCAGGTCGCCTGTTTTGCCGTAGAACAGGACGAAAACAGCCCGACCTGACCTTTCAGCTTGCCCTAAAAATTGCCCTTCTTCGGAAGGGCAATCCTGTCTTGCACGCCCGCTATCGACCGGGCGGCGCTGCCAAAATCAGTACTGTTCCTTCTCATTTATCAGGCACCACATGGTGTTTTTCCGATAAGCCAGATGAAAACCTTAAGAGAAATGCGAGATTCACCAGGCACTGCTATGCTGTATGAAAAGCGGGCTAATGTATCGGTTTTAAGTCCATGCGCTCTGAAACGAGCAGAATACGCATGACAGGCGTTTTTTTTCAGTAAGTTATGCAGACTGTATGCGATAAGAGAGAAAACTATGCACTGGAAATAATATTGCAGAGGTAAATAAATCGCTAAGAAAGAGTCAGGATTGACGGGGTATTTCATTTTAATGAAATGGCTCACACTAATATGTGATAAATAGACCACTAAGACAAATAATCACCCGGCTGATATATCACTCATGTAATTATATTTTTTTATTAAATTTCAGGTTATTAACCCATTAAAAGTGTTTTATCTATGGTATGAGAATAGTCTGAACTAATTAAAAATTGTATGTTATATTGCCGCGAAATCATCCACCTTGCGCGATCATACTCATGAAAAGCTATGATGACCTGCAGCGTTTTAAAGAAAAAACGCAAACAAACCATATTGAATTCAAAGACATGTCTGAGCAGGTGCTTGACTCAACAACCACCAACTGGGCGGTTATCAAACAGTTGTTGAATGTGGGCGCAGGGTCGGTACTGGATAACAGTCAGCGCATTGATCGGGCTGCTCCTCAACCTGTTCATCCCGCTGCTTTTACACCGTCCTCTGCGGAAATTGTGCCTGTCACATCACCGCTGTCGGTACAGTCCTTCGTGCCTGCCACGCCGGGCGATTCCGATCGCGTTGGTGCATCGCTGCTCGACAGTATTTCTGCTTCGTTGCCGCCCGCCGATGCGCCTGCTGACGTGGTTAAACCCACTCCGCTTAAGGCTCCGGCTGCTGAGCCTGTTGTACTGCGCGCCATGCCGGTTGCACAGCAAACGGCGGTATCAGGTAGCTCACTGTTAGCGCAGCTGGCCGCCAGCACGGCGCCTGCGCCACCGTTAAGTATGGAGCAGCCGGCGCACGTCGTTCCTGCACCGCCTGTATTCCAGGCCGCAACGGTTCCTGCGCCGCAGCCTGTGGCCGCTCAGCCCGCTATTCCTGTACCTTCGCCTGCTGTTGAAGCCCCTGCGAATGTCAGCTTTAAACAGTTGTTTAGTACGGCAGCCGCACCGGCCTCCTCTGCGCTGCCGAAAGATATGTTGTTACATCCCTTGTTGGAGAAAATTGCCTCATGCCGTTAGTTTGTGTTTGCTCCCCTAAAGGCGGTGTGGGTAAAACCACCATGGCAGCCAACCTTGCTCATGCCCTCGCACGCGGTGGCAGCAAGGTACTGGCGATCGACTTTGACGTGCAAAATGCCCTGCGCCTGCACTTTGGTGTTCCGCTGGCTGATAGCCGTGGATTTGTGGCGAAATCAGCCGAATCTTCTGACTGGAGCCAGTCAATCCTCACCACCGGCGGCAATATTTTCGTGCTGCCTTATGGTGATGCAACAGAACAGCAACGCCTTGAGTTTGAAGAAAATCTGAAAGATCCCAACTTTCTGGCGCGAGGCCTGCACTCCGTTCTCAACTATCCGGGGCTGGTGATTATCGCTGATTTCCCTCCGGGTCCGGGTCCGGCGCTTAAAGCTATGGCCGCTCTGGCCGATATGCATTTAGTGGTGATGCTGGCCGACACCGCTTCACTGTCTTTGCTGCCACAGATTGAAAATGAAAAAATGATTGGTGGCGCACTGAATCACCGTGGTGGTCATTATTTTGTTCTGAATCAGAGTGATAACCGCCGTAATATTAGCCGTGATGTCACCGCGTTCATGCAGCAGCGCCTTGGCGACAGGCTGATTGGGGTGGTTAACCGCGATGAAAGCGTGGCGGAAGCCAATGCTTCCCAGCAGTCGATTTTTGATTTTAGCCCGGTCTCCGCCGCGGCATTTGATATTGAGCTGGTCAGTAAACGCCTGTCGGCGCTGCTTAACATCAAAGTCGGTGATGGTGAAATGCACGCCCCGCTAAAGTCCCGTTAACGGCTGGATTTATTGCCAGGCAGGGACGCCTGAAGACGCGTGGCACGATGAATTTGGGTTGCCACGAATTATAACAATACGTATTCAGGATGACTTATGAACAAAGTCCTGTTTTATCTGCTGCTGCTGATATTATCCCCCTTAGCCGCAGTTATCATCGTCACACCGATGGACAGCCAGAAACAATATATTTTCGGCTTAATCTCTATCGCTATCCTGTTCTTATTAGGGATCAGCAAGAGCAAAAAAATCTCGCTGGTGATGGTTATCCTCTCCGCAATGATGTCTACGCGTTATATTTACTGGCGCGCGACGGAGACGCTGCATTTTAATTCTGAAGTAGAAGCCATTCTCGGTATTGGGTTATTTATTGCTGAACTATACGTCTGGCTGATATTAATCCTCGGTTACCTGCAAACGTCATGGCCGCTTAAGCGTCCTATTGAGCCGCTGCCGGATGATGTCAGCCTGTGGCCAACGGTGGATGTCTATGTCCCCAGCTACAACGAAAGCCTGGACGTCGTCCGTGATACCGTGCTGGCGGCCCAGTGCATCGACTATCCGAGCGATAAGATAAAAATCTATCTGCTTGATGACGGTAAGCGCAGCGAATTTGCCCGCTTTGCCGCCGATGTTGGTGTGGGTTACATCACCCGTGATGATAACCGCCATGCGAAAGCCGGTAACCTGAACCACGCGATGAAAATCACCAAAGGTGAATTGATCTGCGTGTTTGACTGTGACCACGTAGCGACCCGTACTTTCCTCCAGGCGACCGTCGGTGCCTTCCTGAAAGACGACAAGCTGGCACTGCTGCAAACGCCTCACTACTTTTATTCGCCGGACCCGTTTGAACGTAACCTGAAAGCCGCACGTGAAATTCCTAACGAAGGCGCACTGTTCTACGGCCCGGTACAGCAGGGTAACGATAACTGGAACGCGACCTTCTTCTGCGGTTCCTGTGCGGTGATCCGCCGTTCAGCGCTGGAAGAGATTGGCGGTTTTGCGGTTGAAACCGTGACCGAAGATGCGCACACCGCGCTGAAAATGCAGCGTCTGGGCTGGGGCTCTGCCTTCCTGGCGATCCCGCTGGCGGCCGGTCTGGCGACCGAACGTCTCGGTCTGCATATTGTTCAGCGTACCCGCTGGGCGCGGGGTATGACGCAGATTTTCCGCGTCGATAACCCACTGCTGGGCCGGGGCCTGAAATGGCAGCAGCGTCTGTGCTATCTCAACGCCATGCTGCACTTCCAGTTCGGTCTGCCGCGCGTGATCTTCCTGACGGCACCGCTGGCGTACCTGCTGTTTAACCTGAACATCATTCACTCTTCAGCCAGCCTGATCTTTGCTTATGTGCTGCCGCACCTGGTGATGTCGCTGTACGTTAACTCCCGTATGAACGGCCGTTTCCGTGCCACCTTCTGGGGTGAAATTTACGAAACGGTGATGGCATTCCACCTGGTGATCCCGACCCTCCTGACCATGATTTCTCCGAAGCACGGTAAGTTTAACGTGACGGATAAAGGTGGCCTGTTGGATGTCGGTTTCTTCGACTTCAACATTGTGCGCCCGCATGTGATCTGTGCCCTGTTGCTGTTAGTCGGTGTGGTTAGCGGCATCATTCGCGCCACCGCCCATGATTACTTTGGCGTTGATCCTTACGTGATTGCGCTGAACGTCGGTTGGGGAACCTTCAGCCTGATTATTCTGATGGCGGCCATCGCCGTGGCGCGTGAGACCAAGCAGGTGCGTAAAACCATCCGTATTGATGTCAATCTGCCGGTCGTGATGCATTACGCCAGCGGTATCTCTTCGCGTACCAATACCATCAACCTGTCGATGGGCGGCGCACAGATTCAGGCCCCGGACCAGCGTCATGAAAACGATGAGATTGAAGCGATTGATGTCATCCTGCAATCCGGTGTGATCTCCATCCCTGTGCAGTTTATCGGTGCTGAAGATGGCGTGATCCGCTTACAGTTCCATGAAATGCCGCTGTCGCGTCGTCGTGAACTGGTGCGTGTGGTGCTGTCGCGTGCCGATGCATGGATCCAACCAGAAGGGCGCAAAGATAATCCGCTGCGTTCGCTGTTAACCATTATTCGTACGGTATTTGAACTGTTCTGGCTGACGTTTCAAGACAGACGCGCCAGGAAAAAACGTGTGGCACAAGCGGAAGAGGATAGTGTGGCATGAAGCAATTATTACTGCGCGCACTGTGCCTGAGTACAGCGCTCACCCTGGGCAGTGTTCAGGCCGATCCGACCAGCGTGACCCAGGACAGCAGCGCGCTGTCTGATATTCCGCCTCCGGCGGATGTCGGCGCCGCTGCGGCACCGGCTACACCGTCTGCTGAACCACAAGAAAACGATCGGTCTGCTACACCGTCTGCTGAACCACAAGAAAACGATCGGTCTGCTACGCCGTCTGCTGAATTACAAGAAAACGATCAGCCTGCTGCTGCTGCGGAAGGTGACTTACCTGCGGGCGAAGAAGCCGCACTGCCGCCGGGCACTAACGAGGGGCTGCCTGCGGGCCTGCCACCGTTACCTGCTCCGGTGATGGACGATGCGGCGGCAGCGCAAACCGTGATGCTGAACCAGCCGTTGACCAGTACGGTCAGTGTGGCGCAGATGGGCCAGGCGCAGGGTATTACGCTGACCGGCGGCCAGTTGCAGTCGGGTATCGTCTTTACGCTGCCGACGGATGAAGTCATCACCAATGCGCGTCTGAACCTGTCGCTGAAAGTGTCTCAGGCACTGGCAGCGCGTAATACCTCGCTGCAACTGATGCTGAACGGTCAGCCGCTGGGCACCTTGCCACTGAGTGCGTCCGATCGTGCCAGCGAGGATTATCAGCTGGATATTCCCGCTGCGATGGTGGTGTCGAGTAACAATCTGAGCTTCAAAGTTAACGATGCTGACCAGTTAATCTGTGAGCGCGACAGCGATCAGCAGTACCAGGTAACCATTCTGCCGAAAACCACGCTGGCGCTGGAAGGCCAGCAGTTGAACATCGGCACCAGCCTGCGTAACTTCCCGCGTCCGTTTATTGATCCCCTGCGCATGAGCCCGGCCAGCGTTGCCATGATCTTTGGCGATAATGTCACGCCAGGTGAAGTGAGTGCCGCAGCGATCCTCTCCTCCTGGATGGGCATTCAGGCGGACTATCGTGGCATCAGCTTCCCGGTGATGCGTGGGCAGCTGCCAGAGAAAAACGGCGTGGTGTTTGGTCACCCCGGCGAGAAAATTGGCAGCCTGACGTTACCGGACAGCGAAGGTCCGTCACTGCAAATCGTCAATAACCCGGACAACCCGGTGTACAAGCTGCTGCTGATCGTTGGGAAAACCGATGACCAGCTGCGTCAGGCGACCTGGCGACTGCTGCAACCCCTCAGCGTAGATGAACCGTCGCTGGCCGTGGCTCCGCAGAGTATGCCGCTGCGTCAACCTTACGATGCGCCACGCTGGATCAACACTGAACGCCCGGTTCGCCTGAGCGAGCTGCTGCGTAAAGATCAGAACCTGACCACCACCGGTCTCTGGCACGATGCGCTGCGCGTGAACTTCCGCGCCGCGCCTGATCTGTTCCTGTGGGACGGCGACAGCATTCCAGTACAGTTGAACTATCGCTTCCCGTCTGAAAGCTGGATCGATGAAGACAGCTCTCTGCTCAACGTCACGCTGAACGGCACCTTCCTGCGCAACCTGACGGTGAACAAAGTTGGCCTGCTGGAGAACATCTGGCACCGTCTTGGCGGCGATGCGCGCCAGGAGAAATACAGCCTGAAACTGGACCCGTACCTGATTTACGGCGACAACCAGATGCAGCTCTATTTCAACATCAAGCCGAAGGCCAGCGCACCTTGTAGCGTGCTGACCAACAACAACATCAAGAGCCGGATTGAGGATGATTCGTTTATCGATCTGAGCCATACCCGTCACTTTACGCTGTTGCCGAACCTCTCTTACTTTGTCGGTGCATCCTTCCCGTTCTCACGTCTGGCCGACTATTCGCAGACGGTACTGATGCTGCCTGAAAAGCCGAGTGATGCGGAAATCAGCACTCTGCTGGATATGGCGGGTCGTTCGGGTAACGCGACCGGTGTGGCCCTTAGCCAGAACAGTGTGATGTTTGGTATTCCGGCCACCGGCACACTGCGCGGGCGTCTGGAAAACAGCGACATTCTGTCGGTATCTACGCTGGCGCAGGTCAACTTTAACCGCGAGATGCTGGCGAGCTCACCGTATGAGCTGAACAACCATACGCTGGGCGTTAAAGTGCCGAATACGCTGGACAACCTACGGGGCTGGCTGACCGGTGACTGGTATCGCCAGACGCTGGATGCTGACCGTTACTTCTCGTCGAATGAAGACTGGCGTGGCTTTATCAGCTATCGCTCTCCGTGGAACAGCAGCCGCCTGGTGGTCATGACCGTGGCAACGGATGATAACCAGCTGGCCCGTTTGCATACCGATATGACCTCGTCGCGCATTAACGCCGGTATTCGTGGCGATACGGCGATCATCACGGATGAAAACGGTATTCGCAGCTTCCGCGTGGGTGCGCAGTTCCCGAGCGGGCAAATGCCGTGGTACATGATGGTGGTGTGGTATGCCAACCAGCATGCGGTGCTGCTGTCGTTGCTGGCGCTGTTCTGTTCTGCGGTGGTGGGTCTGAGTGCCTATGTTCTGCTGAAACGCCATTCACGGCGCCGTCTGCAACCGAATAATAATTCCAATAGCGCTGGCGAGAAAAAAGAATGATGAAAACCAAACTCACCCCATTAACCGCCAGAATTCGTCATTGCTGGATGATCGGCAGCGGTCTTGCACTGTCGGTGATGGCTTTCCCGCTGTTTGCCGCAGAGAACAACCCGGCGATTCAGGCGCTGTTTGACCAGGCGAACTACTGGCATCAGAAAGCCCATGATGAGCTGGCGCGTGATGCCCTGAACAAAGTGCTGATGGTCGACGGTAACAACACCCAGGCGCTGTATCTGATGGGGCTTTGGTCCCAGCAGGGCGGTGACGGGGCCGCAGCGGCCAAATGGCGCGCCCGTCTGAGCCAGGTCTCTCCGCAGGATCCGCGTCTGGCGGAGCTGGATAACGCTCGCCAGTTGCAAACTATTCCGGCGGCGCAGCTGTCACTGGCACGTCAGCAGGCGCGCAGCGGCAACACCGCCGCCGCGCTACAGACCTGGCGTAATACCTTTAACGGCACTGAGCCTCCGGCCAGCGTGGCGGCGGAGTATTACCTGACGATGGCCGGCGATCGCAGCCTGTTGCCGCAGGCGGTGGACAACCTTCGCCAGTTCTCAGCACAGCATCCACAGGATACCGGTGCGAAGCTGGCTCTCGGCAAAGCGCTGACCTATCAGGAATCCACCCGCCGTGAAGGCCTGCAAACGCTGGAAACGCTGGCAGGCGGCAATGCCGATGCCGATCGTTCTCTGCGCCAGGGCCTGCTCTGGCTGGGTCCGCAGGCCGGTGATGCCCCGCTGTACCAGAATTACCAGCAACGTCATCCGCAGGATAAGACGGTGCTGGACTACTTCCGTAAAAACGTCGGCGGCGCAGCGAAAGGCCAGGGCTTTAATGCACTGAACAGCGGCGACGTCACGGGCGCGCAAACCGCCTTCGACCAGGTGCTGCAAACCAACCCGGAAGATGCGGATGCCCTGGCCGGTCTCGGCTATGTGGCGCAGCGCAGCGGCGATTATGCTAAAGCAGCAGATTACCTGGATCGTGCAGCGAAGCTGGGCGGGACCAACAGCGAGCAGCGCCAGCAACAGGCTGCCGATGCCCGTTTCTATGCTCAGTTAGCCACTGCGCAGCAGGCGATGAAATCCGGTGACAGCGCCCAGGCGCTGACCTTAAGTGAACCGTTAACGCAGGCGGCGGGCGAGAAAGGTGTAGCGGCGAAGCTGTTCCGCGCTGACGTGCTGCGCCGTAATAATCAGCTGGATCAGGCCGAGCAGACCTACCGCGACGTGCTGGCAAGCAATGCCGATAACCGCCCGGCGAAAGAGGGGCTGTTCTACGTTCTGCGTCAGCAGAACCGCAGCGCAGAAGCCAACACGCTGCTGGCTTCCCTGCCAGCCAGCGTGCGCGAAGCGGTAACACCGCGTCCGGTCGCCACCAGCGATCCGGTACGTCGTGACGCGAAACAGGCGCTGGCCGCGGGGAATCCGCAGCGCGCCATCAGCATCCTGCAACAGGGCATGCAGCGCTTCCCGGCCGATGGCTGGTTACGCCTCGATCTGGCGCGTATTTATCAGCAGCAGGGCAATACCGCCGCCGCATCGGGTGTGATGCAGCCTGCCTTCCGTAACGGCGCCAGCAGCAATGAAGTCTATGCTGCCGCGCTGTTTGCCAGCGAAAGCGGTGCCTGGGCACAGGCGCAGAGCCTGCTGTCGCGCATTCCGGCCCGCAGCCAGAACGCCGATATGCGTGCGCTGGTGCAACGCGTCAACTTTAACCAACAGATGTCCGTCGCCCAGCAGTACCTGGCACAGGGATCTAACGCGGCAGCCGCGAATACGCTGAAAGTGCTGGCGGCGAACCCGCCACAGAACCCGGCCGATGTGGGTAACCTGGCGAAAGCCCTGGCGCAGGCGGGTGATATGTCTACGGCGGTGTCCCTGGTGCGCGCCAACATGCAGCGTGGCGTGCAGGGTAACGCCGGTGACTATGCGGCGCAGGTGGCGGTACTGAACCAGGCAGGCCTGGGCGCAGAAGGGCAGGCCTTCCTCAGTAACCCTGAATTGCAGTCACGCAGCACCAGCGAACAGCTGGCGGGTCTGCGTAACGGCGGGGTGATCAATGAAGTGGATAACCTGCGTGAACGCAAACAGTATGCGGCCGCCTACGACAAACTGATTGGCGCATTGCAGAAAGATCCGCAGAACACCGATCTGATGTTCGCGATGGCGCGTTTGTACCAGTCCGGCAAAATGAACAAAGAAGCGGCGGTGGTTTACGACTACCTGATGACGCGCGACACCGACACGCAGGACGCACGTGAAGGGGCAATCAATACCGCCCTTGCGTTGAATGACGTGCCAAAAGCACGCGGCCTGGCGAGCGGTCTGCGTGGGGAGCCGTCACCGGAACGTCTGCTGCTGTTGGCGCGCGTTTCCGAAGCGGAAGGCGACCACAACCAGGCGCTGAGCTACCTGCGCACCGCGAAAGGCAAAATGATTGGCCTGGATGGCAGCAGCGTGGGCAGCGCGGCCGGTATTGGTGGGCTGACGCTGTCTGATAACCCGTTTATCAACCGCACCACCATGACGGTACGCAAATCACCTTCCGTGTATGGCAATACCATGCCGTGGCAGCAGGCGCCGGATGCGCGTGACTACCGCGATATTGGGGGAAGTGTGGGCGGGCTGACCGTTGTCGGCGGTGGCTCAGAAGCGGCCCTCCAGCAGAATCAGACGCTGCATCAGATCGACACCATGATGGACGATCTGACGAAAGATACCGGCACCTGGATGCAGGGCGGTATTCAGATCCGTGGGCGTGACGGCGAGAACGGCTTAAGCAAGCTGACCGAAGCCAAAGCGCCGCTGGTATGGTCCAGCTCACCACTGGGTGATGCGCGCTTTGACTTTACCGTAACGCCAATGACGTTAAGTGCAGGTAGCGCCAGCGGCGATGCCTTCCGTCGCCTGGGAACCGGGGCGGCAGGTGTTTCCGTTGAGAATCTGATTCAGAATATCAAGAATGAGCAGACCAACTACAGCAGCTTAACCACCGCTGACAAAGCAATTTTTGATGCCGCTAACCCGGGCGTCAGTTCGGAACTGACCAAACTTACGGGCATTGATAGCGCGGATTATAATCCGTTCACTAACAGTGGCCTGAGTAACTTGCAGAGCCTGAACAATAACGCCGCGCTGGCAAAATACCTGGCGGCCTCCTCTCGTAAGGTTAACGTTGATACTGCATCGTCAGCCTCGACGGACTCCCAGACCGCAACTGGCGTGGAGCTGAACCTGGCGTTAAGCGGCGACAGCTATAAGATTGACCTCGGCAGTACACCGTTGGGCCAGGATCTCAGCACGATGGTCGGTGGCGTGAAATGGGCGCCGAAGCTGACGGATTACCTGACGCTGATCCTGACGGGTGAGCGCCGTGCCGTCACCGACAGCCTGCTCTCCTATGTGGGTGTGAAAGATGCCTACTCCGGTAAGAGCTGGGGCCGCGTGACCAAAAACGGCGGTAACGCCATGCTGAGCTACGATGATGGCGATGCCGGATTCTATGTGGGCGCAGGCGGGTACAGCTATATCGGTGAAAACGTGGCCAGCAACACCTCGCTAATGGGGAACGCCGGCGCCTATGTGCGTCCGTTCCACTTTAATGACCGCGAGCTGAAAACCGGGATCAACATCAGCTGGATGGACTTCTCGAAAAACCTCAGCAACTTCAGCTACGGTTCCGGTGGTTACTTCAGCCCGCAAAACTATGTCAGCGTATCGTTCCCGGTGGACTTTACCCAGACCTATGATGATCTCAGCGTGAAGGTTGGCGGCTCGGCGGGTTATCAGTCTTATACTCAGGATAAGAGCGCTTACTTCCCGAACAACAGCGACTACCAGTCACTGCTGGAAGATATGGTGACAGCGGGTTACGCCAAAGAAGCTTACTTCAGCGGCGGCAGCAAAAGCGGTATCGGGTATAACCTGCACGCGGGTGCGGACTACAAAATCAACAAAGACGTTACCATTGGCGGTCAGTTGGGCTATGACACCTTTGGCGACTATAACGAAAGTACAGCGCAGCTCTACTTCCGCTACATGCTGGGAGGCAAATAAGCATGAGTCAGTTACAGGAACGCACTCTGCAGTATTACCGTCAGCAGCAGTATCAGCCGGGCTGGTTTGATCTGCTGAGTGTGATGATTAACGGCATGCTGAATAACGCCGGTGAGCGCGAAAGTCAGGCCTTTTTACGTCAGATGGGCGATAACCTTGCCAGCCGTTACCCGCTGGGCGCGATCGCTACCGTGGCGGATCTGGAAGCGCAGATCAATCAGGTGCTGGCACGCTTCAACTGGGGCTTTGTTGATTTGCAGCCTGCTGATACGGCGATTGTCATCGATCATCTGGCGCTGCCGCCGGGTGATGGTGTGATGCCGGATCGTCAGTGGCGTCTGGCGCTGGGGGCGGTGCTGCTGGGTCTGTATGCCCGCTGGCTGCGCGGTCAGGGAGGCGGTGATAACGTATCGCTGACCTGCGAAGAAACCGGTGAAAGTTCACTGCGCTTTCGTTACCAGGCGTGAGGAATACCATGATGGCAATGCTCAGGGCAGGCATGATTCTGCTCGCACTGGTGCTGGGTGTGTCCCAGGCCAGCGCTGCAGACGGCTGGAGCAGTTTTAAAACGCGCTTTATGACTTCTGATGGACGTATTCAGGATACTGGCAATAAAAATGTCAGCCACACTGAAGGTCAGGGTTATGGCATGCTGATGGCGGTGTATTACAACGACCGCAGCAGCTTTGACAACCTGTGGCGCTGGACGCAGAAGAACCTCAGCAACCCGAACAACGGGCTGTTCTACTGGAAATACACCCCCGGTGCCAGCGACCCGGTCAGCGATCGTAACAACGCCTCTGATGGCGATGTGTTGATCGCCTGGGCACTGCTGAAGGCGGGCAATAAGTGGAACGTACCGGCGTATTTGCAGGCGTCCGATCGTCTGCAAAAAACGATTATTGACCGCAATGTGATCACCTTTGCCGGGCGTACGATTATGCTGCCTGGCGCGCAGGGCTTTAACAAGACCAGCTATGTGATCCTCAACCCGTCCTACTTTGTCTTCCCGGCGTGGCGTGACTTTGCTGCCCGCAGCCATTTGCAGGTGTGGAACGCCTTGATTAACGATGGTACGCAGCTGCTGTCTGCGATGCGTTTTGGCGACAGCGCGCTGCCGCTGGACTGGGTGGCGATGAACGCTGATGGCTCAATGGCACCGGCCACCGCCTGGCCTCCGCGCTTCAGTTATGATGCCATCCGTGTTCCGCTGTATCTGCACTGGTATGATCCTGCATCGCTGCAACTGGTGCCTTTCCAGAGCTTCTGGATGAACTTCCAGCGCTTGCAGACGCCCGCCTGGATTGACGTGCTGAGCAATAATAAAGCGCCTTACAACATGGCGGGGGGCTTACTGGCGGTCCGTGATTTGACGCTGGATGATACGGGTTATCTGAATGATTCGTTGAGTGCCAGTGAGGATTACTACTCCGCCAGTCTGCATCTGCTGACATGGCTGGCGTATAAAGACCGTTAAAAATCACCCATCAAAATCCGTAGGAGGCGACCCTTTTTTCCGGTCGCCTCGTGCTGATGATTGGCACCCAACAGGCTGACCGGAACAGAGGGTCAGCCTCTACAGCAGTGCGTGCTGACCTTCATCCCGCTCCGACCGGAAAAGAAGGTCAGACCCGACAACGGCCAGGCTAAATCATCGCTTCGGGGTTGACCCTACTGCGGATACGGCACCCAATCCCCGCCGTTCAGCCGTATCCAGGGTTTTCCCTGATACATCATCACTACCGCATTATCATTCTCGGAAATCACCGGCGTTTGCGGCAGGTTCGCGGTTAATGTTCCCATACTCACATTCGCGGTATTAAACACCTGGCCATCCACCACGCGGGAAATCAGCTCAGACAGCGCCAGCAGGCTGGTCGGTGTACTGACATTCAGCGGCGGCTGATGGGGCGCCTTCATCCCGACAAACTTAATGCCGACAGGAACGTGCGTAATCGACGGGCTGGGAATATCGCGCAGGCCGGACATCTGCATCCGGTCACCTTCCAGTGCGGCACCATGTTCCGGGACGACCAGCACCATCACCCGACGACCGGATTTATCCAGCCTGGTCAGGAAGGCATCCAGCTGATCAAACAGCAGCTTCGCCCTGGGCTGCCACGGTGCGGTTTTACTGCTGCCCAGTTCTCGCGTGCCATCGTGCAGCGGGATCAGGTTATAGAAGGTGGCGCTGCGTGCATCACTGCTTTTCTGGCGGTCGTCCAGCCAGCGCTGCATCAGCTGGGCATCGTTAAACACCGGTTCACCGTCAAATGAGGTCAGTTCAGGTTTAAGCCCGGCCTGCGACATCAGCGGCGCACGCAAATTGCCATCATCACGCAGTTCCTGCAAATAGCCGCCAAACACGCCCGGGTGGTCCAGCATCAGCTGCTGCTTAAAGCCGAGTTTCGCCAGGTTATCAAACAGGTAGCAACGCTCATCAACGGGTTGATACAGATCGCTGTGCGAGCTCTGACCACAGCTGGCCCGCAGCAGGCGGATCCCCGCCGGTCCGCTGTAGCCCGTGGCAGCATTGTAGTTATCCAGCACCACATCGAAATGCTGCCACAGCGGATGATCGCGCAGTTTGGCAAACGCAATATCAGACCAGGCGAGCGAGCAGATATTGATCACCAGGATGTCAAAGGGCGCTGAGTCAGTCGGTAATGTGTCCGGGAAGGGCGTCATACGCTGCTTTTCACTGGCGTAAAAGGCATTCAGATGTGCTGTCAGGTTGGCGCTGGTGGGAGGACGAGTCTCTTCCATGCCCTGCGGTGCACTCTTCTGAGTATCCGGTGCCGGGTGCGCCGCCACGGGAGGCGTGGCTTCTTCTGCTGGCAGCAGGGTGAATGAGGGACCGGCAAGATTCACCACGTTGATCCACACCAGCAGCAGCGAGACCACCACGGTCACGCGCAGCCATTGCGCAATAAACAGGTACAGTATCAACAGCACGAAAGCGCCGCCCACCATCTGCCAGTTAATGAAGCGGGTGGCTAAATCCAGCAGGTAGTCGGCAGAGAACCCGGCCAGCTGGCCGCCCTGACTGAGCAGCGTTTGCAGACCCGGCAGCCAGGTGTCGTGCCAGAACAGAGCAAGGCCAATGGGAATCGAGATCCAGTGACGCAGGCGGTGCAGCTTCGGTGACGGAAGAGGCATCAGCAGCCAGGCCAAAAACACCAGATTGTTCAGCGCATGGAAATTCAGATAACCAAACCACAGCAGAGCAAACTTCATCAGAAAATAGAAGTTCCAGCCACCCAGGCCACGCCAGTAGCGCCATAAATTCGGTGAGGAGGGCGAGTCCGTGGTGCGATTGCCCGTCACTTTTTACTATCCGAACCAGAGGGTTTGCGGCGCCACGTCCCTTCATACTTGAGGGCGCGTGGCGGTAAAATGCGGTGCAATATCCCGTGCCATTGTTTGGGTAGCCAGCGGCTGTAAAAAGGTTTTAACAGCAACAGGATCAGCAGAATCAAAATGACTATCTGTACCACATCCATCAGTACCATCACGGCTCCTCCCGGTCAGAGTGGCTAGTGAGAGTGACGTCCTCTGGCACCAGACGAACCCGGTTGGCTATCGGATCCGGGACAGGCTCACTCTCTTTTTCCTCGGGCGCATCACGCCAGGCGGTGGGCATCAGCTCTGTGATTTGCCGCACTTCCGAGAGGATCTGAACATCTTCAAACCACACCAGGCGATTAGTGAAAATCTCGTCGTGCGGCAGGCTGAAGATATACTTCAGTGCTGTGTCCAGGTCGGTGTAGCGGCAGGATGAGAGGAACAGATACAGCCTGTCACCAATGCGCGTCACCAGGTCACCGTAGCGACGGGGTTTGCACTGCGTTAACGCCTGATCGGGGCTAAGCTGTGGCACCGGACGCAATGCAACCAGCAGGCCTTTGCCATTTTCCGGCAGCATGGTGTTGTTGATTAGCCGCGTCACGGAGCGGCAGAAATGTTCCTGCGTCAAATAGCCTTTCTCTTGTAGCGGCTGCATGGATTTCAGCAGAATGCCAAGGTCGGCAGGAACATGGCGGTTATACCGTTGGCCTTTTAACCCTTCCAGCGTGGTCAGAAAACGCGACATGGTGGCATTAAACGGCACAATGGCATTTACACCGCAGGCCAGCAGCAGGCGTTCATCGCTGTAGCGCAGTGCCGTTTCCATCTCACGCACCACGATTTTAAGACCACTCCCCCGTGTGCGGCGCAGGCTATGGATATCCCCGGCCAGCGCAGCAATCTGGTCATTGTGATGAAGATTAAATATCACCGTGGCGGCGCTGGCCTGCAGTGCGCGGCTGGTGAGTTGGCTGTTGTCATCAAACAGGGTCCATGCGCTGGACAGCGGCGGTGCGCCTTCCAGCACACTTTTTTCGGCCAGATACAGATGTTCATCATTTAACGTGAGCGGGATATTTTGCTCTGCGTCGTTAATCTGTATGAAAGATTCATGAAGTAAACTGAGACGGAGTTCACGATCCGCCAACATACCGCTTTTATTACACCACCAGTTAACCCGGTAATTCCAGCTGTCATGCTGCCATTCAAGATGTGACAACCCCTCTAAATGACGGTAACGCGTTTGCAAATCATTACGCAGGTTATTAATTCCAGAACCGCAGGTGATTATCAACATGGTTGATCTTCTGGAGGCTAACCATTTTTGCATCGCCTTCAGCCAGCTATTTAATTCGGTTGAAGATAACTTCTCCCAGGTGCTGAAGGCGGTATAAAATATCAAAAATCGCGGTTTGTTCACTAACGTACGTGACAAGTCTTCGGTCAGGGAAAGCAGCGCCTCAGCGGTTTCAGGCAGGGAAAATAACGGAATTTTATCCGGCCCGTTCTGGGGGGCTGGTGTCAGGAGTGCCTGAGGTTTCTCGGTGGTACTTATCAGGGTTAATGCGCGTTGAGCGGCTATCACCTGGCGCACCAGCAGGCGTGCATCTTCCTGCCGATTGACTGTGACCCAGTAGCATCCTGGCGCTTGCAGCAACACTAATTCATTTTGAACCTGTCCGAGCCCTAAGGTAAATGAAATCGTCATAAGATTCTTCGCACCAGGGATAATCCAGCATAAGGGAGCCTGGGAGATTTTTTCAAACCAATTGTTATACTGCTAAATATACATTACTAATTACTACGTTCCAGTGAATCATTTATAGAGTCGCTATCTTTGTATAATGAACAGGGGGATTCCTGCATAATGACCGGAAATGATGAGTAAAAATCAGCGCCCTGCTTTACAGCCCGATCGTGAACAACCCGATGACATCAGTGCATTGCGTGACGCTTTTTCACTGACGGCATTTCGTTATATCGATATTGCTCGTCAGGAAAGGCTGGCTGGCATTCATGCCCGCTGGCCATTACTGGCAGAATTGGATGCATTACATAAAAAGGAGCAGTAATGCCGATTGTTGCCCTGTCGGGATTGCGTGGCGGTGTGGGGACCACGTCTATTACAGCAGCGCTCGCCTGGGCACTTAACCGCCTGGGGGAAAGCACTGTTGCCGTAGATTTTTCCCCGCATAATCAACTGTGCTCGCATTTTAATGCTTCCCTGACTCACGCGCGCGGATGGGCGCACAGTGCATTGCATCAGCGGCCCTGGCAGCAGAGCGCCATGCGTTATACCGAACAACTCGACTTTATTCCTTTCGGGCAGCTGCCGCGTGCAGAGGCGCTGGATTACCTGCGCCAGCCCGAAACGTTACTCACTCCCTGGGCGCAACAGTTCGCCAGCCTGCGTGCCGGATATCACTGGGTGCTGCTGGATATCCCGGCGGATATGCCGCAGATCAGTCAGCTGCTGCTGCCGCATGTCGATCACCATTTGATGGTGCTGACCCCCGATGCTAACTGCCATCTGCGCCTGCATCAGGCCATGTTTCCTGCCAATACACGCTTTCTGATCAACCAGTTTTCCCCGATAAGTCAGGCCCAGCAGGATCTGCACCAGCTGTGGCTCAGCTCCCTGACCGCCATGATCCCGCTGCTGATCCACCGTGATGAAGCGCTGGCCGAATCGCTGCTGAGCAAGCAGCCGCTGGGTGAGTATCGCCCGCTCAGCCTGGCCGCTGAAGAGGCCGCTACGCTGGCGGCCTGGTGCCTGGTGAATCTGAAGGGGAGAGGCGAATGAACCCGCTGCGCTGGCTGCTGAATCCCCCGGTATGGCAGGCTCTGCACCAGCGCTATCGCGGTTATCGCCGCCAGCATACCCCGGCGCTGACGGCCGCATTGCAGTGTTTGCTGGTGATACTCGGCTGGACGCTACTGCGTTTTGAATCCCCGGCGTGGCAGCCGGTTCGCGCCCGCCGTCGCCAGCTTTATCCGCAGATCTCCCCGGAGCGCCCGCGCCCGGCCGATATTGTGCGTTATCTGGTGCAGAGCCTGTGGCTGCTGCTGATTTTGCCGCTTGATGCCTCGCGGCGCAGTGAACGTCAGCGGCTCAATGCTTTCCGGTCGCTGACGCTCTGGCGTAAACGCTTTTACCGCTGGCTGCATCGTTTGCCGCAGCGCGTGCAACGTAGCGGGCTGGAGCGTCGCGGGGAGCAGTGGTTAGACCGTCTGCCTCCGCTGCTGCGTAAAGCGGTATTCACCGTCACGGTGCTGGTCGCCACGGCGCTGGCGCTGCTGTGCATCTCGCAGCCGTTCGATATCTGGACACAGTTTATCTTTGTGCTGGTGTTGTGGTGCGTGGCGATGGTGGTGCGGCGTATTCCGGGGCGTCTGCCGATTATGATGATGATTGTCCTGTCGCTGACCATCTCCTGCCGCTATCTGTGGTGGCGTTATACCGCCACGCTTAACTGGGACGACCCGGTGAGTCTGGTTTTTGGCCTGTTATTGATCGCCGCTGAAACCTACTCCTGGGTGGTTCTGCTGCTGGGCTATTTCCAGAGTTTGTGGCCGCTAAAACGTAAGCCGGTGTCAATGCCGGAGGATCTCCGCGTCTGGCCGACGGTTGACCTACTGGTGCCGACGTACAATGAACCTTTAAGCGTGGTGAAACCGACGATTTATGCGGCGCTGGGCCTCGACTGGCCGCAGGATAAGCTGACGATCTACCTGCTGGATGATGGTGATCGCCCGGAATTTCAGGCGTTCGCCGCCAGCGTGGGCATTCAGTACCTGGCGCGTGAAACTCATGAGCACGCCAAAGCGGGCAATATCAACCATGCGCTCAGCACCGTTTGCCGCAGCGAATTCATCGCGATTTTTGACTGCGACCACGTGCCGACGCGCTCATTCCTGCAAATGACGATGGGCTGGTTTGTCAAAGACCTCCGGCTTGCCATGCTGCAAACGCCGCATCACTTCTTCTCACCGGATCCGTTTGAGCGCAACCTCGGGCGTTTTCGCCGTACCCCGAATGAAGGCACGCTGTTCTACGGGCTGGTACAGGATGGCAACGACGTCTGGGATGCCACCTTCTTTTGTGGTTCCTGTGCCGTATTGCGGCGCAGCGCGCTGGATGAGATTGGCGGTATTGCGGTTGAAACGGTAACCGAAGATGCTCACACCTCACTGCGCTTGCACCGCAAAGGCTGGACCTCCGCGTATATCCGTATTCCGCAGGCGGCCGGGCTGGCAACCGAAAGCCTGGCGGGGCATATCAGCCAGCGTATCCGCTGGGCGCGCGGTATGGTGCAGATTTTCCGTCTGGACAATCCGCTGTTGGGTAAAGGACTGAAGCTGGTGCAGCGCCTGTGTTATGCCAACGCCATGCTGCACTTCCTCGCGGGCATTCCGCGCCTGATCTTCCTGTTGGCGCCGCTGGCTTTTCTGCTGTGTCATGCCTACATCATCTTTGCTCCGGCGCTGGCGATTGCCATCTATGTGTTGCCGCATATGCTGCATACCAGCCTGACCAACTCACGCATTCAGGGGCGCTGGCGTCACTCGTTCTGGAGCGAAGTCTATGAAACGGTGCTGGCCTGGTATATCGCGCGGCCAACCACTGTGGCGCTGTTTAATCCGCATAAAGGGAAGTTTAACGTCACGGCTAAGGGCGGACTGGTGGAGGAAGAACACCTCGACTGGGTGATTACCCGGCCCTATATGTGCCTGGTGCTGATTAACATTGCGGGCGTGATAGCCGCGGTGTGGCGGCTGCATTATGGGCCGGCAAACGAGATCCTGACGGTGCTGGTCAGCCTGGTGTGGGTGTTCTACAACCTGATGATCCTCGGCGGTGCGGTGGCGGTGTCGGTTGAAGCCCGCCAGATCCGCGAAGCGCACCGGGTTGAAATGGCGATGCCTGCGGCGATTGTCCGTGCCGACGGGCATCTACTGCCCTGTACGCTGCGCGATTATTCGGATGGTGGTGTGGGCGTCGCACTGCGTGAAGCCGATGCGCTGCGAACCGACGAGCAGGTGTTTTTATTGCTGAAACGTGGGCAACAGGAGTTCAGTTTTCCCTGCGTCGTCCAGCGTACCTTCGGTCTGCGCGCGGGGATACGCCTGCATGAGCTGACCACGCAGCAGCACGTGGAGTTTATTCAATGCACGTTTGCCCGTGCCGACACTTGGGCGCTGTGGCAGGACAGTTTCCCGGAAGATAAACCGGTACACAGTCTGGTCGATATCGTGATTTTGGGCTTTAAAGGCTATCTGCGCCTGGCAGAATACGGGCCGCCGCGCCTGCGCCAGTTGTTTGTGGGGTTAACCGCGTTACTGGCGTGGATAACGTCATTTTTCCCTCATGGTGTGGGCCGCGTGCGCGACCCCGTGACACAACAGTGATGATAAGACGATGACGATAAAATTAAGCTGGTTTACCGCGCTGTTGATCGGTGTGCTGCCCCTTTGCCAGGCGGCCGATACGCCTGCACCCGTGGCGCAGTTGGCTTCATCCCTGATCCCGGCGGCGCCCGTGCGTGAGTCGGCGCTGGGTTTTGACAAAATTGCACCGCCGCCAGGTGCCTTTATGCTGCGTGGCACCCGGCCGCAGGGGCAGATTGAATTCGGCGTGCGCAGCGATGAAGTGGCGACAAAAGCGCTGCTCACCCTCAGTTTTCGTCCGTCGCCTGCGCTGATCCCCACGCTGTCGCATCTGAAAATCTATCTGAATGATGAAATGGTCGGGCTGGTGACGCTGACTGCGGAACAGCTTGGTAACGCGAGCCAGGTGCAGGTGGCGATTGACCCGCGCTTTATCAGTGATTTTAACCGCATCCGTTTTGAACTGGTGGGACATTACACTAACATCTGCGAAAACCCGGCTTACAGCGCCATCTGGCTGGATATCGGCAAAGAGAGTCGGCTGGATCTGACGCTGCAAAAGTTGCCGCTGACCGACGATCTGTCGCACTTCCCGGAACCGTTCTTTGACGCACGCGACAGCCGCCCGATGACGCTGCCGATGGTCTTTTCCGGCACACCGGGTCTGACAGAGCAGCGTGCCGCAGGCATTCTGGCCTCCTGGTTTGGCACCAAAGTCGAGTGGCGCGGGCAGTCCTTCCCGGTGCTGTATAACCAGCTGCCTGCGCAGGAACATGCGGTGGTGTTTGCCACCAACGACAGACGCCCGGATTTTCTGAAAGACAGACCCCCCGTGACGAAGCCAACGGTGGAAATTGTCAGCCAGCCGGGCAATCCGTATCAGAAAATGCTGCTGATCCTCGGCCGCGACGATCATGATTTGGTCACGGCGGTGCAGGGGGTTGCCCAGGGTGAACTGCTGCTGCGCGGGCCATCATCGATTGTGGATGCACTGAAACCGCTGGCCGACCGTCAGCCTTACGATGCCCCTAACTGGGTCCGTACCGACCGTGCCACCACGTTTGCCGAATTGCAGCAGTATCAGGGGCAGTTGCAGTCTGACGGTCTGCAACCCTCGCCGCTCAACTTTACGCTCAATCTGCCGCCGGACCTGTTCCTGATCCGCGCACGCGGTATCGACATGAATTTGCAGTATCGCTACACCTCGCCGGTGCTGGATGACGGTTCGCGGCTGGCGGTGCATCTGAACAACCAGTTTGTGCAGGACTATCCGTTAACGCGCAAAAACGACCGCAGCAAACAGCTGCTGCGTATTCCGCTGGTCCAGGGGGTGCGGGATGGCAGCACCAGCCTGACGATTCCGGCACTGCGGCTGGATGTGGTCAATCAACTGCGATTTGACTTTGATTACGCACCGACTTTTATCGGGGGTACCGCCGATGGTCGCTGCGAAACGGTGGCTCCGGTGACCAATCATGTGTTGATTGACGGCAGCTCTACCGTCGACTTCTCCGGCTATCGGCACTTTATTGAAATGCCGTCGTTGCGCGCCTTTGCCACCGCCGGATTCCCGTTCAGCCGCCAGGCGGATCTGGCGGAAACCCTGGTGCTGGTCAGCCCGCAGCCGCAGCCGGAGCAGGTCACCGCCATGCTGGATGCGCTGGCCAGCATCAGCGCGCAAAGCGGATATCCGGCGCTGAAGGTGCGCCTGACGGATAACTGGGCGCAGGCGAAAGACCAGGATGCGGATCTGTTGATGATTGGCAGCCTGCCCGCAGATTTAAAAGAGGGCGGTGAAGTCAATCTGCTGGTGGATGCGGCGAAAAGCTGGGTGAAAAAACCGCTGCGCCAGCCGGTGCTCAATGATGTTGACGGCCCGGCGGCCGATCGTCAGTCGGAAAGCCAGACCACCATCGTTTCTGCCGGGCCGATGGCGGCGGTGGTGGGCTTCCAGTCTCCGTTCTTTGAACAGCGCAGCGTGGTGGCACTGCTGGCCGACAGCCCGCGTGCCTGGCAGCTGCTGACCAACGCGATGAACGACAGCGGCAAGCGGTCGGCGATGTTTGGCTCGGTGTCGATTATTCGTGAGTCTGGCGTGAACAGCCTGCGCGTGGGTGAGACGTATTACGTCGGGCATTTGCCGTGGTGGGAGCGTCTGTGGAATGCCCTGGCAACGCATCCGCTGTGGTTGGCCGCGCTGGCGGGCGTGGTGGTGATCCTGTTTGCCGTGCTGGTCTGGCGCCTGATGCGTGCTGTCAGCCGCCGCCGCCTTGATGAAGATGAGGATGACGAGTGAGGTTGCGGCCTGGGCTGTTACTGCCCGTTCTGCTGTTGCCGTTCAGCCCCGGCAGCCTGGCACAGGATGTTGCCCCGGTGCCGTGGCTGCTCCAGCAGGTGCGTACCGGCGAAGCGACCAACAAGTATGATCTGGTCACGCAGTCGCTTTACCGGCTGGATAAGATCGCCCCGGATAACCCGGATGTGCTGGCGGCTAAGCTGCGTCTGGCGTTGCGTCAGGGGGATCAGGCCAGGGCCGCGCAGCTGATGGCCGATCTTAAACAGCGTGCGCCGAACTCTGCGGCGGCACGCCAGGCGGCGGCGAGTATGCTGCTGACCACGCCTGAGGGGCGACAGCAGTTCCAGCAGGCGCGATTGCTGGCCGCATCGGGGCGGCTGGAGGAGGCACGTGCCGCCTGGGATCGCCTGTTCCACGGTGACTTCCCTTCCGGGGATAGTGCGCTGGAGTACTGGCAGCTAGTGGCACGCCTGCCCGGCCAGCAGGATCGGGCGCTGGCAGAGATGCAGGCGCTGAACATCCAGGCACCGGGCAACGCCGGGCTGCAACAATCGATGACTCAGGTTAAGCAGAATGTTGACCGCTCTGCGGCGGATATCCGTGCTACCGCGCTGGGCGTGCGGGGGCAGGCGCTGGTGCAGGCCGGTCACCGTGCGGCGGCTACGGCGTATTTCCGCCAGGCGATTGATGCGGCACCTGACGGCATCGACGTGAGTAAGTGGCAGAGCCTGCTGCGTTCGAATCAATACTGGCTGCTGATTGAGCAGGGCGATAAGGCGCTGGCGAAAGGGGATATCAACACGGCGGAGCAGCTGTACCTGCGTGCCCGGCCGCTTGACCCACGCGATGGCTATGCACGCATTGGCCTCGGTGATGTGGCGCTGGCACGTAAGGATAATGCAAAAGCCGAGCCGCTTTACCGTGACGCACTGCGCGTTGACCCCGCTAATACCACGGCGCTGCGCCGCCTGGCTGCGCTCTATCAACAACAGTCTCCCCAGCATGCGCTGGATTTCCTCAATACTCTGCCGGTTGCACAGCAGCGGGCGATGGGCGATACGCTGGCCCGCCTGCGTAGCAGTGCGTTCAGCGATGAGGCCGATCGGCTGGCACAGCAGAGGAAGTGGCCGCAGGCGGTTGAGAAATATCGCCTGGCGCAACAGGGCGCACCGGACGATGTCTGGCTCAATTATCACTATGCGGGAGCATTGTGGGAGATCGGCCAAACGGCCACCGCCGATGCGCGAATGGTGGCAATGGCCCGACGCCAGCCGCAGGACCCGGCGCAGGTGTACGCTTACGGTCTGTGGCTGTCCGGGCGTGGCCGTGATGCGGCGGCAGTGAAACAGCTGCATACGCTGCCAAAGGCGCAGTGGACGGCCGATATTCAGGCGTTGTTTGACCGGCTGGAAAGCCAGCGCCTGCTCGACAATATTGATGCGCAGATGGCACAGAACCAGCCTGCTGCTGCGCGGCAGTTGTTGCAAACGCTGCCGCCTGCGGTCAGCGCTGCCAGCCTCAGTAACGGGCATCGGGTCGCTAACGCCTGGCTCAGCGTGGGGGAAACCGATCGCGCCGTTGCGTTATATGCCGGGCTGAAGCCGCAGGCAGAAAAAGAGAGGCCTTCCGAACTGAGTGCGCGGGTGCTGCGCGACGCTGCACGGCTGGAAGCCGCTCAGGGCAAGCCTGATGTGGCGCTGAAGGATTATCGCCAGGCGATGGTGGCCAGCGGCATCACCCCGCAGCCGCCTGACGATGACGACACCTTTACCCGGCTGACGCGCGCTGACGCAAACGACGACTGGCTGAAGCGCGGTATCCGCAGCGACAGTGCCGATCTCTATCGCCAGCAGGATACGATCTTCACCCTGGAAGAAGATTATTCGCGCAATAAAGGCACCGGCGGGATCTCTGATTTCACCGCGCACACCACCATGTTGCAGGCCGAAACCCCGTTGAACGACGGGCGTAGCTGGCTGCGGCTGGATAACGTCGATGTCTCGGCGGGGACGTTCTCACGCAACAGCAGCGGCAATATCAGTGAAAACTTTGGCACCTGTGCCAACGATGATGCGCGTTGTACTCGCGATATTAAACAGCATCAGAATGGCACCAGCATCGGCGTGGGTTACCGCAGCGAGCGCGGTTCCGCAGATATTGGCACCACGCCGCTCGGTTTTGAGGTCACCCACTGGGTCGGCGGGCTGACCTGGAATACCGATATTGACGAGGTGGGCGTGTCGCTGACGGCATCCCGGCGGCCGATTGCCAGCTCGCTGTTGGCTTTTGCCGGTGCGCGCGACCCGAATCTGGCCAGCGGCAAGACCTGGGGCGGCGTGGTCGCCACGGGCGGTGCGGTTGGCCTGAGCTACGATCGCGGCGAGGCGCACGGCGTCTGGGCTGATATCAGCGCTCATCAGCTCACCGGGGAAAATGTGGCGAATAACGCACGCGAACGCCTGATGGGCGGCTACTACTACAAGCTGATCAACGAGAACAACCGCCGTGCCACCGTGGGCCTGAACGGGATGCTGTGGCACTACGACCGCGATCTCAGTGATTACTCCCTCGGCCAGGGCGGCTACTACAGCCCGCAGCGTTATGCCTCGCTGTCGGTGCCGGTGACGTATCGCCAGCGTAGCGAAAACTGGTCATTTGACCTCAGTGGTTCGGTATCGGTTTCCCATTCGAAAACCGATGCCCAGTCGCGCTATCCGCTGAGTTTTGGCGCGCTGACCCGTGATAATCCGCCAGGCAGTAACGGCGGCGGCAGCGGGTTTGGCTACACGTTGCAGGCGCTGGTGGAACGGCGACTATCATCACAGTGGACGCTGGGCCTGGGCGTGGATATTCAGCAGGCGAAGGATTACACCCCGAGCCACGGTTTGATGTATCTGCGTTACTCGATGGCGGGCTGGGAGGGCGATCTGGACATGCCGCCGCAGCCTTTGACGCCGTATGCGGATTTTAAATAATCTGATAAACCCCGGCGTTGGACGCCAGGACCAGGAAAACGCTTAAACGAACGATTGCGGAGTGTGATTGCTTAAAAAGGGGCTGCCATAGGATATACTCAGGGCTGTTTTTTTGCCCTATATGCACTGAATCAAAGATTTCGTGCTTCGGAGAGCAGGCTTGCGCGTCAGTCGTTCATTAACGATTAAGCAAATGGCGACGATTTCCAGCGTCGCAGTCGTGACCATTTGTATTTTTATCGTCATACAGCTTTTTCATTTTGTGCAGCAGCGCAGAATCGACTACGCCCAGCAGATGGAGAACGTGGCACATACCGTTCGCCAGCCGTTGTCACAAGCGGTCCTCAAAGCCGATATTCCTCAGGCTGAATATATTCTTAACTCGCTGCGCCCGGCCGGTATTCTGGCGCGCGCAGAAGTGGTGTTGCCCAATGGATTACAGGCGCTGCATACGAACTTTGAACCCGAGAAGCCGGTGCCACGCTTTATCATGGAGTTGTTTGAGCTGCCGGTGCAGATCACTGTCCCGCTCTATTCTGTCGAACCGGCCAACCCTAAGCCGCTGGCGATACTGGTGTTGCAGGCTGATTCCTGGCGCGTGTATCAGTTTATCCTCAGTGCGGTCTCGACGATGGTCACCGCCTATCTGCTGCTGGCGTTGATCCTCTCTGTCTCTATCAGCTGGTGTGTTAACCGCCTGATGGTGCGCCCGCTGCGCAATATTGCCTACGAGCTGCGGGACCTGAGCCTGCAACAGGCGATCGGTCATCAGCTGTCGTTGCCGCGTCATCATCGTGATGATGAAATCGGCATGTTGATCCGCCACTACAACCGCAACCAGAAGATGCTGGCATCGTCCTTTGAAGAGATGAGCCACATGAGCCACCATTCTTCCCTGACCAGCCAGCCGAATAAAACGCTGTACCAGGCGCGGCAGGATCGGCATCTGCACCATGATATTTTGCAGGGGCTGGAGCAGCAGAAGTTTGCACTGTGGTTGCAGCCGCAAATCGATATGAACAGCGGCAAGCTGGTGGGCGCGGAGGCGCTGCTGCGTCAGCGTCAGCCCGATGGTAGTTGGTACCTGCCGGAAGATCTGATTACCAGCGCGGAGGAGATAGGCGTGATTACCGCGCTCGGCCGCTGGGTGTTTGAATCGTCCTGCCGCCTGATTGCCGACTGGCAGCAGCAGGGGATTGAGTTGACGCTGAGTGTAAACCTCTCGGCTATTCAACTGCGTGAAGCCACCATGGTCAGTCATTTACAGGAGCTGATTCAGCGTTATGACATCCGTCCCGGTCGTCTGATGCTGGAAATCACGGAAACCGCCCAGATCGGTGAGCCAGAGCAGGCGCTGCATCTGTTGCAGGAATTAAAGAACATCGGCGTTTCCATCGCGCTGGACGACTTCGGTATGGGCTATGCCAATCTGAGCTGGCTGAACCAGTTTAAAGCGCTGCCGATCAGCAAACTGAAAATGGACCGCAGTTTTGTCGCCGCGCTGCCGCATGATGACAGTATGGTGCGCATCGTTTCCTTCATCGCTGAGCTTATGCAGCTGGACGTGGTGGCCGAGGGCGTGGAAACCGAAGAGCAGCGTGACTGGCTGCTGGCGCGTGGGATTGTTATTGGTCAGGGTTATCTCTATTCAGAAGCGCTGCCGTTGCAGGAATTTGAGCAGCGTTATCTGTCTCATGCCTGAGACGCGGGTCTACCCCGTGATTTCTTTAGTTATACAACTTTCTGCTGACGTGATTCAGCTCTTATAAATGCCGATTGGGTGGCTCCACGCCGGACCACCCCGTACCAATCCTGTTAACCGGATGTTACTTTCGCGCTGTCGTTTGACGAAAAAACAACAATTAACGCGGTTAACGGACACATCTATGAAAACTTCCCTGTTCAAAAGTCTTTATTTCCAGGTGCTGACAGCCATTGCCGTCGGTGTTCTGCTCGGGCATTTCTACCCGGAGCTGGGCGCGCAGATGAAGCCGCTGGGTGATGCATTCGTTAAGCTGATCAAAATGATTATTGCCCCGGTGATCTTCTGTACCGTGGTAACCGGTATTGCCGGGATGGAGAGCATGAAAGCGGTCGGGCGCACCGGTGCCGTAGCGCTGCTCTATTTTGAAGTGGTCAGTACCATTGCGCTGATTATCGGCCTGGTGGTGGTGAACGTGTTGCAGCCTGGCGTGGGCATGAACGTTGACCCGGCCACGCTGGATGCGAAAGCGGTGGCGATGTACGCCCAGCAGGCTGAGCAGCAGGGCATTGTGGCCTTCCTGCTGGATGTGATCCCGGGCAGTGTGATCGGTGCTTTTGCCAGCGGTAATATTCTCCAGGTGCTGCTGTTCGCCATCCTGTTTGGTTTTGCCCTGCACCGTATGGGCGATAAAGGCACGCTGGTGTTCAACTTTATCGACAGCTTCTCTAAAGTCATTTTCGGCATCATCAATATGATTATGCGCCTGGCGCCAATCGGGGCATTCGGTGCAATGGCCTTCACCATCGGCAAATATGGCGTGGGTTCACTGGTGCAGCTTGGCCAGTTAATTATCTGCTTCTATATTACCTGCGTGCTGTTTGTGGTGATCGTACTGGGGCTGATTGCCCGCGTGGTCGGTTTCAACATCTTCAAATTTATCGCCTACATCAAAGAAGAGCTGCTGATTGTTCTGGGCACATCCTCTTCTGAGTCGGCGCTGCCGCGTATGCTGGATAAGATGGAGAAGCTGGGCTGTAAGAAATCCGTCGTTGGCCTGGTCATACCCACCGGCTACTCCTTTAACCTCGACGGCACCTCGATATACCTGACGATGGCGGCGGTGTTTATCGCCCAGGCGACCAATAGCCATATGGATATCTGGCACCAGATTACCCTTCTGGTGGTGCTGCTGCTCTCTTCAAAAGGCGCAGCGGGCGTGACGGGCAGTGGCTTTATCGTGCTGGCGGCCACGCTGTCGGCGGTCGGCCATCTGCCGGTTGCTGGCCTGGCACTGATCCTCGGCATCGATCGCTTTATGTCCGAGGCCCGCGCCCTGACCAACCTGATTGGTAATGGCGTGGCCACCGTGGTGGTAGCAAAATGGGTGGGTCAGCTGGACGAGAAGCAGTTAAATGAGACGTTGAATGCGGGTAAAAAGCAGCAAAAAGCCGCCTGAAACGTCGCCATAAGGGCTTAATTCATAAAAAAATCGCCTCAAATGCCCGTCGTGACTTGCCCTCACGGCGGGCATTTGCATAATAGCCCCCATGATATCCGTCATACTTCAAGCTGCTTCTGCGTTGGCGTCTTTCAGTCACCCGAATCACTTACCAGAGTCAACTCATCGGGACTCTTTCCCTTGCCGCCTTGACGCCGCTCGAATTATTTAGGGTATACTTTTTATTTTTCATTCCGCTGTGTGACATCCTCGTCGATGCGTGGTCTAAGAGCTGTTCCTTTTAAAAACAGTGTCTTTCCGAAGCCATCTGTCTCCGTGACAGAATCAGGCCGTAGACCGCCAGTGATAATTATTTGGTTTGTGATTGAGTAGGGGTTCACATGCAGGGCACCAGAATTCGTCTATTGATTGGTGGAATATTACTGGCAGTGGCCAGTAGCACTGTACAGGCTGAAACACTCCAACCCGATCCTGCCTGGCAGCAGGGAAAACTGGAGAATGGTTTTAGCTGGCAGTTGCTCACCACCCCGCAGCGTCCAAGTGACCGCGTTGAAATTCGTCTGTTGGTTAACACGGGATCGCTGGTAGAAAGCGCCCAACAGGCTGGCTACAGTCATCTGTTACCTCGTCTTGCGCTGGTCCATAATGCCGCGCTCGATCCGGCACAGCAGCGCTCACTGTGGCAGCAAAGCATCGATCCGCAGCACCCGCAACCGCCTGCTATTACCTCGTACGATTACACGATTTACAACCTGAGCCTGCCGAATAACCGCCCGGAAATAGTGAAAGAAGCCCTGACCTGGCTGGCGGCAACCGCAGGTAAAATGACGATCAACGATCAGATGGTGAACACCGCCATCAATGCGCATGACCCGATTGCCACCTGGCCGGGTAATCCGCAGGATGTCTGGTGGCGTTATCGCCTGAAAGGCTCTTCGATGCTGGCGCATGACCCGGCCACCGCAGTAAAAACGCCGGTGGATATGGCGCAGCTTTATGCGTTCTATAAACAGTGGTACACGCCCGATGCCATGACGCTGTTTGTCGTGGGTAACGTAGACAGCCGCAGTCTGGCCGAGCAGATCAATAAAGTGTTCTCCCCGCTGGAAGGCAAGCGCGATCAGCCTTCCGCGATGCCAACGCTTTCGCCGCTGCCACAGCAGCCGGTAAATCTGATGAACAACGGCATTAGCCAGGATCGTCTGTCGCTGGTGTGGGATACGCCGTGGCAGCCCATCCGCGAATCGCAAAATCTGCTGCGCTACTGGCAGAGCGATCTGGCGCGTGAAGCGCTGTTCTGGCATGTGCAGAAAGTCCTGAGTGATAACAAAACCCAGGGAATGCAGGTCGGCTTCGATTGCCGGGTGCTGTATCAGCGCGCCCAGTGCGCCATCAATATGGACGCAGATAACGCGGCGCTGAACAACAACCTGGAACTGATCGCCAAAGAGATGGTTAACGTGCGTGATAAGGGGCTGACTCAGCAGGAGTTCGATGCGTTGATGACGCAGAAGAACAGCGAGCTGACCAAGCTGTTTGCCACCTACGCCCGCACGGATACTGACGTTCTGATGAGCCAGCGGCTGCGCTCTCAGCAGAACGCGGTGGTGGATATCGCGCCGGAGCAGTATCAGAAACTGCGCCAGACTTTCCTGTCAGGGTTAACCCTCGATCAGCTCAACCAGGAGCTACGTCAGCAGTTAACTCAGGATATGACGATGGTGTTGATGCAGCCGCAGGGCGAACCTGAAACCAAGGTGAAGATGCTGCTCGAAAACTGGCAGAAAATTATGACGCCGGTCACCCCGGTCACCGCGCCAACGGACGCGGCACCAACGGATGGCAGCGCGCCCGCGCAGTAAGGTGTGTGACAGACATTGTCATCAGGCCAGGGCGGACCTTTTTTGGTCCGCCCGTTATTTCACCATTTCCGCGCGCGCAGCCATTCGTTGACCAGCATCGGCCAGCTGGCCAGCGGCAGGTCGGCAACGTTACGGATACCAAAGCCGTGGCCGCCTTTCTCATAGAAGTGCAGCTCGCACGGCACCTGATGCTCACGCAGGGCGCTGAACATCACCATGCTGTTATTCACCGGGACCGACTCATCATCAACGGCGTGGATCAGCAGCGTCTGCGGTGTGTTCTCGCTGACGCGGTTCTCCATAGAGTAAGCGTCAATTTCTTTCTGGTTTGGGTTTTCACCCAGCAGCTGCAGACGTGACCCGCTATGGGCCAGACCGTCACGCATACTGATCACCGGATAGACCAGCACCAGCGCATCGGGGCGCGGAGAACGCGCGTCGGCGGCATCCTGCACCGGATAGAGTTTTTCAGCAAAACGCGTCCCCAGACTGGCGGCGACGTGGCCCCCGGCGGAAAAGCCCATCATGACAATTTTCTCGCCATTGCGACCGCGCAATGCACGTTCACGCAACACTCTGACGGCGCGCTGGGCATCGGCCAGCGGTGCATCGGCCCCTTCATGGTGGCCGTCGGCGGGCAGACGATAAGTCATCACCGCCAGCGTGTAGCCCATCGAGGTAAAGAACATCGCCAGTGCGCTGCCCTCTTTATCGATCATAATGCGCTGGTAACCCCCACCTGGGGCGACCAGCAGCGTGATGCCGTTCGACTGTTCCGGGTACCACACTGCCAGCTCCGGGCAGCGAACACCGCTGGCAGCACGGTCGAAAGGTTCATACGGTTTGGCCAAATCAATAATCTGCGGCTGCGCCCGTGAATCGCTGGCGCCAGGCGCATCGCCGTTCGGCCAGAGGTTGAAAATTTCTGCGTTCATAGGCGCCTCAATATTATTGCTGCAACAATAATTAGAAATTATATACCCGTCATACTTCAAGTTGCTTGGGTGTTGGCTGCGCTCACTTGCCGCCTACAAGCACCTCGAATTATTTTGAGTATAGAAGTCGTATAAAAAACGACGGTGATATTTATCACGGCATTTTGAACAGAAACTGTGCCGCTTTATTTTCCCGTCGTCTACTATTTCACGTCATCCTGAATCACTTTCGGAATATGCCCAATTCTTTCTTTTTTCAGGCTGGATGCGCCGTCGTTACTGACTTTGTCGTTTTTTTACATTAGATGTTTTTAAATACCTTCCTAAACACAAACTATTTATGTTCATGCTGTTTTTACTCATTAATAATTGTGCTTTGTTCAGGAATGTCCCCCCTGTAATAATTTGACTTAATATTATTGATTAATCCGAACGGCATATTTTACTCTCCGAGTCTATGCTGTCTGACGGAATCTGAACGGAGTGTGAAGATGAAACGCAGTGTGCGTCATATCCTGATTTTATGCCTGGGCATGCTCGTCAGTTTGCCGCTGTTTGCGCAGGAGTATGCGTTTCTCAGCCAGGATGAACTGATGCTGAATAAAACGCGCTTGCAGCAACAACAGGCACCCGCGCTGACAGTGAAAGCCTGGCAGCAGCTACAACGCGAAGCCAATAAGGCGCTGGATACGCCGCTGCTGAGTGTGACAGAGAAAGGGCTGACGCCTCCCAGCGGTTCAAAACACGATTACCTCAGCCTCAGCGCCTACTGGTGGCCGGATGATGCGGTTCCAGGTGGCCTGCCGTGGGTGCGCCGTGACGGTAAAATCAACCCTTCAACCAAGAATAATGACAGCGATGGCGTGCGGCTGGCGACATTTACCGCCCGGGTTCAAACCCTGACGCTGGCCTGGTATTTCTCCGGCGATGAACGTTACGCCCATCAGGCGATCGCTTTGATCCGTCACTGGTTTATTGATCCTAACACGCGGATGAACCCTAACCTGGACTGGGCGCAGAGCGTACCGGGCAAGAAAGAAGGGCGGCGATCCGGGGTGCTCGACGGGCGTTACTTTGCCACGCGGATTGTGGATTCCTTGCTGATGTTGCGCGCAGCACCTGGCTGGCGCCCGCAGGATGAGCAGCAGATGCAGCAGTGGATGAGTGATTATCTGCACTGGCTACAGACCAGCAAGCAAGGTAAGGGCGAAGCGCAGGCGGAGAATAATCACGGGAGCTGGTATAACGTGCAGGTGGCGGGTATCGCCTGGTATCTGCAACGGCCTGAGGTGATCCCGCCCATGCTGGAGCAGGCAAAAAAACGGATGAATCATCAGTTTGCTGCCGATGGCAGCCAGCCGAAAGAGCTGGCGCGCACCCGCTCTTTCCACTACAGCTGGTTTAATTTGCAGGCACTGACCGCGCTGGCCACGGTGGCGCAGCACAGCAATGCCGGGGATCTGTGGCATTACCGCACCCCGCAACAGGCCAGCCTGCTGACGGCGCTGGATTTTATGGCGCCCTACAGCAGCAGCGGTAAAACCTGGCCGTACCGCAGCCTTGAGCACATCGGCGTGCGCCTGATCCCGCTGTTGTCGCAGGCCGATAACCTGCGCAATAGCGATCGCTATCAGGCGGCGATCCGTCAGGCCGACTGGGATCTGCCCGGCGGCGGAGAAGGGCGTGGGGCAACCATCTCCGCGCTGCGTGATACCTGGCTGCTGGCGGTGCCGCGCGCTAGTGGGACTCCGGCATCAGCTCACGGGGAATAATCGCCCCGCGATGCTGGATCACCGTACTGGCGGTGAGGTGGCCGCGCTGCGCGGCTTCCCTCGCGCTACCGCCGGTCAGACGCACGGCAAGGTAGCCTGCGCTGAAGGAGTCCCCTGCGGCTGTGGTATCGACTATTGCTGATGGTGGCAGACGCACGGCGGGGATCTCCAGCAGCGGCTCGTTGCCATTTGCCACCAGGCAGGCATCGGCCCCACGTTTAATCACAATTTCACTGACGCCCGCCTGCTGCGTACGCGCAATCACATCGGCCACGCTGGCTTCGCCCCACAGCAGGGTTTCATCGTCCAGCGTCAGGAAGGCGATATCGGTGCAGGCGAGTATCGCCTGATAAGCACTCTGCGCCTCTTGCGGGGTCTGCCACAGGCGTGGTCGGTAATTATTATCGAAAATAATCTTGCCGCCGTTTTTGCGGCAGGCGGCCAGCAGGGCGTAGAGGGTTTCCCGGCTCTGCGGGCTTAAGATCGCCAGGCTGATGCCACTCAGATAGAGATAATCGTAGTGGGCCAGCTGCTGACAGATCGCTTCTGCACGCTCGCCTTCCAGCCAGTAACGCGCTGCGGCATCGTTGCGCCAGTAGTAAAACGTACGTTCACCCTGCGTGTCGGTTTCAATCACATACAGGCCTGGCAGTTTGTTCTCCATACGCTGGATCAGGTCAGTGTGCAGCGACTCGCTTTGCCAGGCGGCGATCATCTCACGGCTGAAGCTGTCATTACCCAGTGCGGTAACATAATCCACTCGCAGCGCCTGTTCGGGGACCTGGCGGGCGACATACACTGCGGTATTCAGCGTGTCACCACCAAATCCCCGGCTCATATCACGACCCAGCTGGGAGAGTTCAATCATACATTCGCCGATCACGGCCAGTTTCTGTTGCGTCATGGTCATTCGCTCAATGAAAAGTCTGCATTCAGTCTCGCCTCGCACGGGGTAACAGTCAATGATTTAAAACGATGTTTTAATTTTATTGTGATATGGGTTTAATCTCGCTCAGCTGCTGATAAAACGCCCTTAATAGCGCCTGTTTTGGCGATTGAAAGGGCAAAAAGTGGGTAACCTTAGCAAGGTTAACGTGGCTGCATTGCGGATAAAGTTCTCAGGGACGATGCCGATAATTGCAACACGGGATGCCATACGAAGGCGGTCTCACAGATAAAGGATCACAATAATGGTGCTGAATAGTCTCAGTCACCGGTTACCGAACGCAATCGTCGAACAAGAGCAGCTTAAAGAACCTGTTTACTGGCAGCAGTGTCAGCGTTCCTATAACTACCAGCCGATTTACCGCGTAGACGGTAGCCTGATGGCAATTGAGTTGCTCACAGCGGTGTTTCACCCATCCGCGCCGGGGCAGAGAGTTTCGCCGGAGCTTTATTTTGCAACGCTTGAGATCCCTCAACGCCTGCACATTGTGGCCGAGCAGCTGACGCTGCTGGCTAAATGGGAAAGAAAATTTGCCCGTACCAATATCGTTGCCTCCGTCAATATCGACGGACCAACGCTGTTGAAAATCCAGCATAACAGCACCGTTCGGCAGTTAATTGCACGCTGCCCGTGGGTGCGTTTTGAACTGGTTGAACATCACGTGTTACCACAGGAAGTGATCGTCGCACAGATGCCTGAGCTTGGGCCGCTGTGGCTGGATGACTTCGGCTCCGGTATGGCGAACTTCTCCGCCCTGACCGAACTGAAGTACGACTACATCAAGCTGGCACGCGAGCTGTTTATCCTGCTGCGTGAAAGCGAAGAGGGCCGAAACCTGTTTGGTATGCTGCTGGCCTTGATCAATCGCTACTGCAAAGGGGTGATTGTTGAAGGGGTAGAAACGCCCGAAGAGTGGGAGCAGGTACGTAACTCTCCTGCTTATGCTGCCCAGGGGTATTTCTTTGCCCGTCCCATGCCGTTTGAACATCTGGAGGCATTGCCGCTGAACCTCGTCTGATCCCATGTGCTGCCGTCTCGACTATCTTTAACCAGAGACGGATAGCCATCAAGGAGACGACGAATGTCGCGTACGGGGAACGTCATTAGCTGGATTACCGGGATTTTTGTGCTGGTGGTGGTGGTCATCGTCATTGTGATCGCCACCTTCGACTGGAATCGCCTGAAACCCACCATCAACCAGAAAGTGTCTGCCGAGATTAACCGCCCGTTTGCCATTCGTGGCGATCTGGGGGTGGCGTGGGAACGCAACCGCAGCGAACCTGGCTGGCGCCGTTGGGTGCCCTGGCCGCACGTACATGCCCAGGACATTATGCTGGGTAACCCGCCTGAAATTCCTGATGTCACCCTGCTGCATCTGGCGCGTATCGACGCCACTTTCTCACCACTGGCGCTGCTGGGTAAGCAGGTGTATCTGCCGTGGATCAAACTGCAACAGCCGACAGCAAAGCTGGTGCAAACGGCCGACCGCAAAAATAACTGGACGTTTAACCTCGCGGGCAGCGATCCGAAACAGGACAATCAGCCGCCTTCCGCATGGTCTTTCCGCCTGGATAATATCGTTTTTGACCAGGGCAACATCGCTTATCGTGATGCGATCACTAAGGCCGATGTGCAGATCACCGTCGATCCGCTGGGTAAACCAGTGCCTTATGCCCAGCTGGCCGGAGGCAACGGCCCGCAAAAAGGGGCGGCAGATTTTGTCTTCGGCTGGCGAGTGAGCGGGGCGTACAACAACGAAAAACTGAGTGGTGACGGAAAAATGGGCGGCATGTTGTCGTTGCGCAGCCAGAATTTGCCTTTCCCGATTCAGGCTGATGTGCGCAGTGGCACCACGCGCGTGCGGGTGGCGGGCACCGTGCAGGACCCGATGAACCTCGGCGGGGTGGATATTCGCCTGCGTTTCTCCGGCGATACGCTGGCTAACCTCTACGGGCTGACGGGCGTTTTGCTGCCGGATACGCCGCCGTATGAAACGGATGGCCATCTGACGGCGCGCTTCCAGCAGGCTGGCGGGGCAGTATTCCGCTATCAGGGCTTTAACGGCCATATCGGCGACAGCGATATTCACGGTTCTCTGACCTACAGCCAGAGCAAACCCCGGCCTAAACTGGAAGGGACGCTGGAGTCGCGCCAGCTGCGAATGGCCGATCTCGGGCCGCTGATCGGCGTCAATTCCGGTAAAGGCAGTGAGAAGACTGAAAAGGCCAGGGCACAACGCGGAGAGGCCGCAACGCAGCCTGCCGATCGCGTGCTGCCGCATGATACGTTCGACACCAAAAGCTGGGACGTGATGGATGCGGATGTCACCTTCAAAGGTCGACGCATAGAGCACAGCAGCTCACTGCCAATCAGCGACCTTTCTACGCATCTGATCCTGAAAAACGGCGATCTGCGCCTCGACCCGCTGCGCTTTAGCATGGCCGGGGGCAGCCTGAATGCCAGCGTCCGGCTGGAAGGCGACAAATCACCCATGCAGGGGCGCGTGGATCTCCATGCCCGTAATTTAAAGCTGCGTCAGCTGTTCCCGGGTGTAGAGGCGATGCAGAGTGCGCTCGGCCAGATGAACGGTGATGCGACGCTGAACGGACGCGGTAATTCCGTGGCCGATTTGCTGGCCACCAGTAACGGCGACCTGAAGCTGTTGATGAACAATGGCCTGATCAGCCGCAGCCTGATGGAAATTGTCGGCCTGAACGTGGGTAACTACCTGGTGGGTAAGCTGTTTGGTGATGATGAAGTGAAAATCAACTGTGCCGCCGCCAATTTTCAGGTTAACAACGGTCTGGCCTCATCAACGCTGTTTGTCTTCGATACCGAGAACGCGATAATCAATATTACCGGTACCACCAATTTTGCTAACGAACGTCTGGATCTGTCGATTAACCCGGACAGCAAAGGCATCAGGATTATCACGCTGCGCTCGCCGCTGTATGTGCGTGGCACCTTTAAACATCCGGATGCCGGTGTGAAGCCAGGACCCTTGATTGCCCGTGGTGCGGCGGCGGTGGCATTGGGGGCTGTAATGGCCCCGGCCGCAGCGCTGCTGGCGCTGATCTCCCCGAGTGATAACGACGATAATCAGTGCAGCCGTGTGTTGCAGCAGATGAAAAGCGGGAAATAGCGGGAGGTGGGGCGAGAATTGATGTGGGCGAGGCCCCGACTGTCAATCGATACGGGCGAGGCATGCCTCGCCCCTACGAATCATGTAGGGGTCGGGCATGCCCGACCCTGGTTACGGCAGGATCAATCAAACAGCGATTCGTGGCGGGTTTCTTTACACAGGATCAGCGCAATCAGCGTCAGACAGGCCATCGACGCCAGGTAAACGCCAACATAGAACAGCCCGTAAGTGTGAGCGAGCCAGGTGGCGATATACGGCGCGATGGAGGCACCCAGAATCGACGACAGGTTATAGGAGAACGATGCCCCGGTATAACGCACTTCGGTCGGGAACAGCTCGGGTAACAGCGCGCCCATCGGTCCGAAGGTCAGCCCCATAATGCTCAGACCACAGACCAGGAAAGCCATAATCAGCATCTGATTACCGGAACCCAGCATCGATGGGAAGACCATCGAAAAGCCGATGATAATCAGGGTAATGACGATCATCGTCTTGCGGCGACCAAAGCGGTCGGCCAGCAGCCCGGCAATCGGCACCATGATGCCAAACCCAATCACCGCCAGCATCAGCATCCACAGGAAGGTATTACGTGGAATACCCAGACCGTTTGGCGCTGGCGTGGTGCCGAAGGTCATGGAGTAAACGGTCATAATATAGAACAGCGTGTAGGTCGCCAGCATGATGAACGTACCAATAATGGTGGTCCCCAGATGCTTGCTGAACAGCGTGCCAATCGGCACTTTGACCTGTTTTTTCTCTTTCTGTACTTTGGCGAAGACCGGCGACTCATGCAGTGACACACGCACATACAGGCCGATCAACACTAATACCGCTGAGAGGATAAACGGCACGCGCCAGCCCCAGCTCATAAACTGTTCGTCGGTCAGCAGCCAGGAGAGCAGCAGGAAGGTGCCGTTGGCAAAGAAGAAGCCAATCGGCGCGCCAAGCTGCGGGAAGGAGCCATACAGGGCACGTTTTTTCGCCGGGGCGTTTTCCGTAGCCAGCAGTGCCGCACCTCCCCATTCGCCGCCCAGTCCCAGGCCCTGACCAAAGCGAGCCAACGCCAGCAGCAGTGGGGCGAACACGCCAATCTGGTCATAGCTCGGCAGCAGGCCGATCGCGACGGTTGAAATTCCCATGGTCAGCAGCGAGGCGACCAGCGTCACTTTACGTCCGGCACGGTCACCAAAGTGACCAAACACGGCTGAACCGATAGGACGCGCAATAAAGGCAATGGCGAAGGTCGCCAGTGACTGTAGCGTGGCAACGGTCGGATCACCCTGTGGGAAGAAGATATGCGGGAAAACGATCACTGCCGCAGTAGCATAAATATAGAAATCGAAGAATTCGATAGCAGTACCGACCAGTGAAGCAATAACCACTTTACCGCGTGAGTTTACGGGCGTGGCGTCGGGATCGGTGTCGATGGATGGCGCGATGGAAGCTTGCATAAATGTTTCTTATTTGAATGTGAATGTAAACGGCGTAACAACGAATCTTACGCACAGGCAAAGCCGCATTCAATGGTGAAAAAGCGCCGAACAGGTGGGTTAATCCACCGAAAAGAGGATAATTTTCAATAGGTGATATTTGTGGGTGAATGGCAGGGCGAAATCGATGATTTATGGCGTGAATCACTGCAAAACAGCCAAATTAAAGTTATGTCTCAGTAATAAATGCTGTCTTTTGGTCAAATAATCGCCAATCCTCCAGATTTTCAACTGCTTTACGCCGGGTTATCGCCGCACAACGGCTAAGTGGATTCTTAGTGTTGTTGATAAAAGGTTTAGGAAGGAAACTATCAGTGCGGTTTACAACTGTTCTTCACAGGACTAGAATTTCGTCACTTTCTTCTCAGGAGCACACAATTGGACAGTCACCCTGTAACTCACGCGTTATAAAGGCAGACCCACTCCATTGTGAGCCTGCCGTAAACCGGCGGGCTATGTTTCACCTCCTCATCCGAGCTGTCTCATTTCCCCCCCATTTTGATTGCACTTTCCCCCACGCTGATGTCTCGTCTGCGTCAGGATAACCGTGCCTTGAAATAGTTGAACCTGCTACTTAGGAGCATCCGATGACTGAACCTCCGTCCCGAGAGAGGCCGCAGTGCGATCACAGGAGGCATATCCGGAAATAATTCCTGTCTGCCGTCATCCTGCCCGCCTGCCTCCCCCCTGAACCCAAAAAAAATCCTCGTTTGCAGGCGTGCTATGCCTGCGCGTGAAACACCTTTGTTCAAGGAGTGGCATGATGAAAATGCACCAGAGCAACCTCAAAATGGCACGTGAACTGGCGATCGCCAGCGCGGCCACCCAGAGCCAGGATCACACCCTCGCTCATCTGAATACCCAACGTCAGGGATTAACCCGTGAAGAGGCGGCAGCACGCTTGCAGCAATACGGCGCCAACCAGGTTGCCAGCGATAATGCCCCGGCGGCGCTGACCCAGCTGTTACAGGCATTTAATAATCCGTTTATCTGGATCCTGATGGTGCTGGCGGCTATCAGCGTACTGACCGACTACATCCTCCCGCTACGTCGGGGAGAAGAGACCGATCTGACCGGTGCCATCATTATGCTGGTGATGATTAGCCTCAGTGGATTGCTGCGCTTCTGGCAGGAGTACCGCACCAATAAAGCCACCGAAGCCCTTAAATCGCTGGTCAGTACCACCGCCACGGTGCAGCGCCGCAGCCATGCCGACAGCGAAGCGGTCAATATTGAAGTGCCGCTTCAGGAAGTGGTGCCTGGCGACATCGTGCTGCTGTCGGCGGGCGATATGATCCCGGCAGACGTGCGGCTGCTCTCCTCACGCGACCTGTTTGTCAGCCAGGCGGCACTAAGCGGTGAAGCGTTGCCGATCGAGAAATATGACAGCAACAGCCATCTCCAGCGGAATAACCCGCTGGCCGATGAGCAGGATCTGCTGAGCCAGCCCGGCATCTGCCTGATGGGCACCAATGTTGCCAGCGGCAGCGCGACGGCGGTGGTGGTGGCAACCGGCAGCCAAACCTGGTTTGGTTCACTGGCGAAGTCACTGGTAGGTGAGCGCCCACAAACCTCCTTCGACCGTGGCGTCAACAGCGTCACCTGGTTACTGATCCGTTTTATGCTGGTGATGGTCCCGGTGGTGTTGCTGATTAATGGCTACTCCAAAGGCGACTGGAGCGATGCGCTGCTGTTTGCGCTGGCGGTGGCGGTTGGCCTGACGCCGGAAATGCTGCCGATGATTGTCAGCTCGAATCTGGCGAAAGGGGCGATTGCCCTGTCAAAACGCAAAGTGGTGGTTAAACGCCTGAATGCTATCCAGAATCTGGGCGCGATGGATGTGTTATGCAGTGATAAAACCGGCACCTTAACCCAGGACAAAATCATTCTCGCCGGGCACCTCAATCTGCGGGGCAACCAGGATGACAGCGTGCTGCAACTGGCCTGGCTTAACAGCCGTCACCAGACCGGGGTAAAAAACCTGATGGACCGGGCGGTGTTAGGGTTCAGCCAGGGTAATGCGGCCGTCAGCGGGCTGTGGCGCTTTCGTAAAATCGATGAGCTGCCATTTGATTTTGAACGCCGCCGCCTGTCGGTGCTGGTGGCAGACGAGGGCCAGCAAACCCTGATTTGCAAAGGGGCAGTGGAGGAGATGCTGGCGGTGTCCAGCGGATGGCAGGATGGGGGGGAAGTGCGTCCACTGGATGAAGCCGCACGCAGCCGGATTCGGCAGCTAGCCGCGCGTTATAACCAGCAGGGATTCCGCGTGCTGGTGGTGGCAACGCGTCAGATAAGTGAGCACCCGCTTACTGCTCAGCTCAGCGCCGCCGATGAACGTGAACTGGTCATCACTGGCCTGCTGACGTTCCTCGACCCGCCGAAAGAGAGTGCGGCTGCGGCGATCGCCGCACTGCATGAACAGGGTGTGACGGTCAAAGTGCTGACCGGGGATAACGAGGTGATCACCAGCAAAATCTGCCGTGATGTGGGGCTGGAGCCGGGAGAACCGCTGTGCGGCAGTGAGATGGCGCGCATCGGGGATGCTGAGCTGGCGCGGCTGGTGGAGCAGAGAACCCTGTTCTGCCGCCTCAGCCCGCAGCAGAAAACCCGCATCTTGCAGATGCTGCAAAGCAACGGACACACCGTGGGTTTCCTCGGCGATGGTATTAACGATGCCCCGGCGCTGCGCGCGGCGGATGTCGGGATTTCCGTCGACAGCGCGACCGACATCGCGAAGGAATCGGCGGATATTATTTTGCTGGAGAAAAGCCTGCTGGTGCTGGAACAGGGGGTGATCAAAGGCCGCGAGACGTTTGGCAATATCATCAAGTACCTGAATATGACCGCCAGTTCTAACTTCGGCAACGTGTTCTCCGTGCTGGTGGCCAGCGCCTTTATTCCGTTTCTGCCGATGATGGCGATCCATCTGCTGTTGCAGAACCTGATGTATGACCTGTCCCAGCTGGCGCTGCCGTGGGACAAAATGGACAAGGAGTTTCTGCGTAAACCACGTCAGTGGGATGCGAAGAATATCGGCCGTTTTATGCTGTGGATGGGGCCAACCTCATCGATCTTCGATATCACCACTTTCTGGTTGATGTGGCATGTGTTTGCCGCCAACAGCGTGGAAGCGCAGGCGCTGTTCCAGTCCGGCTGGTTTGTTGAAGGGTTGCTGTCCCAGACGCTGGTGGTGCATATGCTGCGCACGCAGAAAATCCCGTTTATTCAGAGCCGCGCCACGCTGCCGGTGATGCTGATGACCGGGCTGGTGATGGCGCTGGGTATTTTAATTCCCTTCTCACCGCTGGGCCATGCGGTGGGTCTGGTGCCGCTGCCGTGGAATTACTTCCCGTGGCTGCTGGCGATACTGCTGGGCTACTGCCTGGTGACCCAGGGAATGAAACGCTTTTATATGCGTCGTTTCGGCCAGTGGTTCTGAGGAGAAAATAGGATGAAAAATTCTAATGCTGTTACCGCTATCGTGCTGTTTTTCGTCGGGCTGCTGATTTTTTCCAGCAGTATCGCGATGATTTTTAGCGGATAAATAAAACGGGCGGACCGAAACAGAAGGTCCGCCCCTACAGAATCCAGGTTGCCCCGAACCGTAGGGGGCGACCATTTTTTCCGGTCACCCCGTGACGCTGGTTTGCACCGGTACCTCGGGTTTTATCCATTTTTCATCAATACGAAGGACTGAACTTGACGACTGAATAGAAAGAAATCAACCTGAGTTCTCATAGGGAAGATGAAAAACAAGAGGGATATAATGCCGATAAAATCATTTCGTTTTACTCAGCGTATCTCATTAAATAAATTCAATATGGATATTTATGAAAAAAACAATTGATTCTTCTATTTCTTTTGTTTTATTTATCTTTGTGATGATCTTTCTTTGTTCTTGTGCATCAGCGAAAGAAGGCTCTTTATCCAGAGATAAGCCCACCCAGGACGCCGTTGAACTCACGAAAAAAATGATTTTTTCAGATGAGAATGAGAAAAATAAAATCTTATATTCTTTTAAAGAATTAATGGACAAAAACCCAGAGAATATCGCCATCAGAAATATGTATATCAATAATCTGATTGCTGAAAAACATTATAAAGAAGGGTTGAGTTATCTCAGGGTGATGAATAAGGAAAACCTCACGCGGACTAACTTACTCACTCAGTGTATGTTGCAGGAACGGCTAGGGAACAGAGACGAAGAGTGCTATAAAAAAGTCATTTCTCTTTCTCAAGAAAACAATGCTATTGATTCAGACTATCTCAGCGCCCTGTTCTTTATGGATGACAAAAGATTTTATGCGTTAAAAAATGAGCTAATTAAAGAAAATAAGTTTAAAAAATCCGATTTCCTGGTCTTTACGCTGGGAAAAGAAAAAATGTTACATGAGTTCTTTCCATAGTTCTTTTGTTGATTCCTTATGGGCCGACCGAAACAGAAGGTCGGCCCCTTTTTTACGGGCGGATAAACCGCACGTAAATAAAGCGGATAACGTAAAACTCAATCACGCCCAGCAGCAGGAACCACAGGCAGAACACCAGCGTATAGAGCTGGCCGATATCTGCCAGGTGGAACATCTCAACCAGCCTGCGTGCCAGCGTCAGGCCGAACGAGGGCGCAGGCAGCAGCAGCGCCGAGAGAAAGCCGAGCAGCAGAGCGCTCATTGGCATCAGGAAAGTTTCAAACGGGTTTTTCATCACGATTCCGTGTTAGTCAGTTGCGGCTATTTTCTGTTAATCCCAGGCCATCTTCAATCATTAACCACCAGAGCGGCGGGCACCTGCTCACGCATCCAGCGCACGAAGCTGCGGCGTTTTTCCGACGGGCTGAGATCCTGACGCCACAGCAGGTTAATCGGGCGACTGGCCGGTTGCCACTGTTGCAGCAACGGCACCAGCCGACCTGCGGCAATATCCTGCGCCAGCAGAATGCGCGGTTGCAGTATCAGCCCGGCACCGGCCAGTGCCGCCTTGCGCAGCGCCTGACCGTCGTTACTGGTAAAGCTGTTGTCGAAAGGCCAGGTCACGTCGCCCCACTGCCAGGCGTTATTCTTATTCCATGCCATATTGGCGAGGCAACGGTGCAGATGCAGCTCTTCCGGCGTTTGTGGCGTGCCGTGTTGCGCCAGATAGTCTGGTGCCGCGCATACCACCATCTGATACTCACCGAGCAACTGCGCAACCAGTGGTTCATTATGCTTTAGCCCGCCGATGCGGATAGCAAAATCAAACCCTTCGGCGATCAGATCGACAAAGCGGTCGTTGAGATCCAGCTCGATCTTCACCTGCGGATAACGTAACTGATAGCCCGTGACCACTGTGGCGATGGCGCTGGCCCCCAGATTGAGCGGGGCGCTGATGCGCAGCAGACCGGATGGCGTCTGCTTCATATTTTCCACGCTCTCATCCGCCTCCCGGAGCAGGACCAGCGCCTGTTTGCACTGCTGGTAGTAACGCTCCCCGGCTTCGGTCAGATGCTGGCGTCGGGTATTGCGCTGTAACAGGCGGGTATTCAGCGCCGTTTCCAGCTGGCGAACATGCTTACCGACCATCACGGCGGTGATATCCAGCCGCCGCGCGGCTTCGCTGAAGTTGCCGCTCTCAACAGCGCAGATAAAGGCTTCAATACTGCGTAATTTATCCATGATTACAAACTCTGGGTTTGGAGTTCCCGAAAGTATCGCGCATTTATCCCGCCACTGCACTGCGTCACACTGACCGGACTTATTCATCAGGCAGGAGAGACAACATGAAAATTTTAGTAATCGGCGCATCAGGTACGGTGGGTCAGGGCATTGTGCAGGAGCTGGGGCGCGACCATCAGGTGATCCGCGTGGGGAAAACCCGGGGTGATTTTCAGGTCGATCTGACACGTGAAGAGAGCGTTAAGGCGCTGTTCGCCCAGACGGGTAAGGTGGATGCGGTGATCTCAGCGGCCGGTGGCGTCCACTTTGGCCCGCTGGCCGAGATGAGCAGCGAACAGTTTAACCGTGGGCTACAGGATAAGCTGATGGGGCAGGTGCGGCTGGTACTGATCGGCAAAGCTTTCGTTAATCCAGGCGGTTCGTTCACCCTGACCAGCGGGATCCTGGCCCAGCAGCCGATCCGCACCGGGGTTAATGCCACCGCCGTCAACACGGCACTGGAAGGCTTTGTGCTGGCAGCGGCCACCGAACTGAACGGTCTGCGCATTAATGCCGTCAGTCCGACGGTATTAACCGAATCGCTGGAAAGTTACGGTCCGTTCTTCCCCGGCTTTGAAAGCGCCCCGGCCAGCCGCGTGGCGCTGGCTTATCGCCGCAGTGTTGAGGGCGTAGATAGCGGTAAAATATATCGCGTCTGGTGATGCCCGTCATACTTGGTGCTGTCTCTGCGTTAGCTGCGTGAACTTGCCCGAATCACTGACTCATGTCAGCTCATCGGGACGCATTCACTTGCTGCCTTGATACAGCACCAATTATTTAGGGCATCTTCTTAAGGTGGTATTAATGCTGAAAAGTGGCGAAATATCCCCCAACCCCTGCAAGGATGTTTATCCCTACACTTTTTGTAAGACGGTAATTCTTTTAGAGTTTTCGCTCTCATTTCACCCGCTAAAATAGCCGCTGTTAAAAAGTATAGCCGAGGCTATACTCAAATCCCTGATTTTACTGTCTTTTTTTCTGGCAATTAGCGTGATAGGATGCGCTTCACTTGAACGAGCTTGTGATTATTTTTCCAACATAAGCTGATGTTTTAACGAACTGGAACGCAACTGCCGTTTCAGACCGGATAAATACAATGAACCTATATGCCACTCTGATTCTGGCTTTTGCGATGTCGATGGACGCCTTTGCGGCCGCTATCGGCAAAGGGGCCAGTCTGCATCGCCCCAGCCTGAAAGAAGCGCTGCGTACCGGCCTGATCTTCGGTGTGATTGAAGCACTGACCCCGCTTATCGGTTGGGCGATTGGCCTGGCTGCCAGCCAGTACATCATGGCATGGGATCACTGGGTCGCATTCGGACTGCTGTTTATTCTGGGCAGCCGTATGGTGGTCGAAGGTGCGCGTAAGAAAGAGTGCAAACCGGAAGAAGCACCAACCAGCCACGGTTTCTGGCTGCTGGTTTGTACCGCTGTTGCTACCAGCCTGGATGCGATGGCGGTCGGCGTTGGTCTGGCCTTCCTGCAGGTGAATATCGTGACCACCGCGCTGGCGATTGGCTTCTCCACGATGGTGATGGCATCGGCGGGTATCCTGCTGGGCCGCTTCCTTGGCCCGGTGATGGGAAAATGGGCAGAAATTTTCGGCGGCGTAGTGCTCATTGGTATCGGCTGTAGTATTTTGGTTGAACATCTGGGCCGGTAAACAGAACCTCCGGCCTCTTCAGGGGCGGAGTGGATATGGCGTTATCGGTAGTCGACTGGAACAGCCGTAATCATATTGAATGTTCACACCTGACCGCCAGCCATGCGGCTTTCCCGCTGCACACCCACGAAGAATATGTCATCAGTGCCAATCTCAGCGGCATTGAAACCCTCAGCCTGCATCAGCAAACCCTGTCAGTCCATGCCGGGGATATCACCATTTATAACCCTGAAACACTGCAGTCTTCGCAGTTTGGCGCCGAGCCGGTGGAGTTTTTTAGCATTCATTTACCGCCGCCGATTTTTGCCGATCTGACCGATTGTTCACTGCCGATCCTGCGGGAAGGGGTGCTGCGCGATCCCACGCTGTTCGCGGCGATCTGTGGCTATGTGCTTTCCCCGGATGAAGAGCAGGTTCAGCAGCAAAACCTGCTGTGGCTGACCAGCCAGCTGCTGAAACACCGTCATGGGGAAGCGATTCAGATGGCACCCGTTACCCTCGGGCGGGCGCTGGAGTGCATGCGTGACAATCTGACCATGAAGCTGACGCTGGATGAGCTGGCCGCCGCTGCCGGGCTAAGCAAATACCACTTTGTGCGCCAGTTTCGCCAGCAGGTTGGCATTGCGCCGCTGCAATATCATATGCAGCTGCGCCTGCTGGCTGCGCGTAACCTGTTGCGACACCAGCACAGCGCGCTGGATGTGGCGCACCGGCTGGGTTTCTACGATCAGAGCCATTTTATTAATAGCTTTCGCAAGATGATGGGCATTACGCCGCATCACTACCTGCGCATCCTTAGCCGATAAACTCGCGGTAACCGGAAAGGATCACGTAGCCCGCGAAGTAGCAGAAAATCACCGCTGACGCGATATACGACCAGCGTAGCATCTTCGTCCCGAGCATCCGACCGCCCACGCTGCCCGCCGTGCACAGCACCAACGTCCAGAAAACGCCTGCAAGGAAAAATCCGCTCAGAAACCAGCCCGATGCCGCTGTGCCGCTGCTGCTCATGCGCGAAATCAGCGCCCCGCCGACGGCGGCAAACCACAGGATTGCCGTGGGTGAGGACATAGCCAGGAAGATGCCACGGAAAAAGTTCTGGCGCAGGCTCAGTGCCTCACCAATATCCCCGGCACTCAGTTCCGCCGCCGGACGCAGGGCGCTTTGCACCATTTTCCAGGCAAACCACAGCAGGATCAGGGAGCCGCCGATCCACAATACCCAGCGTACCGGGGTGAACTGCAACAGCACCGCCATTCCGGCCATCGCGAGGATCGCATAGATCAGATCGCCCACACAGGTGCCGATCCCCAGCCAGAAGCCATGAAAAAAGCCACGCTGCATCGCCAGGGTGATGATCGCAATATTGGCGATGCCGATATCCAGGCACAGAGAAAGACTAAGAAGAAAACCATTAGAGAAGGGCATTGGCGTCCGATCCGTGATGAGTGAGGTCGCCATTATCATCATGCATGTCGCAGAAATATTGGAAAAAATTGCGCAGTCAGTTCGAAATGACGTCCTGATGCCTGGCAGGCCGTTTAGCAACGGTTTACCTTTTTATTGGCATAATTAACTCAATTTTGTGATCTGGCTCATAAAATATTGCCTGAAAAACAGACGGCATGTATAATTTTCTAGCGATTTTCAACAAAAGCTGCAAACAGGCCATCATGAAAAAATTCTTCAAATACGTGTTCCGGGTTTATGTCGACACCTTCAAACACGTACCGCCAGGCGCTGTTCTTTAAGCTCCGGCTGCACCGAACACCCTCGATAACACGTCGGTCAGGGATTTGACCGATGGTTATCACCTCTTCTGATAATCACTGTATAAAAATATTGCATCATCGTGCGTCCTGCGCGAGTCTGTCTGCTATGCAAAACACTCAGCTGTTCCTCACCACCACCACAACCACCACCGCTTCTGGCGGAGTGTGGCGAGTTTGCGTGGCTGAGTAGTTAGCAAACCTTTCCCCTCCCGCCGGTTACCGACGGGGCTGCATTGTTCTCCGTTGTTGCCGGTTTAACTGAAGCCAGAATAACGGAGAAATGCCATGTCTGACGCCTCCGCGTTGCTCGTGATCGATATGCAGGCAGGTTTACTGCACGGCCCGCAGGTTCCCCATAACAAAGCCCGGCTGCTGGATCACGTTTCCCATTTGATAACGTTGGCACGCGCACAGCAGGTGCCGCTGTTTTTTGCTCAGCACACCGGCCCGGCGGGTTCGCCGATTGCCGCAGGCAGCGAACTCTGGCAGATCGCGCCTGAACTGCCATTGCTGGATTCTGACCGCTGTTTTAACAAAACCCGCCCAAGCTGTTTTGCGGACACGCCGTTACTGGCCTGGCTACAGAATGCCGGGATAAAACGGCTGGTGATCGTGGGGATGAAGACTGAATATTGCGTGGATACCACCTGCCGGGCGGCGGCAGATCGGGGGTTTGAGGTGGTGCTGGTAAGCGATGCGCACAGCACCACGGATAATGCGGTGTTAACGGCGGAGCAGATTATTGCCCATCATAATGCGACGCTGTCGGGGCCATTTGTGCAGTTGCTGCCGACTCAGGAGATCCATTTTTAGTCCGTCAGCCATCGGCATTGAGGCAAAGCAAAACGCCTCAATGCCGACTGCGCCTGTTATACGGTCGGGCCAGCCTGGGCGATGCGCGCACCCTCTTCCGTGCGGGTGTACTGCTCAAAATTCGCCACAAACAGCTGGGCTAATTTTTCGGCTGCCTGCTGCCACGCTTCTGCGCTTTCCCAGCCATTACGCGGGTCGAGCAGCGCATCGTCAACACCCGGCACCTGCGCCGGGATGGCCAGCCCGAAGATTGGCAACTGAGTATCATTTTGCTCAATGGTGCCGTTCAGGATCGCATTAATGATAGTGCGCGTATCCCGCAGTGACAGGCGCTTGCCTGCGCCATTCCATCCGGTGTTCACCAGCCAGGCTTCCGCCTGAGTCTCATTCATTTTCTCTGCCAGCACGCTGGCGTAGCGCGTTGGCGGCAGCATTAAAAAGGCCGCGCCATAGCAGGCAGAGAACGTCGGTGTCGGCTGGGTGATGCCGCGTTCTGTACCGGCTAATTTTGAGGTAAACCCTGACAGGAAGTGATACTTCATCTGTTCGCGGGTCAGGCGTGAAACCGGAGGCAGTACGCCAAACGCATCCGCGGCAAGGAAAATCACCTTTGACGGATGTCCTGCGGCGGAAACCGGCCGGACAATATTCTCAATATGCGAGAGCGGATAGGAAACGCGGGTGTTCTCGGTTTTGCTGCCATCCGCGTAATCGACGGTGCCATCTTCTTTGATCACCACGTTTTCCAGCAACGCATCCTGACGAATAGCACGGTAGATCTCCGGCTCTGCGGCTTCGCTAAGGTTGATGGTTTTGGCATAGCAACCGCCTTCGAAGTTGAACACGCCCTCGGCATCCCAGCCATGTTCATCATCACCGATCAACTCGCGCAGCGGATCGGTGGAAAGGGTGGTTTTCCCAGTACCTGACAGGCCGAAGAACAGGGCAACATCGCCTGCCGCACCCCGGTTAGCAGAACAGTGCATCGACGCGATGCCGCGCTGTGGCAGCAGGTAGTTCATTACCGAGAACAGGCCTTTTTTCATTTCACCCGCATACCAGGTGCCGCCGATAAGCTGGATTTTCTCGGTGAGGTTGAAGGCGACAAAGTTTTCAGAGTTCAGTCCCTGAGCCTGCCACTGGCTGTTGGTGCACTTGGAGCCGTTCATCACGGTGAAGTCAGGGGTAAAGTCCGCCAGCTCTTCCGCAGAAGGGACAATAAACATGTTCTTCACGAAATGCGCCTGCCAGGCGACTTCGGTCACTACCCTCACCGCCAGCCGCGAGTCTTTATTCGCGCCACACCAGGCATCGACCACGTAGAGTTTTTTGCCTGACAGCTGCGTGCTGACCAGCGCGCGCAGCTCAGACCAGGTGGCAGGAGAGAGAGGATGGTTATCGTTGCGGCCCTGACCGGCGTCCGACCACCAGACGTTATCTGCGGTCAGCGCATCGCGCACGATGTATTTATCTCGTGGTGAACGCCCGGTGAATTCCCCGGTATCCACGGCCACTGCCCCGGAAGCGGTAATGGTTGCGCGTTCCCAGCCCACTAAATCCGCCGCGGTTTCATGCGCCATCAGCAGTTCATAGCTGGGGTTGTAAATCACCTCCTGAAGGTTGGTGATTCCAAGGTCTGACAAGGCTGTATTAAGGGATGCAGTGCTGGACATGAGATACCTGGCTAGTAAGGGGCTGAGGATGAGTTAATGGTTTGTTGCGAACTATTCCACGGATACTAACACTGGAGAATGGATGCTCGAATTGCATAATTTCTATTCCGGATGCAAAATTTGCATACTATTTTTGCGATGCGGGAGATGGACAGCGATGATCGGTAACCTTGAAGTGAAATGGTTTTATGATGTGATTGCGCTGGAAGAGAGCCGGAGTTTTACCCAGGCGGCGGAGAAAAGGAACATCTCACAGTCATCGTTTAGCCGACGCATCCAGTCGCTGGAATCTGCCCTCGGCTTTATGATTTTTGATCGCAGCAAAAACCCGTTACAGCTGACGCAACAGGGTAAAAATTTCATCGGTTATGCGCGCAATATGCTGGACGATATGGATTTTCAGCTTAACCGAATCAAAGGGTTAGATAACCTCCGGCAGAGCATCAAGATCGATGCCGCGCCCTCTCTTTCCGTGCTTTGGCTGCCCGAAATGATTGCCGGATACAACGACAGCTTTGAGCGCATCCATTATGTGGAATCGATTAACGTCAATGATGCGGTCTATAACCTGAAAGAGGGAAAGTGTGATTTTATTCTGAGTTTTTATAACGAAGAGTTAATGAACTATCCCTTTGTTCATCATAAGATTTTTGATTCTCACCTCCATCTGGTCACCCCCTGCGACGACGATGGCCAGCCGTTGTACTCCCTGAGCCATGATATTTTGCCGTTAATGAAATACGCCACCGACAGCTATATGGGGCGGCAGGTGAATCAGGTGATCGACACATTGTCTGAGGACACTTTTACGCTGCGGTTTGTCTCGTCGATGAGTGAGCTGTTAAAGCGCATGATTGTTAACGGGCAGGGCGTGGGCTGGTTACCGCAGTACTCCATCAAAGATGAACTCAGCCAGGGGAAACTGGCGATTATGGACCCTTCCGTTTCTCTGGGGATCAGCGCCTATGTTTACCGCTCCGGCTCCAGGCTGAACCTCTCTGCTGAACGGTTCTGGCAATATATCCGCGCGCAACCGACGCGGCGGGAATAAGAGTGGTATTACTCGATGATATTACAAAGTATTTTCAAGGAGGGAAAATGGCTGAAGTGACGGCTCTGCTTTTTTTATGTTTGGGTATTCTTGCGTTTACAAGGAAATTAAAACCTTTCAAGGTGTTATCAAGTCTTGTTTTGTATTTTTCTTTTATGGTTGCAAAAGACAATGTGCCTCTGCACATTTTCTTTGTTTCCATAATACTGATAGCGCTAATCACGCTGTTTTATATAAAGACCAGCAAGGAGAAGAAAGACGTTTTTTACTTCTCAATCCCTTGCTGGCTTTTTATTGTGTCAGTGTTGGTGAACGTTTTGGCCCGATAATGGCAGCCACACAACGGTTCGACCGGAAAAAAAGGTCGAACCGTGCGGTGAGGTGATTATTGTAGGGGCGGACCTTCTGTTTCGGTCCGCCCGCCTCGCGTCGTTATTCGAAATCGACCCAGGTCGCACCGGCATCTGCCGACTCAACGCAGCGCTCAACCCACTGCACGCCCGCAACACCCGCATGAACATCCGGGTACCAGAAGTCTGCCAGCAGCGCTTTATCGCCACGATCGGTGGCATCCATTGCCACGGCAAAGCGACGATAGAGGTTTGACCAGGCTTCGAACAACCCTTCCGGGTGGCCGCCACCGATGCGGTCTTCTTCCAGCGCACGCGGGGCCAGGTAGCCCATGCCGCGCTCCAGAATACGTACCGGTTCGCCCTGAATTTCATAGCGTAACTGGTTCGGCTGCTCGTCCCACCACTCCAGGCTGGCTTTTGATCCGATCACGCGGATCTTCTGGCCATGCATCGATCCGCAGTTCACCGCAGAACACCACAGCGATCCCACGGCACCGTTGTCGTATTCCATCAGCACAAAGGCGTTATCTTCCAGCGGCGCACGGGTTTTCACAAAGCTCTGGCGGGAACACATCAGGCGCTTGATTTTCAGGTCCGGGAGCATGGTTTCCGCGAGGAACAGCGGATGCGTGGCCAGGTCGCCCAGTACATAGCTTGGCCCGACAAATTTCGGGTCAACGCGCCAGCGGGTGCTGGGGTTCGCCAGTTCTACCGCTTCATTGTGGAAGCCGTGGGAGAACGACATATTCACAATACGGATATCGCCCAGCAGACCTTCCGCAATCATGCTGCGTGCCTGTTGGATCAGCTGATGGCCTGAATAGCCATAGGTCACACCGATGATTTTATTCTGCTTTTTGCTGAGTTCCGCCAGCTCTTTGGCTTCTGCGGTGGTGAAGCACAGTGGCTTCTCACACACCACGTGCAGGCCGGACCCCAGCGCGGCTTTACAGATGGCGAAGTGCGTGTTGTTCGGCGTGGCAATCGATACGGCTTCAATGCCGTCCGCGCGCCCGGCTTCCTGCTGGAACAACGTCTGGTAATCGGGATAGCAGCGGTCGCCCGCCACGCCGAGGCTTTCACCGAAGGCGCGGCCGCGTGCCGCATCAATATCAAATGCGCCCGCCACCAGGGTGAAGGTGTTGTCACGTAATGCGGCTGAACGGTGGATATAGCCAATCTGGCTGGTGCCGCCGCCGCCAACCATGCCCCAGCGCAGGGAGCGATCGAGAGGTTTGATGCCGTTAATCATGGTAAGTCCTTAATCAGAATCCAACAGAGTTGAGGTAGCGCAGGCTTTCGGTCACGTCGTGCAGGCTGCCATCGGCATTGCGCGGGTCACGTTCCTGTTCGATGGTGATCCAGCCCTGGTAGTGACGTTCAGCCAGGAAAGCACGCACTGCCGGGTAGTCGATCGCACCTTGACCAATCGGGCACATCACCCCTTCGGCACAGGCGGTGAAGAAGTCCAGCTCACGGGCGATCACATCGCGGAATACCGCGTCGTTAACGTCCTTAAAGTGCAGGTAGTCGATACGCTCAAAGTACTGTGCCAGCGCGGGGATCGGGTCCATGCCCGCGTAGTACAGATGCCCGGTATCCAGGCACAGGCCCGCCACGCTGTGCGGGATGTCCTGCACCAGTTTTGCCAGCTCATCGGCAAACTCGATGCTGCCGCCCGCATGTGGATGGATAACCGGGCGCACGCCGTACTCTTTGGCAATGCGGCTGATCTCGGTGATATGGCTCATCATGCGCTGCCAGTCGGTGTCGGACAGGCGCACGGCTTTATCGTACTGCCCGGCAAGGCGGGCGCGTTCTGCATCGCCAAAGTCGATGATCACCAGGTAGGGCGCAGGAATATTGTCGCCGTGCGTCGGGGTTGCCGTCGGCACTTGTGAGACATTGCGGCACAGGTTATGCGTCAGCTCAATCATCGCCGGGAAGTTCGCTTCGCTCACCAGATCGTCAAAGATAGTGCCTGCCACAATCGTCAGCCCGTACTGGTTCAGTTTTTCCGTCAGCAGCGCCGGGTCGGTAGGCAGGTACGTCCAGGGACCCAGCTCAATGCTCTTGTAGCCAGCCTGCGCGGCTTCTTTCAGCACTTTCTCATACGGTGGCAGATGCGGGTTTTTTGGGTCATCGACGCCCCAGCTGCAGGGTGCGTTAGCAATATGAATGGTCATTTCGGTGTCCTTTCTTTATCTATAAATCGCAATCAGTGAGTGGCTGTTTTGCTTTCTTGTTGGGGGGTCTCGAAGCGTTCCAGGATCAGCGCTTCCATTTTTTCCAGTGAAACCCCTTTGGTTTCCGGCAGCAGGGCTTTCACAAACCACCAGGAGGCCAGTGAACACACGGCGAACAGCAGCAGCGGGAAGGCGCCATTGAAGTTATCGTTGAGATACGCGTTCTGGTTCATCATCGGGAAGGACTGGCTGACAAAGAAGTTACCTGCCCACATGGCGCAGATAGAGAAGCCCATGCCTGCACCGCGCAGGCGGGTTGGGAAGATTTCACCAATCACCGTCCACACCACCTGGCCCCAGGTGCCGCCGAACAGGAACATAAAGCCGAACAGACCGATAACGGAGACCCAGCCGGTCATGCCGCTGTAGAAGGTATAGAAGGTGATCAGCAGGCAGACGGCAGAACCGAGAGAGCCGATCAGCAGCAGTGATTTACGCCCCATTTTGTCGATCAGCATCATGCCGACCACCACGCCCACAAACTGCAACACCGCCAGCCAGATGGTCATGTACATCGCTTCCTGCATGTTGTGGGTCACGTTCATCAGCAAGGTCGGGCCAAAGTACTGAATGACGTTGATGCCGGTGAGCTGGTTGAAGATGGCCAGGCCAACGCCAATCACCAGGAAGATCGCGGTTTTACGGTTGAAGCTGACGCGCTCGCGATTAACCTGCTTATCGGCGTTGTAGCGCAGGGATTCCTTGATTTCGCTCATCAAGCGTTTTGCATGCTCAGGAGAAGAGATGCGTGACAGGGTTTTCAGCGCCTGCTCGTCGCGGCCGACCATCGCGTTCCAGCGTGGGGACTCAGGAATAAAGCCGACAAACAGAAAGAACAGGATGCAGGGAACAAATGCGGCGCCCAGCATCCAGCGCCAGCCGTAGGCATTCAGCCACTCTGGATCGGCATTTTTGGCAATCAGGTAGTTGGTCAGCAGCACCAGCACCTGGCCACCAACGCAGCAGATCATGTGCATGGTCATGGCCCGGCCGCGATAATCTTTCGGGGCGACTTCGGCAATGTAAATAGGGGAGATCACCGAGGCGAGGCCGATGCCCAGCCCGCCGATAATGCGGAATACCACAAAGGTGGTGAAGTCCGGGGCCAGCGCGGTGCCGGCAACGGAAACCACAAACAGCATGGCGGTGACGATCAGCATTTTTTTACGGCCGTAACGGTCAGCCAGTTTGCCTGCCACCAGGCAGCCAATGACACAGCCGATGATGACGTTAGACACCGCCCAGCCCGTTTCGGCAGGAGAGAGTTGATAGTGGTGGCTGATAGGTTCGATAGCACCGGAAATGACCGACGAGTCATAGCCAAACAGCAGGCCACCGAGGGCAGCAACGGCGCAGATCGCCATCACATAGGCCATGTTGTGTTTTGGTGTTGATAGAGGCACGGAGGGTATCCTTCAGTTATTATTTGAAGGAAGTATCAAACAAACATTCCATTATCTACAATGATGGAATGTTTGTTTTTTGATGGGGATCTCACTATTTTTGATAGTTTTAAATGATAATATTCTATCATTTACGCTATTTCAGTCAGTTATTTGGCAGGGCAGGTGGATTTCGCGTCCAGCCCGCAGTGCTTCAGTAATTCTCTTTAGTTATCAGTTCAAAACCGCTGGTCAGGGCGATAAAGCCACCGCGATCGTCACTGCTGGCCTGCTGCATCGCCTCAATGACGCGGGCGGCCAGCTCGTCCAGTCGGTGGGCGATCATGATATCCAGCGTGCCGTCGATCAGTGCCAGTTGGGCATCCTGCAACGGGCCGTGGCAGATCAGGGTAATGTCCTGCCGCCGGTCACTGTCACGCAGGGCATTGACCACCCCCTCCACACCGCCGCAGGGGGCATAGATCACCGACAGTTCCGGATGGCGGCGAATCAAATCGGCAGTGACCTGATAGCCCCGTTCAACATTTTCAAAACTCTTGACCGGTTCCAGCACCTGGTGGCCGGTGGCATATTCCCGCAGGTAAGAGCGGAAGCTGATTTCGCAGGTTTCCTGACATAAAAAGCGATTATCACCGACGATCACTCCGACTTTTCCCGGCGGGCCGCTCAGACGCTGAACTGCCCAGGCGGCAGTGCGCCCCGCTTTTCGGTTATCAAGGCCGATGTACCCGGCGTGGCCACAGGGAGAGAGATCGGAGAGGACGGTAAACACCTTCACGCCTTTTTGGGTGGCTTTCTCCACTGCCCGACGGATCAACGCATTATCCAGCGCAATCAGCGCCAGTACGTTGACGTGATCGCTCAGCTCATCAATCGCTGCCGCGGTTTCTTCAATGGCGTGGATATCATGAAAGGCGAATTCAATGCGGGTGCCTTCCTGTAAATACGGCGCGGCGTGCTGTTCCAGTGCCCGGGCAAACGTATCGTAGAACGAGTAGTCACGCGACAGCAGAATCACGCCAATGCGCAGCGAACCTGAACTCTGACGCGGGGGGCTGACATTAAGAAAATCAGGATCAAAGCGATAGCCGAGCCGGGACGCCGCCTGGACCACGCGAAGCTCGGTGTCCGGGCGTACCGGTGCCCTCCGATTCAGTACCCTGTCGACCGTCGCAACACCCACGCCAGCTTCGCGGGCAATGTCCGTTAGTGTGGTTTTTTTCATCCCGGGTTTCCTGATAATAGCGATGACAAAAAACTATCACGTCTGCCCACAGGGCAACAGCACAGGCGGGGAATTAAATATTCAGGACATGACAACCGTCAGATTATTTTTTTTATTTCGCACGAAATAAGATTTAAAAATTTCATTTTTTGCCGGAGGTGCTGCGGCAAAAAAAAACTGACGCCAGAAAAATTATGCTATCGTGCTGAAAACATACCGCGTGGTATCTTTAAGCCGAAAATGTCATGATTAAACATCCCACTTCAGCCCATTCACTGCGCGAAGCGCTCTGCTGTGAACGGGGTTATAAGCGTAAAAAACAACCGGAACAGGTCAGGGCGGCACTGTTGCACTGCGCGGCTGAACTGGCCGCCCTTGAAGGGCTGACTGGGGTCACCGTGCAGGCCGTGTCGGCGGCCGCGGGGGTGACGAAAGGCGGGTTCTTTCACCATTTCCCTCATAAGCAGGCGTTGCTGGATGCGGTCTTCGAGAGTTTTCTCGCGGAGAACGAACAAGCTATCGATCGCGTGATGGCCGCGGATGAAGCCTCTTCCGGTTGCTTCACGCGTGCCTATATTAGCGTGGCGTTTGACGACATTTTACAGGCGGAGAAAAGCCTGAGGATCCCGTTATCATTTTCGATGATGGCATCGCCCGAGCTGTGTGAACGCTGGTCGTTGTGGCTGGCGGGGCGACTGAAGCGCCACCATGAGACGGACAGTCTGCCACAGCATGAAGTGGCGCGACTGGCGGCCGATGGTGCATGGCTGTCTTATTCACTGGGTAATGCCCGTAGCATTCGTGATGCGTTATCCCTGAAAAACATTTTGCTGACACTCACCAGAGAGCGACCTATATCGTGAAAACGACCTTCAAACAGGAAGTTGTTCATCAACTGCTGCACTGGCTGGAAGGGAATATCCATACGCCGCTGACCATTAACGACTTTGTTATGAAATCGGGCTATTCGAAATGGCACCTGCAACGTATTTTCAAAGAGGTGACCGGGCAAAAGCTGGCGTCGTACTGCCGTCAGCGGCGGCTGACCTCCAGCGCGGTGATGCTGCGTCTGTTCGATAAACAGATCGATTCCGTTGGCAGCGAGCACGGTTTCTCCAGCCATAACGTCTATCACAAAACCTTTAAGCGCCATTTCAACGTGACGCCTGCACAGTATCGTGATGCGCTGCACTGGTCATGCAAGGGGTTGTGCCCGCCGATTAACCTCAGCGAAATGGCCGTTCCTGAAGGCAAACTGGTCGAACTGGAGGCGATGACCTTGCAGGGGCGCGTCACGGACCACGCCTTCACGCTGGATACCCTTTGCCACTTCTGCTGGGATCAGCGTGCCATTTTATGGCGGCAACGACTGGCAGCAGCGGCGGCAAAACCCACCGCGCTGTACGGCTTGACCAACGTGATCAAAGGCGGGCCGCGCGCCGATGATCGCGCCACTCTGCAGTACCTGGCCTGCTTTGATCCTGACACGGCAAGTGGGGAAGAGCCATTGGTGCAGGTGGACATCGGAAAGCAGACCTATCTGCATTTCACGTTCAGCGGTGATGTGCAGCAGTTCGCTGATTTCATCAAGCTGATTTATGAACATGCCCTGCCAACAGCGGGCGCAGTGCGCCGCGATGGCTACGATATTGAGCGTATCGATCCGCAGCGCTTCAGTAGCTCCGGAACCGGCCGCATTGACTACTACGTGCCAGTGCTTGTCTGATCACTTCATATAAGAGCGGATCACGGACACGATCTGCTCTAAATCCTGCTCGCGCTCTGCTGCTTCACTCTGTTCATCCAGCAAATGCTCACGAATATGCCCTTCCAGTACTTCTGCCATTAATCCGTTAACTGCGCCGCGAACGGCGGCGATCTGCTGCAAAATATCGATGCAGGGGGTTTCCGCCAGCAGCGCTTTTTCCAGTGCATCGGCCTGGCCGCGAATGCGGCGTACCCGGGTCAGCAGTTTTTTTTGTCCGGCAATCGTGTGCGACATACGCGCCTCCACTTGTGAGTTAGTATACTGGGGTATAGTATAATTACTGTTGATTCCCCACAATAATACCTGCTTTAAGGTGAAAACAATGATGGATTTTGCGGCACTACTGCAACAGGGCGCGGGTAACGCCTGGCTGTTTATTCCCAGCGCTATTCTGCTGGGTGCCCTGCACGGCCTGGAGCCGGGACATTCGAAGACCATGATGGCGGCATTTATCATTGCGGTGCAGGGGACGGTCAGGCAGGCAGTATTGCTGGGGCTGGCGGCAACGGTTTCTCATACGCTGGTGGTCTGGGCGATCGCCTTAGGTGGCATGATGCTCAGTCGCCAGTTTGATGCTGCCACCACGGAGCCGTGGTTCCAGCTGGCGTCCGGGGTGATTATTGTCAGCACGGCACTGTGGATGTTCTGGCGGAGCTGGCGTGAAGAACGCGACGGCCAGAAAGGACATCATCATGGTCACTCTCATCATCACGACCATCATCACGACCATCATCATGACCATCATCATGACCACGATCATCACCATCCTCACCCGGCGGCTGGCCCGCGTCTGTCAGCAGGTAGCATGGCGCTGCCGCGTATCGATTTACGCACTGAGGAATATCAGGATGCTCATGCCCGCGCTCATGCCAGTGATATCGAAAGACGCTTTGCTAACCGTAAAGTGACCACCGGGCAGATCGTATTGTTTGGTTTAACCGGCGGGTTAATTCCCTGCCCGGCGGCGATTACCGTGCTGCTGCTGTGCATTCAGATGAAGGCGCTGTCGCTGGGGGCATTGCTGGTGTTGTGTTTCAGCATCGGGCTGGCATTAACGTTGGTGACGGTGGGCGTGGTGGCGGCGCTGAGTATGCGGCAGGCGGCAAAACGCTGGCGTGGTTTAAATACGCTGGCAAAACGGGCGCCCTGGTTTTCCAGTGCACTGATTGCGGTGGTCGGGCTGTATATGGGGATTCATGGCTGGCTGGGGATTGTCGGGCGTTAAGATCGGGTATGCCCGTTCCCTTTCAGGGACCGGGCATATAACCGTCAACTGTCAGTCGGTGTTATTTCAGCAGTTCAGCTGTCATATGAACGCCGTTGTTGGTATTGGCTTCAATAATTTTGTAAGACGACGCACCGGCCTGCTGTGCCTGGGCGGCGATTTTCGCTTCTGCGCTGTCCAGCGTTGAACCGGTTGCCGTTACGCTCTGTGCGAAGCTGGCGAAAGAAACGGTAGAAAGTACGATAACTGCTGCAAAAGTTTTGATAGATTTCATGGGGTAGTTCCTTCATTAGGTTTGTTTGATTAAGGCTTGTTGCCTCGTTGAAAGCAATACTACGCTTGCTAATGAAGTAGTGATAGCGGAGTGATTTGCATATCTCAATCAAATAATTTGATTAAAAATTGACAGCATTTTACATTGTTTGCAGAACACTGACTGATAGCGTTGTTTCACGCTGTATATTGACGCTGCATGACATTCGCTACCCGAAATCAACGCGTCCTCCCTCGTTATAATAACAATGATTATCATTCAACTTAATGCTACGCTCAGGCCGCCGCTTATGCTCCGTCGCCAGTGAGAACCTATCGTGTCAGCGTTTGAACAGTATTACGTAGAAGTCCTGCGCTTTCTGACGCGTAAGCTGCGCGACCGCGACAGCGCCCAGGAGATGACGCAGGAAACCTTCAGCCGGGCGCTGACGCTGCCGTCCGGCGGGCCAGTGCAGTCGCCGCGCGGCCTGCTGTACCACATCGCGCGTAACCTGCTGGTCGACCGCTATCGCCATCAGCAGCGTCAATCCCATGAAAACCTTGATGACATCGATGAATCCTGTATTGTCGCACCCGGTGGCTGGCAGCCTGAGGCTCAGGCCGAAAGCAGCCAGTATGCGGCTCACCTGGTGGCGACCATCGACAGTCTGCCACCGCGCTGCCGTCAGGCGTTCGTGCTGCACCGTTTTGACGGGCTGTCACAGAATGAGGTGGCAAAGCAGATGGGGATTTCCACCAATATGGTTGAAAAACATATTATTCGGGCGATGACGGCCTGTCGGGAATGCAGCGAACGCTGGCAGGACAGCAAGGGATAATGCGATGAACACCTCTGATTCCTCACGATCTGAACGGGCGGAGATTGCCCAGCAGTGGCTACTGCAACAGCAGGCCGGGTTGACGCCTCAGCAGCAGCAGGCGTTTGCGCACTGGCAGGTTGATGATGAAAACGCCGCTGAGTTTGCCCGCGCGCAGCAACTGTGGCAGCAGCTGGGGGCGTTGCCTGCGGCGGAGATTGCCCGCCTGCGTCAGCAGACCCGGCGTGAGCTGGCGGCCCCGACACGGCGAACCCGCCTGCTGTGGCCTGCGCTGGCGATGCTGCTGTTGGCGGTATTGATCTGGCCTGCCTGGCAGAGTCTGGCCCCTGCACAGTTCGAGCTGAGCTATGCCACTGCACGCGGTGAACAACGACTGATTACCCTCCCTGATGGTAGTAAACTGAACCTGGATGCAGGCACCCGGCTGCGTGTGGCTTTTTACCCGCAGCGCCGTGAGGTGTGGCTGGAGCAGGGGCAGGCCTTTTTCCAGGTGGCGCATCAGGCTGAACGTCCTCTGACGGTGCGCAGTGGTCCGTCGCGGGTGACGGTGCTCGGCACCGCCTTCAGCGTACGCTACATCCCGCACTCAATGAGTGGCGAAGGCGTAGATGTGGCGGTGCGTTCTGGCGCGGTGCGCGTTGGCCCGCTATCAGGCTGGGAATACAGCTGGTGGCGGCTGGTGAAAACCGTCGGTCTGTCTCAGGCCGATGCCCATCTCCAGATACTGCACGCCGGGCAGCAGAGCCGCAGCGACGCCAGCGGCCTGCTGGCGGCAGAGAGCGCCATTGCTCCACAGGCGGTCGCTCCCTGGCAGCAGGCGCGGGTCAACTTTGATAACACTCCACTACCGCTGGCGCTGGCCGAATTCGCTCGCTACGGTGCGGTGAACTATCGGGCCGACCCGCAGCTGGCCGATCTGCGCATCACCGGCAGTTTCGAGTTGCAGCGGCTGGACAGCTTTGCCAGAGCGCTGCCCGCCGTGCTGCCGGTAGCGCTGAAGAAGCAGGGCGACAGCACGCTGATCGTGCCGCGTAACAGCAAAGCAAAAAAATCGTAAAATAAATGGCGATGTGACGTCAGGGTTTTGTCTCCCGCGGCGTCTACTAAGGGAAATGATTCTTATTACATGACCTTTGGGAACTGACACATGGCTCTGTTTACCTTTGCTGTACCGCCGGGAAAATCTCTGAAATACAGCGCCGTTGCGCTGGCTATCGCACTGAATACGCTGGGACCTTATGCTGCCGCAGCCAGCGCAACCGTGGCGATTTCACTGCCTCAGCAGCCTCTGTCGTCGTCGCTGAACGCGCTGGCGCAGCAGGCTGGCGTTCAGCTTATCGTCGCGCCGTCGGCGGTCGCCAATAAAACTGCCCCTGCCGTTAACGGCACCATGACGCTGGAGAGCGCCCTCGACCGCCTGTTACAGGGCAGTGGCCTGCACTATAGCCGCCAGAACGATATGGTCACCGTCGAGCCGGGCGATACCCTGGATGGCAACACGTTGACCGTGACCGCCAACAGTGGGCAGCAGGGCGGTAATGTTCCGCAGCAGACCAGCAGCGCCACCAAAACCAACAGCTCACTGCTGGAAGTGCCGCAGTCCGTCTCCGTGATCGGCCGCCAGCAGATGGACCGCCAGAACGTACAAAGCGTGACGGAAGCACTGCGCTATGTGCCGGGGGTAAAAACCGAAACCTACGGCGTTGACCCAAAGGGCTATGACTGGATTTACATTCGCGGCTTCAATGCGTTAACCACTAACGACTACCGTGACGGCCTGCGCCAGCTCAACAACAGCTACAGCTATTTCCGTACCGAGCCGTATGCGCTGGAGCGCATCGATGTGGTACGCGGACCTTCATCCACGCTGTTTGGCCTGGGCGATGCCGGTGGCATTATCAACCGCGTCAGCAAACTGCCAACCGCACAGGGCGTGCATGAAGTGGAAGTGCAGCTCGGCAACTTCGACCGCCGCCAGCTGCAGTTCGACCTCAGCGACAAAATCAACGATGACAGCCGTTACCTCTACCGCCTGGTGGGCGTGGCGCGTGACAGCAATACCCAGTTCCAGTACGCCAACGGCCCGAAAGTGAAAGACGATCGGGTGTATATCGCGCCATCGTTTACCTGGCTGCCGAATGCCGACACCAGCCTGACGCTGCGTGCCGACTACCTGCGCGACAGCTCTGGCGGCACCATTGCGGTGCTGACACAGCCGGATGGCAAAGTCACCGATACGCTGCTGGGCGACTACAGCTACAACCATTTCCGCAATGAGCAGTTCACCGTGGGCTATGAGTTCAGTCATCAGCTGAATGATGCTCTCCAGCTGCGCCAGAACGTGCGTTTTGGTCAGACCGATACCATCCTCAATAACCTGCTGCCGGGCGCGACGGATTACACCGCGGGCACCCAGGCACGGAATGCCGTGCGTTTTGATGAGCATATGCAGGCGTTCAACATCGACAACCAGTTACAGGCTGATTTTGCCACCGGCAGCATCAATCACACCTTGCTGACCGGTATCGATTACAGCTGGCTGGATGGCAATGCAAAACGCTTTAACCAGGCCGCGCCGACGCTGAATATCTTCCAGCCGCAGTACGGTGTGGATATCGCTGACCCGACCACGCTGGTGAATAACAACAACCAGACCACCTCCCAGCTTGGCGTGTACGTGCAGGACCAGGTCTACCTGACGCCGAACTGGCTGTTGACTGTGGGTGGTCGTCATGACGATATCAGCATGCGCACCCAGAACAACCTGACGGAGAATACCAGCTGGCTGGATAAAGATGCCTGGACCGGTCGCGCGGGTTTGACCTGGCTGGTGGGTAACGGCCTGGCTCCGTATATCAGTTATGCCGAGTCCTTTACGCCAAACAGCGGCACCGACAGCAGCAATAACACGTTCACACCCAGCAAGGCGCACCAGGTTGAGGCCGGGATCAAATACCAGCCCGATCCTGATCTGCTGATGACGCTGGCCGCATTTGAAATCACTAAAACCAATGTGCTGACCAACGAACTGGTCAATGGCCTGGCGACCGGTTACCAGACTGCTTCCGGTGAAGTGCGTTCACGCGGTATTGAGTGGGAAACCCAGGCGCAGCTGACGCAAAATCTGCATGCGCTGGCGTCTTACAGCTTTACCGATACGGAAATCACCAAGAGTAACGATGGCGTGCAGGGCAATAAACAGGCCAACGTCCCGAAACATATGGCATCAGTATGGTTGAGCTATGACTTCACCCAGGGGGTGCTGAATGGCCTGACGCTGAACAGCGGCGCACGCTATGTCGGCAGCATGTATGGCGATAACGAAAATACCGTGGCGGTGAAGAACTTCACCCTGGTGGATGCGGGCGCTGCGTATAAAGTTAACCAGCATCTGACCTTCGGGATGAATGTGCAGAACCTGCTGAACCATCACTATGTTGGCACCTGTGACGGCACCACCAGTTGCTATCCGGGCCAGGAGCGTACGCTGATTGGTTCCGTGAAATATAACTTCTGATGTCACCGGGATTGTGGCGGCGACGCGATTGCCTGAAAGCGTTGCTGCTGGCACCGCTGGCTTTCAGTCGCGATCTGCGCGCGCAGCCGCTGGCGACGGATCGTATTGTGGCGATCAACTGGGCGGCAGCGGAACTGATGCTGACGCTCGGTATTACACCGCTGGCGATCTCCGATACGGGTTACTTTCGCCGCCGTATTCCCGACCCGGTGCTGCCTGCCGCGGTCAGGGATATCGGGCCTTACTGGGAACCCAATCTGGAGTATCTTGCCCAGCTGCGGCCATCACTGATCCTCAGTGATGCGCTGTCGCCGTCGATGCTGGCGGCGCTGGCGCGTATTGCTCCGGTGGAGGTGGTCAATATCTACCCGGCGGCGGGGGATGCCTGGCAGTCGCTGAGTGACTGGCTGCTGCCGCTGGCGGCCCGGCTTAATCGTTCGGTGCAGGCGCAGCGACTGCTGGAGGCGGCCAGCCTGCATCTGGCTGACTTACGACAGCAGCTGGCGACGCGTGCGCGCCCGAAAGTGTGTGTGGCGGTGCTCAACCAGGACGGTAAGCATGCCACGGTTTACGGCCAGCACAGCCTGGTGCAGTCCGTACTGGAGCGGCTGGGGCTGGAAAATGCCTGGCAACAGCCGGGTAACCGCATCGGGCTGGCGAATGTCAGTATCGATCGCCTGGCGACGCTGGCGGACACGCGGTTGTTTTACATTGAGCTGCCCACCACCGCCGATCGGCTGCGCAAGGCGCGGCAGTCCAGCGCGTTATGGCAGCATCTTCCTCTGGTGCAGCAGGGCGACGCCGTCCCGCTGCCCCCCTTCTTCCCGTTTGGTGGTGTGCGCACCGCCCTGCGTCTTGCCGACAGCCTTGCGCTGCGGCTACTGAGTGAACCCTGATGTCACGCTATGCGCCGCTGGCGCTGTTTTGCGTTTTATTGCTGTTGGCGCTGGCGCTGACCGTCCATCATCTGTTGCCGTTGCTGCACGATGAGGGCAACGGTCATCTGCTGCTGCACTACAGTTTTCTGCCCCGGCTGACGATCAGCCTGCTGGCCGGAGGCGCACTGGCGCTGGCCGGTTTGCTGTTCCAGCAGGTATTGCGTAATCCGCTGGCCGAACCTGCCACGCTGGGTGTTGCCGCCGGAGCCAATCTGGCGATTGCGCTGGCGCTGGTGCTGGCACCGGGTCTGTTGGTGTGGGGCATGGCACCGGTGGCGTTGGCAGGCGCGGGGATCACCACCCTGTTACTGTTGCTGCTGGTGGCGAAGCAGCACCTGGCGACGCTGAACATTCTCCTCGCGGGCATGGTACTGAGTCTGTATGCCAGCGCCATTTCCACGCTGCTGGTGATGTTTAACCACGACTATCTCAGCGATCTGTTCAGCTGGCAGGCGGGGGCACTGAGTCAGAATGGCTGGGACAGCGTGCGTCTGTTGTTGCTGCCGCTGCTGCTGTTGAGTGGCGGCAGCCTGCTACTGGCACGGCCGCTGACGCTGCTCGGTTTGTCAGATCAGAGTGCCGCCAGCCTGGGCGCATCGCCGCTGCTCGTTCGCCTGCTGACGCTGTTGATTGCCGTGGCGCTCAGTGCGCTGGTTACCAGCCAGCTGGGGATTATCAGCTTTATTGGCCTGGCGGCTCCGGCGCTGGTGCGCTTGCTGGGCGTGCGCCGTTTTAGCCAGCAATTGTCCTGGGCCTTAGCCTTTGGGGCGCTGCTGTTATGGCTGATTGACCAGATCGCGCAGTCGCTTTCTCCCGCTGCGGGTGATGTGCCGACGGGCGCGATGACTGCGCTGTTCAGTGCCCCCTTGATCCTGCTGCTGCTGTCACGCCAGCGGACCATCCATTTTCCTCAGGCGGCATCGGATGTGCCCGCTTTTGCTCCACCGCTGGGTGGCCGTAAGATCGCACTCCTGCTGTGCCTGCTGTTGTTGGCGATCGGTTTATCACTGGGCTGGAATCGTCAGTTTACGGAAGGGATGCTGCTGGCATGGCGCTGGCCTCGGCTGCTGGGATCGCTGGCCGCCGGGGCGATGCTGGCGGTGGCGGGCGTGTTGATTCAACGTCTGACGCGTAACCCGCTGGCCAGCCCGGAATTATTGGGCATCAGCAGCGGCGCGTCACTGGCGATACTGTTGCTGTTTATGCTGGCGGGGCCGTTGTCGTGGATGTTTCCCGCCGCGCTACTTGGCAGTCTGCTGGCGACCGGGGCGATGTTGTGGCTGGGTGCCCGGCGCGGGTTTCAACCGCAGCGCCTGGTGCTGGTGGGTTTATGCCTGACCAGTATCTGCGGTGCGCTGACCAGCCTGCTGATGTTAAGCGGTGACCCGCGTGCGCTGCAATTACTGAACTGGAGCACCGGTTCTACCGCTGGTATCACTGGCCGTGCTGCGTTGTTTGGGGCAGGGCAGGCGCTGGTGCTGATCCCCCTGGCGCTGTTGCTCCGGCGTGGGCTGCAACTGTTGGGGCTGGGAGCACAACCGGCACAATCATTGGGATTGCATTTGCGCGCTAACAGTCTGCTGATCCTGTTACTGGCGGCAGCGCTGACGGCGGGCGGCACGTTGCTGATCGGGCCGTTGAGTTTTATCGGGCTGATCGCCCCGCAGCTGGCGCGTTACAGTGGCGCACGCAGTGTGTCAGCTCAGATTGGGATGGCAGCGCTGCTGGGGGCAACGCTGATGGTGCTGGCCGACTGGCTGGGGCGCAACATCGCCTGGCCGTGGCCTGTTTCGGCAGGGATCCTGTGTTCGCTGATCGGCGCGCCCTGGTTTTTGTGGCAACTGCGTCGGCGCTGAATCAGTGCCGGAACGCTTGTCGCTGGCTGTCAGGTGGTCAGCAATGTGTGCAGCGCCTGTAAATCACGTTTTACCCATTCCAGTTCCTGGGCAAATTTTTCATCCGACAGCAGCGGCTGACGGAACACGGTGATCAGCACCTGAGAACCCTCTTCGTTGGCGACAATACGCATAGGGACGAAGATTTCTTTGCTGTAACCGCTATCAATATAGTGGTCCATAATGCAGAACGGGTTGTGTTCGGTGAAGCGTACTTTGACCGGTCCCTGTGGGCCACGACCTTTCCAGCCAGTACCCTCCGGCTCAAGCGGCCCCTGACTCAGACCCGAAGCCCACTTGGGGAAAAACTCCGGTTTCCAGATCGTTTCATACAAATCTACCCAGTTACGATGGATAGCCAGGCTAAGAGTATGTGAGGACAGCATAATACCTCCGGTCAGTGGTCAATAACGGATTTAACCATCCTGAAAGGAAGATGGGAAGGAGGAGCATTCCATTGTGTTAACTGGCTGGCGAAGCGGGGCGGTAGTGAGGAGTGAAAAGACTCATGTTATCTGTGCAGATGGCCTGACCTGAAAAGGCTCCTCACCGTTAGCGCCGTTTTCATCTACGGTGAGGAATCTTGTCATTTACCTGCTCTTTAATTCAGCATGCGAGGTTTCAACGTCATAACGTCCGTGGAAACAGAGGTCGATTGGGTGAGGATGCCAGTCAATAAGCCCCCTTATTTCAAAAAGAATCATACCGTTTTTTGTGGGATGCTCTTCGCTGAGTAGCGAACGCACCATCAGTGATTCAGGGATAATTCTTGTTTCAAATCGCAGGATCGCTGTTCTGATATTTTTTTCAATCGAATGCCATCTGTGCTGATTGGCAAAGTTTCCGACCAGGGCACTCACGCCATAGTTTACAACTGAATCGACGACCAGGTTGTGCTTGTCTTCATCAAGACTGTCTTCGATGTTGGTACTGTTCAACATCGTAGCAATATCTTTCTGAACAATGGATCGCATCTTTCTCGAATCAAAAAAGAACTCATCATAGCGTTCTATGTTTTTTTTCGGCTCATCATCCTGTAGCCTTTCCAGTAATGTAGGCAAAAATTGCCTTTTCTTTTCCATCACGGCATCCTCAGGCGAACGTTATTTTTCCGCTTTCCAGTAACGAGAAATCCCCTGCATCGGTAATAATGACTTTTCGTCCCGATCCTGTGGAACAGGCGGTAGAGATATCTTCCCACTCTGTGACTAAACCGAGCCTGGCTTCCTTGCTGGCATTTTCAATCAGAGGATAGCGTGACGGGATGTACCCGTAATACGTATCGCTGCTGGTCTGTATATGGGCTTTAGACCAGATTAAATCGATTATTTCTTTAGGTTTTTCAATGCTTAACGATTTTATCTCGGAGAAGGGTACCCAACGGTAACCACCGGCAGCGATAAATTCGCAGGCAGGCCCGATACGTCCGTCACTGTCTGCAATCCATGAAAATGAACCAGTATGTGAGCTTTCTCCGGCGCTGCCATTCACCAGCGAAAATGCCTGGCTGCGCAGCTCGTCCTGCTCATTAAGCGCGCCATCAGACAGGCGTTTATTGGCCTGATTTAACAGATGAATCCATTCAGGAAGTTCAATATTGAGCATGCCAGGTAAGCGTTCGCCACGCAGTACCTGTTCTCTGATTAACTCGCTGAATACCAGATTTTTTGCCATCTCAATTTCTTGCGATGGGTCAGTTTTAATCACTTCAATGGTTTGCAGCTGCATTAAGGCTTTTTGCCACGAACCTTCAATGCAGTAAAGTTTATACAGCGTTTCGCGTAAGGAGATATCTTCAGGTTTAGCCTTAACCTGAGACAAGCAATTCGCCAGAATCTCCTCAAGTGAGGTGGCCTTTAACGATCCATATAATGACTTTGTAGTATCCATCTACTCTTTCCTTAAGGGTATATTTAGTAATGGCTGTCCAGACCAATTTTATACAGGTCCTGGAAAGCAAGTTCAGGTATAACTTTTTTCTCTTTTGCCATGAATTTTTCCGGCGCAAGCAGCATTAATATTTCGTATTTTTCCTCTTCATACAGAACATCGTCTTGCAGATTAGCAACTTCAAGCTCATCCCAGACTTTATCGATCAATGATGGTGCGTCAAGAATGCATTCAATGATGGTTTTGGATTGCATTTCTGATCGGGTAGCATCAAAAAAACTCTCATCATTGATAATGTAATGAGGGTTTTTTGCTTCCTTATCATAGAGGTTGTTGTTGATCTGTCCCCAGATAAGGAATTTCTTATATTCATTTTCCAATGGCTTGATGGCATCATCCTCACTGAATTTATTTGAGGACATCTCATTGGAGTAATTCAAATCGCCAACGTAATGTGCACCGCTTGGTAAAATGTCCTCTATTTCAGGGATGAGGACATTGCTTCTTTCCGTGTCAAAACCATTCAGCGTATAGAACATATCTTCAAGGGAAAACGTGTTCTCACTCATTACAGCCTGAATATTGTAATGACCAATTTGTATTTCAGAACCTAAATTTAACGTGCGGGTTTTGCCCTTTTCAACAGGAATACCGTCAATAATACAAACATAATCGTCAGAGGCATTGAAAACAGCTGCTCCGGCGAGTGTCCAGTAAAAATACACCATATTCTCTTCTGGCTGAGCAGGATGCTGGTCTGAAAACTCCCCTTTTATAATGTTGAAACCTACCCTCGCTTCTGATGTATAAGACTCATCAAGTTGGAAGCGATAGTGCTTATCAGGCCAGGTCATTGATAAGTACATTTTATCCGCCGATGTAAACATCACCAGAACCACTGACCACAGCGGCACCGCATCCACTGACGTCTCCCAGCCGGGCTGCATTGGCTCCATTAATAAATACAGAGCCAGAACCGGAAGCTATAGGGGCCGCGCCATGCAGGGCACAGGTAGCAACGCTGCCGCCTGTGATAGCGGCGTTACTGCCGTTGATCGTGGTATCGCCGGAACCTGAAGCGATCGCTCCACCATGACATACCGCATCGCCAATCTTGGCTGCATTTTGCATAAATCACCTCATGTTGATTCATTGATGAACAAATAAAAAGGGCCTGAACTGTGTTGCCATTATTGGCTTGAGTCAGGACGGGCCCTTTTGCCATCTATTACTGTCTATTGCCTTGTGCGACGTGGAATAAACGTCGGTGTGACCGTTGGCGTTGGTGTTACGGTTGGCGTTACGGTCGGCGTTACGGTTGGCGTTACGGTCGGCGTTACGGTTGGCGTTACGGTTGGCGTTACGGTTGGCGTTACGGTTGGCGTTACGGTTGGCGTTACGGTTGGCGTCACGGTCGGCGTCACAGTTGGCGTTGGTGTGACCTTCGGTGTCGGTGTGGGTAACGGAGGTAATGGCAACGGTAAAGGAATGAATCCAAACGCTGCAAGCCCCGGTAAACCAGGTAAAACGGCACCACCACCACCACCTCCTCCGCCACCACCTTTACAGTCGCAACAGTCACCGGGGTTGATATCGACTTCTCCAGCTTGTATGACAATTTTGGAACCCGCGACAATTTTAATATTTGGAGCAGTGATGGTCAGCATACCACCTGAACTGATCGCGAATGCCCCCCCGGCAACGGCTGCCGCTGCACCGCCCACGGCCAGTGAACTGGCACCGCCTACGGACGTTGCCATGGCACCACCGACGCTGACACTATTAGCACCGCCAACAGCGAGTGAGTTAGCGCCGCCCACGGCGGTTGACATAACGCCACCAACATTGACGGAGTTGGCTCCTCCGACGGTATTTGCCTGTGCAGCCCCAACGACCGTGGTCATCGCACCACCCACAAGCAGGCTATTGAATCCCAATATGTTTGCTGTCTGGAAACCACCGACAAATTTCGTTCTGGTAAGACCCACCTTAATATTTGAGTGCGCACCAATAACCTGATTTTCGTTCGCTTTTGTCAGGCGGCTCATATCGCGCTCAGCCTGTTCCCAGTAGCGTTCAAGGCCTGGTTTATCTTCAAATCGAATACCGTTGAAGTTGGTTCTCCCACCCCCGACAGTTCGGCTGACTATGCCACTTTGTGTGGCATTGGCAGGCAGATCCCAGGGGGGCATGGTAACGTTATTGTAAAGGCTACCTAAAATCAGAGGCCTGTCGGGGTCGCCATTCAAAAAGTCGACAATGACTTCATGGCCAACACGAGGAATGTTAATTCCACCAAAATTATTACCTGCCCATGCCTGGCTCACGCGTAGCCAGCATGAGTCTGATTCGATATTTTTGCCGTAGCGATCCCACAGGAAACGAACTTTGACCCTGCCATATTTATCTGTCCAGATATCTTGTCCTGGAGGACCGACGACGATGGCTGTTTGCGGGCCACGTGTCTTAGGTTTTATCGCAGTTTGCGGATGACGATAAATTTTGGTTGTCGGTTGTACGGTAAACTCGCATTGGTATTTGAAATCCTCCTGCCCTGATACCTGACCAATCTCCTCAACATCTAATTGACTGGAAATGACGAGGTATTCTCGATTCACTTTTTTAACCGGAAATCCTTTTAGATTGAAATTGGAACCGCAGACGACACCGCGCAGCTCACCAAACCCTGTTGCACGAGAACCCGCTGCCCCTAATTCTTCAATACGTACTTTAGCGAGTTGCTCACCAATGCCTGGCTGATCGTAGTCACCTGGCCAGTGATAAACCTCCATGTCATTAAAACTGGTTTTACGGGGTTTGCTGTCCAATGCCATAATATCAGCACGTGACTTGGTGAAATCGTAGTCGTTGGTCACCCAGGAACCCGTAGTAATGCTTTCCTGATGATCGAATCGGGTAACATATTCTCCACCTGCTTTAGGTAAATCAGGTTCATATTGGAGGGTATGGTATGCCTTGCTGTTGAATTTTTTATGAGCACCAACATGATCGACAATAACCATTTTATGCTTGTGATCATGGTGCTCAAAAAACCAGTAAATACCCCACTCTTCCATCAGGCGTTGAATGAAATTAAAGTCGGTTTCACCATATTGAACCTGAAAATCGAGCTGCGGGTAACTGCCACTAAGACGTTTATCTAATGGGAAATGATAATCGGATAACACTTCATCAATGATCTCGACCACATTTTTATGTTGAAAAGTTTTATAGTCAGATGTCAGATCGGTCAGATAGAGCCAGGGTCTGATAACAAACTCATGCTTGGCCTGATTGGCATCCCGGCCAAGAAATCTTGCCTGCTGCACCAGCCCTGATATTTCACGTATCCCTTTTCCGACGCCAGTAACCGCATCAAGACCATTGCCATCCAGCTCTATCTCGATCGTCATTTCTTTCCCGATCAGATCTTTAATCTCGATGTTTGATGCAGATTGCCATGGGATCGATGGGTTAGCGGCAGTCTTGGTCATAATAGTGTACGAATACAGTGTAGATAATGACTCTTCACCTTTAAGCGTTGATGCGACCAAAGCCGGTTCACCCAACAGGAGAGGCATCGCGGCGCTGTACAAGTTAATAGTACGTGACATTAGAATTACCTTATACGAAATTGATTATCCATAACCACTAACGGCGGACGTTAGTAATATCCCTTGGTATCGGTATTTTCCTCGAGTCGATAATTCGACCATACCGACTTTGTCGCCAAAGCCAGATGAAATCTCCAGGCTGAACGCACTCAGGCCAGTTATTCCATGGCATAAATTCTACTCCACCATTAATGGAGGTCTGATTGTCTAAAATATTAAAATTCGACAATAATGACTCTGATGTATTAACAAATCTGTAATTTTTACGAATGAGGATAGACTCCAGAAACGGCGAGTAATGTATCTGTAAGGCTTTAATCCACTCCGAAAAATGAGGGTTTTTTTTATTATCATTCCTTTGACCTTGTCGAGTTGCAAGAATTCGAGCCTGCCAAAATGCGATGTGGGATTTTTTTTTGAATTCCGCTGATATTTTGTCATAGGGAAGGCAAGAAAAAATGACACAAAGGCTATCCTTATTACCGTTATTTTTAGACATAGTCAATGCACCGATGTAATAGTGCTTTCGGTATAGATGTTTTGCCGAAAAAACAAAACACCATGGATAGCTATCCGCTATTTTGTTGTCAGGGTTGAATTCATTTTTCTCAGATCCAATCGTGTCCTGCAAGAATTTAAGTATTCTCTTATGGTGTTTTTTTTGCCAGTGATACCAACGATAGTGGTGGTGATCACTAATAACAGATATCCGCACTGTCATACTCACCTCCGCTGGTATTTATTATGAAAATCAAACCGACCCAGGGTCATCATGGACACCGGAAGTCCCGCAATAGACGCGTAATTAATTGGTCATCATAGGTGAGGCCTGATGCTTCAATATTTGCGCGCCGGTGGCTTAAAGAGAACACCAGAACAGGGTTCGCAGCTGAAGAATTTTCGATTTTTATCACGCTGTCCATCCAGTGGAAAAGAGCCCAGGGTCCAGTGAAAGCCAGACCAGAGGATTGATCAGCCGTTCTTGGCTGAGCGGTCATACTGACCATTGATCCAGCCCGACTGCCCGGCCAGGTAAACGTTTCCGGGGCAACAGGTCCATGTGAGTAATCCATCGTCGTCCCATCGAAGTTCATACTAAGCTGCGTAATGGTTGGCGCCATATAGGGCACAGCGATCGAAAAGTTAAGCGACATCTGTTTACTTTCACCGTTCTGGAAGAAGGTGTTGCGTATGTCCTGAGCCTGTTCGAACGTCTCCAGTGTGGTAGAGCCATTTTCACCATTGTCACTTTTATAACGCCAGGGCTTAACGGATGTATTCACCTTATCAGCCAGATTGGTCTTGAAGAAAATATCTGCCAGACCACCAGGTGCGAAGAAATGCTCAAAATCACGAATACGTACTTCTTCAGGACTCCTGACGAAAGGATAGCGTCCCTCAAGAGTGTTTCTACAGACTTCACCCAAGTCCGCTTCTATCTTTTTATTACTTTCAGAAATAACCAGGAGGTTAACCTTTTTATTAGCACCATTCAGAAGCGGTTCAATAATATTCTTAAGTGGATCAGGCCAGGTTTGTGATTCTGCGCTGATCTTAAGGCCTGCATCTGAAAGCGTCGGCATATTACCGTTTTTAAGCGCATTATCAGAAAGAACAAATAGCGTGTACTGGTCATGGAGAACACCCATGATATTTCTTAACCGACTGCCGGTCATGGTGCTGCTGCCAGCCTTTTCATTAGGGCGTGTAGAGCCAGTCACAAACTCACGCAGGGTAGAGAAGTGACTATCGACGCCTTCCCATAACCGTTTTTTCTCAAGAGATGCCAGCAACTGATTTGCTTTGTTCACGTTTTGTAGCAGCCGTGTATTAGAAGACCGACTATCTATCAGTTCTTCGTTCTGTAAAGCTGACAGTGTGGTTTCCTCAACAGCTCTTTGCGCAAGATTAACCAACGGTGAATCTGACGAAACGATGGTACGCAGTAAATAAATATCAAAGGAGAGCGCTAGCTGACCATCTCCGCTTTGTGAACGATTTGAGTTCAGGCCGATCTCGCTGAGAAATCGGCTCCACCGTTGAGTATATTCATCGTAGTAACGCTGCATAATTTTTTGCTTTATAGGATCAATACGTTTAGCGTTTGCCAGCATCGCAGATCCTAGTAACCCCAATTCTGCATGCATTCTGGTCGAGCTGAACTCTGCTAGCGAGGTGTTATGTTTGCTTTCCATAACCCAGCCATCTTCATCATTAAGACGGGTAACAAGGGCGGTGATTTTTTTTTTAAAAACCTGATGATAACCGACATAGGTAAACAGCCCGGGAATACTGGTTGCAGTATGATCGGGTTCATCCAGGGTGAAAATTTGGTTGGCTTTACCCTCGGTCATTTTATCCAGAGTCAGGTTTTCCGGGGCATCATCCTGCATAATCAACTTAATGCGATCATAAAGACGGTCACTAAGTGAAATGCGACCCAGCACATTCCTTGCCTGTGCAACCAGATCAGTATCGATTGGTTGTGAATAATGGTGCCAGTCTGGCAAGTCAAACAAGTTATCTAAATGAGCAATGAAAATTTCTTTATCAGCGTAGGGTAATATCTTGCCAGAATCATCCCAGGCCTTAGTTATCGTATCAATAAGGAATTTCTTATCGAATTTTCCTTTCCCATTGAGCATCAGATACGCCTTTAATGCTGTATATATTTCGCTATTATCATCAGCAAGAAGAGCATTTTGAAGCTTATCCTGTGCCTCATTTTGCACATTTGGGAAGAGCAGTTTTTGTAAAAAATAGTGGTATAATGAGCTTGAATTTGACGTTATATTCCAACCCACATATTGACCGAATCTGAAGTTTAATGGTGGGTGTTCAACGTCCAAATCATTGTATTCAGGCATGTACTGTGCCATGGACAGTAATGTAGGTATTAATTCTTGGTTGTTGTCTTTTTCAAACTCTTTAACTTTCCCTTCTAAGGTGAACACTTTATCACGGACAGTGTTGAGGTATCCGTCGTTATTATGATAGCTATGGTAAAAGCCATTTATTAACCATACGGTTAATAAAATACATGAGCAATGTATCAATATGTTTTGGAATCGGTACTTCGATTCGGCACTTAAATTATGGCGCACCAGATGGGCATCTTTAACGATGATCTCTGAAAATAACATCTTGAGAAAATAATGGCGACCATAAGCATTTTCAGTGACTAAGAAATCAGCAGCATTATATTTTCTTGCGACAGACTCAACCGCCTTGACGGATCGTTTGTGTACAAAATTATCCCACTTATTCATTAACGTTCTGTTATTTAACAGATAAACATCGGCTGGTTGGTTATTGCTGACGAAATATAATCCGCGCAGACTGGTAAACCCTTTACTTTCATCATATCTTGATGTGAAGAATATATTTTGCAGCATGTCAGATATTTCCTTTGATAGAACACGGAAATCCTGAGGGAAGCTGTACATTCTTTTTCTATCGCCAAGGTTCAGTTCTTCCTGCTGGCGTAATGTCATCTTCTCTTCGATACGATTTTCCAGCAGAACTAACTCCGCATCAACACGCTCACGTAGGTCAGATGCAGGCATTTTCATTTCTTCGCCATAAGGGAAGGTCACGCCCCAAATCTGCTCACGTTCCTGCTCTGTTAAAATCCTGAAATACTCTGAAAAACCAGAGAGTTGATCTATTTTTGATACCAGTACATAGACTGGGAAATGTATGCCAAGAACCTTGCGTGTATCATCGAGTCTTGCTCTGATTTTAGCTGACAGGTCGTACAATTCAGCCTTGCTACGTCCCATAACATCAGAAGCAGCAATATTGATAATAACCCCATTGATGGCTTTTATTGAGCGGTACTTCCTGATGCCGTTTAAGATGTTACTCCATTCATTATTATTTTCATCCGCCTGGCTAACATATTTACCGGCAGTATCTAAAAATAGAGCATCATTAGAAAACCAACATTCACAATTGGTTGTTGCTATCGTCTTTCTGGCAATCTTTTTCAGCTGTTCTGGGTCTGGGAAACTCTGTCCAGAGGACAGCACTGAGGATGTTTTACCTGCATTTTCCGTTCCAATGACCATATACCAGGGCAGATCGCTAAGAAACTTCTCTGGCATGAAAAATTGCTTAAACTTTGACGTGCTTTTGCTGATTTTTTTAATATAATTATTCGCATTGCGAATAATTGCAAAAATTTCAGCCTGATTGTAATCTTCCTTTACTTCTTCATCTTTAATGAATTTATCTAAAAATTTTGGATTTCTCTTCAGTGCAATAATGAGTTTCCAAATACCATAAAAAATAGCTATTGTTAGTATGCAACCGATTACAATTACTCTACTATTTACGCTATTAAGTGGGTAGGATTTCCCCATTAAAATGTACGGGCCCATTATCCAGACTGCACAACTAAGCACCAGTAATGCCATGATTATGACAGGGAGTCTTAACCCTATTCCTACCATGCAAAATAGTGAAATAACGATCAAGATAATACGCGGTTCGACACTTTCCAATGGCCGTGTTTCACCAAATCCAAAAAATGGTCCTAAATACCAAATAAATAGCACCAATAAAATGAAACATGCCACTGTCAGCATGATTTTTGTTACACGGGTAGAAAATAATCTATTAATTAAAGACATTGCTAATCTCATCAATAAGTAACGAAGAATTCTACGCGCCTGTTTTGCGCACGACCTTCGGGTTTACTATTACTACTCACTGGCTGAGTATCGCCTACGCCTTGAGTATGTATTTTATTTTCAGGTAAGCCGGTGTTAACAAGTAATTTTTCCACGGCTTTAGCCCGTAATTCTGAAAGGATAGTGTTGTTTTCAATGCCTGGTTTGTGAATCGGCGTTGCGTCAGTATGCCCAATAATAAGCACACTGCCATTCACTCTTTGTACCTCTTTAGCAACCCGGTTCATAACATAATCCATGTCAGGTTTTACTGATGTTGCACCACTTTCGAATATCGAATCACCCTTGAATACGACTTTACTTTGCTCTTTTGTCTCGTCAACACTGACTAAACCCTTCGCTATTTCATTTCTTAACAAATAAGCGAGCCTGAGTTTCTTCGCCTCAGGTTTTTCCACGTTGAGTCTCTGCATTGCGAGCATTTTATGCTCAATAATACTCTGGTTGACCGATAACCAATATTTGTACCATAAGAAAGTTGAAGCAATTAAAATTCCACATAGCAGGAATGTTATGCGTACAGGAATGATTAACTTCTCACGTTTCAGCTTTCCACGACTAACCAAACCGTGTGGCGATAAGGTCGTTGAAGTTGTGTCTTTGGTACTTTGAATAATGGTCAGTAACCGCTGTCTTATTTTTGTGAGTTGTCGGTCACCATCTTCAATAATACTGTAACGCCCTTCAAACCCAAGGCCTAGAATACGCAAAAGTACCTCAAGCACGTCTGCATATTCATGAGGATTCATAGAGAGACGACCAACCAACAGGAAAAATTTGTTGCCCCCGTCATTATCGCCTTCGAAGTGGTTGAGTAAGTTACTCTGCGACCAGCCGGAACGTTGTGCCCAGGCTTTTTCATGTGCAGCTTCGTCCAGTGCGGTACACAGGCAGTAGCGCACGATGGCCATTTTTTTCCAAGAGACATCAATCTCATCACAAACAATGACGAAGAGGTTGATTTCATTTTTTATGCTTCTTTTAAGCACTTCAACATGTTCAGTCGAGTCAACATGTTCAGGCATTTCACTTAATGCGCGAAGCAAATACTGGCTAGCTTCCAGTAGTGGGTTTTCAGCCTGTCTGATATTTACCAGCCGCTGCTGGACACTCTCACTTCTTAGCGATGTTTCGTTTAAATAGGTTTTCTCGCTATGCAGAAATCGCTCAATTTCTTCATCCTCGTTACTTTCCTTAATACGATGATCAATGGAAATGCTGTGCTCATCCGGCAGAAATCTGCCGAGCGCCTGAGATGTCAGCTCTTCTGGTGGGATATCTTCAGCCTCAAGACCACGATCCTGTCTTTCGCTCATTAGTTCCTAACTCCCCAAAGTTCCATTTTTAGTCCAGGGAAGTCACCGGCTACGTGTATCGCAATCGCTCCTGTAGCAGATATTTTTTCCCAGAACGGTCCACTTTTGAGCAGATCGAAATAGACATAACCCGAACTGTAAGGGATCTGCCGTGGAGGAACCGGTAGGGCTTGCAGGACGAGCCCTGGTAAATGCGATCTAACCAACTCATGCAATTGCTGCGGCGCACTAATTTTTGTCTGAGAAGTAAATTGCTGCTGTAACACATCCATGGAGAGTTGTGCATGGACGGCAAGCACAAGGTTTGAGAATGAGTGTAATTCTGCAGGCAACATTGATGCTGACCAGACACCATTCCCTTTCGGCAGTAACGGGATCATTTGTCCTGCCCGAACCAGTATCTGATTGAGGAGATAATTGACTTCGTCGACTAAGGGTCTAATTGATTCATAAAGCCGGGCATGATCGTATCCTGGTGCTGCTATCGGGCGGCGCGTCGTTGTCCGCACAAATGTGGATAATTCACCCGAAAATTTTGCCAACTCTTGATATATCATGATCGGAGGAAGCTCAGGAATATGCCTGATATGGTCGAGAAGTGGTTCATATTTATTGAAAATTTGCAGTAGTAAATAGTCAACAACTTCAGCGCCGGCACTCGCCTTTCCATCACTGGCGGACAGACGCGTTGCTAACATTTCTGCTCGCATTTTAACCAGTCCATTAAGATGCGTTAACCATTCTGTCAACAGTATATTAGCGGCATAGGCAGTGACCGGCGGAATATGGTCTTCTGAGTGCAGCAATACACTGCCATCCGGTTGTATTGCCCTGATTTTGGTTAATGGTAAGCCAAGCCACGACTCTGTCATTTCCGTTTCAGGTACCAGACGCATGCGTAGCCGACTTAATTGAACCGGTTTGGCACCTTGTCTAATCGCATTGGTATCATTAAGGCTAGTTTCATAAGCCACAAAGCGCGCGAGTGAACTCTGGCTGTTTTTATCAAAGACCGTCTCGTCACTATTTTCCAGGCGTAACGGCACGGCAAGATAGATCATTTTTCCTAAATGTTCTGGACTGATTGTCAGTGGTTCAGGGATCTCGGCATGCTCAGGAATATCGAATGGTGTTCCATCAGGCAGAACCCCACCTCCCGATCTCAGAACCAGTTTTCCATAAGCCAGTGCTTCTTTATCAATATCATATTGGGAAAACCCCCAAAAAAACGTATTCAGAGTCGCTGTGCGTTTATGTACAAAATATTCTAAATAGCGCTCTTGTTGTTGAAATAATTGGGGACGCAGAAACAGTCCTTCGCTCCAGACGACTTTATTCGTTCTCACATCTTAATCCATTTTATTTTTGAGATTGAAGTTTTACTAAAGTCAATACTCAGAATGTATTTTTCTTCTGAGTGCATCAACTTCCACCAAGGGACAGGCTTAACAGCTGGAAACATGATTGTTTTGTTCCAGTCCGCGTGATTAATATCCCGAAACGTAGCGACAACTCCCAGAGCGACACTTGATTTTTCGGGACTAATCTCAATATGTCGTTTTTCACCAGGCAGAAGAATAGCTTGATATAACTTGCTCGACTGTTGTGAAAATTCATTATTGGTGTTTTTAATAATTGAATAATAATCACTATTATCAAATGTATCAGGTGTTTTTAATTCATAAATGTAAATGCCCAGAGGAGCTGGTTTGCTCTCAATGTTAGGGTTGATATCACTCGATGCTAACAACGTAACTTTTATGCTTTGCGGATTTTTTTTCCCCGAAAACAAACTGCATGATGTCAAAGTTGATATAAAAAAAAGTGCAATAACAAGTGACACGTAGCATTTTGTGGACGTTTTCAACCATTTTTTCATCATAAAAAATCTATTTTTTAAAACACAGTAAAAGAAAACTATGCGGCATAAAAGTTAAGGTTCAGGACTATTCTTGCTCACATGATAACGAGTTTTTCTAACCAGTTTAAACTAATCGTGAATTCGAAATGTCCAGGAACTCCACGTAATTTCCTGGACAGTATTCTTAAAAGGAAAGGATATGCTTACTACTGTACAAGTAGTAAGTTATATCTTAATAAAATGTTAACCGTGCTGGTTAGCTTTGACATCATAAGTAGCAGAAATAACACCGGATTTTTGTCCTTCTGCATTCTGCATGATGTAGTCTTGTGTCATTTTCGAGAATGAGAATTTCACGGTTTCACGTGGGCGAGATTCATCGTCGACAGAACCTGCCATTTCAACTAAAGTAATAATGACATCGGTAAATCTAATCGTTAAATACTCAAGAGGGTTACCACCCGCTTTACGCACAACGAATTGAATATTTTTGATGTGCTTACCCGTCAGACAGTAATTCAGCAGGTTAGGGCTGGCTTTGTCAGTATAGTGTTCAAAGCAAAAATCATTAACGCTTGCCTTCCCTGAACCACCACCTGAACCACTGTGCATGTTCGAATGTTGGCTCACGTCCCATTTCCACTTCAGAACTTGAATTTCATTTTTATGAACAGCATCTGGAGACTCACCATCGATACCATCGATTTTGATAAACATATCTTGTGACATGATAATTCCTTTTTTCTATGTGATAAAAAGTCACAACGAGTGCGACAACTACATGACCTACTTTAGGAAAGTTTAATTGTTATTCCTATTGAGGTTTACTTGATAAAACTAAATTAAATGAGTCCAGGTTCTATCAGTTAGAATTTTTAAGTGAAGGCAGTTTAGCAACCATACGTAAAGATACAGTCAACCCTTCAAGCTGGAAATGAGGACGCAGGAAGAATTTGGCCTGATAGAAACCTGGATTACCTTCAATATCTTCGACAACCACTTCTGCTGCTGCTAAAGGACGGCGTGCTTTAGTGTCGATTGATGAGTTATTTGGATCGCCATCTACGTAGTTCATTATCCAGTCGTTCAACCAGCTCTGCATATCGTCGCGTTCTTTGAAGGTGCCAATTTTGTCACGCACAATACATTTGAGGTAATGCGCGAAACGAGAGCAGGCAAACATATAAGGAAGACGTGCCGACAGGTTGGCGTTAGCCGTAGCATCCGGATCGTAGTATTCAGCCGGTTTCTGCAAAGATTGAGCGCCGATAAAAGCCGCATAATCTGTATTTTTTCGGTGAATTAATGGGATGAAACCATTTTTCGCCAGCTCAGATTCTCTGCGGTCGGAAATTGCAATCTCCGTAGGGCATTTCATATCAATGCCGCCATCATCAGTAGGGAAAGTATGGCAAGGAAGATCTTCCACGACACCGCCACTCTCAACACCACGAATTAGCGTGCACCAGCCGTAGTGTTTGAATGAACGGTTAATATTGACGGCCATCGCATAAGCAGCGTTAGACCATGTATATTTACTGTGGTCGGCACCATCAGTTGTTTCCTCAAAGTCAAAAGCATCTACCGGATTGGTTCGAATTCCATAAGGCAGGCGTGAGAGGAAGCGTGGCATCGCCAGACCGATGTAACGAGAGTCTTCAGAATTACGCAGTGAGTTCCATGCAGCGTACTCCAGGTTTTGCGTAAAGATCTTCGTTAAATCACGTGGGTTGGCCAGCTCTTGCCATGACTCCATTTGCAATACTGACGGGGCCGCACCGGTGATGAAGGGAGCGTGAGCAGACGCAGAGATCTTAGCAATAGATGCGAGCATATCCACATCAGGAGCCGTATGGTCAAAATAGTAGTCCGCCACCAGACAGCCATAGGGTTCACCACCCAGCTGACCATATTCCTCTTCATAGATCTGTTTGAACAGAGGACTCTGATCCCAGGCGATCCCCTTATATCTCTTCAGGTTCCGTCTCAACTCATTTTTTGAGATATCCATGAAACGGAGTTTTAGCTTTTCATCGGTTTCGGTATTGTTGACAAGATAATGCAGTCCCCGCCACGCGCTTTCTAATGATTTGAACTTCTCATGATGCAGAATCAAATTAATTTGCTCAGAAAGCTTTCTGTCAATTTCAGCGATGTAAACAGCAATATTTTTGTATGCGTCATCAGCGATTGTCAGAGAGTTTGCCAGCGCTTGTTCTGCCAGTGTTTTAACTGCAGATGCAACCGCAGATTTAGCCTGTTCAGATTTAGGCTTAAACTCTTTTGTTAAAAGAGCGTTAAAGTCGCTATAGGAAGTTGCCGCTACAACGGGTTTTTCGGTTTTTACAGTTTGAGTTGACATAGTTCCCTCTAAAATATTCAGTCGTTCTCAGAAGCATTAGTATCTGACGGGGTAGGTCTTGCTTCACTGGCCAGCGCATTAAGTAAAGCTTTATCCTTAAGCACTTGAGTGACCAGACTCTCGGCTCCAGCTTTACCATCCATATAGGTTTGTAAATTAGCCAGCTGGGTTCTTGCCTCCAACAGCTGAGATAAAGAGTCAACTTTAGTTGCAATAGCATCAGGCGAGAAATCGTGAATGCTTTCGAAGGTCATATCGATCATTAACATACCTTCTCCGGTTAACGTATTAGGTACAGCAAACGCAACCCGAGGCTTCATCGCCTTCATTCGTTCATCGAAGTTATCGATGTCAATACTAAGGAATTTCCTGTCAACAACTGCTGGGAGTGGTTCTAAAGGGGTTCCAGACAAATCAGCCAGCACGCCCATTACAAAAGGCAGTTCGATTTTCTTTTCAGTTCCATAAATTTCAACATCATATTCAATCTGGACGCGAGGTGCCCGGTTCCTTGCAATAAATTTCTGCGCACTGCTTTTATTGATCGCCATTACTACTCCTTTTTATAATGTTCCATGAGCAATAGATAAATATTAGAGCAAGATATTTATCTATAATTCACTTGGTTGTAAAGTGATATTTTTTGACATGTATTGGTGCTTTTTTGGTTATTTATTTGTAATTTATTTCAATTCCAGCCGTGGTTTTTACTAAGCCAGAGGTTGCGCCTGAAATGCCGCTTGAATAATAGCTTGCGGTATAGTCATGAGTAACTATATTTCCCGATTCAGGGATGTAGTAGTTCTGGGCGCTAGTCAGGTCATCAATGCCAATTTGTGTTCCATCATCTTTTCTGAGTCTTATTTGTGTGTTTTTGCTATAACCATCACCTGAAGTGTTCAATAAGTTTCCAGTTGATGTGTCACTTTTTTCTACATTACTTACAAATTTTAATTTTATATTTCTATCGGTCGGGCAGTTTTTAAGACCAATAACGAATGTTGTGCTGCCTGCTTCGCTTCCTGCTTCCTTAAGACTTTGAGTCGATATCTCTGGTAATTCGATGGTCTCTGTGTTCCCTTTACCATTAATAATCACTTCGCATGTTTCATCATTGTAAGTTCCTGTAAATGAAACATCGATACTGCAATATTTGCACTCTTCTGCAGAAATATTACTTTGACTCACCATTAGTACGGCTATAGTGAGAAGTACTATCCCTGAATGTAATTTTTTTCTCACGCAAGGAAAAATATTTTTCACATTATGCATTTTACCTCTACAGTAATAATCTGATTGTTTTCGTTATCTGATGGTGAGACCCAATTTTTATTTGGCAGGATGCGACACTGACTTCTATCTTCATCCCATTTTGCATTAAGAATATTTACCGTTGGATCCCAGCCTCGAATAAATGCCATTCCGCCCTGACCAATAACCCCCTGGCTTATGCCTTTTTCATCGAAAAGCTCTGTGCCTATTGGGAGATAACTATCGTCAGACCGCTTAACAATCAGTATGTAAGGAGTCCCCGTAATTGTCTTCATATTAACCAGAACGGCTGAGCCTGCTCGCGGTACGACCGTGACTTCACTTTCTAAAACATCAACAGTGGCAGGTAGTCCCCGAGTGTCGATAGAAATTCTATTTTCCCGATATGCAGTTAAAGAAGGCTGAATAGCATATCCTGATGCGTTTATTTTTGAGCCATAGCCATTTAATATTTTCGCACCTTTCCCTCCAGGCGCACTGATAATGGCAAACGGAGAATCACCCAGAGGTGGGCCTGCAGTGATGCCGCCCTCATGGCCTACCAGACTACCGTTGGCGGATAAAGACACCTGGTTGGTTGATTTATTATCAGCCGACGCTGTCATGCCGAGGTTTCCCATCGGGGAGCGATAGAAAATATTACCAGAGACTGTTTCCTCAGTACCCTCGTGATGATTTTTCGTTGTTGTTGTCCCTATCCCATAGTTCAGTTCATTCATTTCACCCTGACTACCATTGGCATTAGCCTGGAGTGACGTTCCTCTCCCTTCATCGTGCGTCAGAGTGGTATAGATTGAGCTAAAGACTGGCTGACGGCTGCTGCTACTTCTGCCAAATGGGATGTTGAAAGACAACATATAAGTGTTCTCATTTTCACGGTTACTGTTCATCGTTCGCATAGCCGTAAGCGAGTAAGAGAAGTACCTCTCAGATTTATTATAGGTAAGTGAGTATTGTCTGGAGTCAGATCTATTGTCCCAGTATTTATACATGCTACCCGTGAAGTTAAGATATGCATCATTCCATAAACGCTGTCCAATAGTCAGAGTCAGACGCTGTTTAGCCCGATAGTCTGATTCATGATTATCACCGTGAGCGTATCGCTCCAGGCTCGCTTCTCTAAAAGAATAGTATCCTGCCGTTGAGTATTTATAAGCAGCAAGAGTGAGATCCGTATTTGTTGTTTCTAGATAGCGACTAAAGCCTACTCGAAAGCTATTACCCGCTTTGTTTTTGTTTTCAGAAAGTTGGCTTTTTGCATGTGTAACATCCATCGAGAAACCACCAATTGACGTGTTGAATGCGTTACCCAAGGCCATTGAGTAGAAATGTTCTGCAAACTGCCCGCCACCATACAGTGTATACATATTGCCCATACCGTACTGGTATACACCCTGCATTACTTTCGGTTTGGTTCTTAATCTATCTTCTCTGAGTTCCCCTGCATTGAGACTAAAGAAGGAGACACCCTGATGCAGTAACATAGGGGGGGCAGAAAATGGAATGCTTTGACTTCTGATCCGACCATCAGCTTCGGTTACCGTCATTTGCAGGTCACCACCGTATCCCATTGCTCCAACATCACTGAGCTCAAACGGGCCTGGCGGAACCACGGTTTCATACACTGTCTGCCCACGTTGTGTAATCGTAACTTTAGCGTTGGTTTCTGCCACGCCCCTTAGTACAGGAACATAGTTTCTTAATCCCTCCGGTAGCATGCGCTCATCTGACTGTAAAATAATTCCTCGAATATTATAACTATCGAATACATCACCTCTGGTATTACTATCACCCACTGTCAGAGTGCTTTGTAAATGAATAATATCAGTTTGAGCAAAACCAAATAAATTTTGCGTGTGTGAAGTACCTCGGCTGGACATGCCTAAGTTCAGACGTTTTCTGAAACGCCATCCTTTAGCATTGAATCCTGCCTGCATACCAACATTACTTGTGTAGATAATATTATTACTTCTTGTGCCATACTTTGAACCGGTATAACTTCGGTACATATTTGCATTGTAATCAAGAAAAATAGCTGGGACGCCTGCATCCCAGGTGCTGGGGTCAACATACCCCCTTGGGCGATAAATTAAGTTAACTTGAGGTACTGTTATGTTTAACTCATAATCACCAGCGTTGTAGTGTACCGAGCTATCTTTAATGACGCTCGACAAGGTAAAGCTGATATCCTTTCGTTGTTCATCAGTTTGTACCAGTTTATTACTGTCTGCATTTAGTTTTATTCCAAGGTTTTTCAAATCTTGAAGCGTAAAATACGGCTGAGCATTGGTGTTCTCTTTAGGGTTTTTAAAAGTAACGTCATATTTAATACGACGATCTTTGTTAATTATTATAAAAATGCTATAAACACCAGGATCAATTCTGTTACCTTCACTAAAACGTGATACATCTACCACGGAACCATGAATAAACATCGGGTTATAATCAATTTTCATCGGTTCACCGACATCATTCGATACTTTTATCTCTCCACCATCTTGTGCAAGAGCAACGGAGCAATATATACCTGCGAGTAATTTTGACGCACGGAAAATGTAGGTTTTTACGCTCCTGGGTTTTTTTTGTTCTATGCGTTTTTTTGAGATTAAATTACTCAATTGGTAAGCTCCTTTTTCCAATGAGAATCTTCAGGTGGAGCGATTTCTATTTTAAACTTTCAAGAATTAGTTCATCCCCTGTGGATTTAAGTTTTCCAACTACAGTTGCGCCGTAATCATTTAGTAAACTAAACTCACCTCCGGAAAAATTACTTGCCGGTGGTTTTTTTTTGGTGAAAGCAAACTCTGAAGATGAAAATGGTGCGACCATTTCTGCATTTACACTAATTTTCTGTGTCCCAGAAAATAGGGTCATATTATCAAAAGAGTAATAATAAGGAGTCGGGTTTTTTACCTTGACTTTTTTTTCTTCTTTTAACACTGTCCACTTTAGATCCTTTGCTCCCAGATTACTCGTACTTTTATCTAAAGATTTAGGACGGTAAAATATTTTGATTCTTGTTCTGAATGCCAGTTCTAATCTATCTTTTACCGGTCCCTTATAGACTGGGGGGATTTCCAGCATGTTTAGCCAGAAAACAGACTCTCTGTCTTGGGGTAAGACCATATTGTTATAGATCAATCGCAGACTTTGTCCTTTACCCGGTTCTACACGATACACCGGGGGAGTAACAATGAAGGGGACTTTCATTGTGTTGACGTCAGCAGCAAGATGCCCATCATCGACCCAAACCTGAACTAAAGCAGGGTTACCTCCTTTATTCGTCGTCCTGACAGTGACTTCTTTTTCATCGCCGGGGAAAATAACACGCGTTCCGGCGATGGTCATCGCGGCCATCGCGTTGGTTAACAATGTCATGGTAATGACGGCTGCTATGATTGCTTTATATAACATTACATTATCATCTTAATAAAAAAGGAAAGAATGCGATAGAGGAGTCAGATAAGTATTGCATTCTGCATTATCTGACTCTCTCGAGTCCTAATTCACGATTAACGAATCACCACAACCCAGCATGCTAAAATTACGGGTGATGTTATGGGTAACTCAGAGTGTACATGGCGGTAGCGGTCACCAGACCTGCGGTTGTTGCATCAGTCGCATAGTAGCCACCGTAATAGCGCATCGTTGCTGACCCGCCTTCTGTTCCTGCTCCAGGGGTAATATCAAACGATGCACCAGTATCGCCCAGCACCAGCTGATCCGTGGCTGAATCAGAGTTATACAGACGGATTTGAACATTCGTTGCCGGTTTGTCTTCGCCTACAGTCACGGCCTTATTTTCAAGGTTGCCTGTTGTCGGATCCATCCCGGTGCTGCCAATGGCTTCAAAGTGTGCAGCAACCTTTTTAATAGATGGATCGCACTTTATCACTTTGATATCAAACTTTGTGCTGCCCGCCTCGGTACCCGCCTCTGCCAGCGTCTGGGTGGATAATGTTGGCAGAGCAACCATAATATTATCCATACCAGTATCAAGCTGACAGGTCTCAGCAATCAGTTTACCGTTGAATGTCACTTTACCCTGACCGACCACGGGATCTGCTGCATAAGAATAAGAAGCGGTAAGACTTAGCGCGAGAACGGTTGCAAAAATCTTCATCTTTTCCATGATATATAACCTATGTATGAATAACGATAAATATTGTGTTTTGCTATTAAAATAGCGGCTATGTTACTTTATGGTGTTTTGCCTTTTCGTGAATTCTCCTTTTCTGAGAAAAGTATAGTTATTTCATTTTTTTCGCTGATGCTTAAATTTATGCATTTCCCATCAAGACTATTCTCATTGCTCAATATCTTACGAGCCATTTCTGGCATGATGTTTTGTTCAATGAAACGAATTAACATGCGCGCACCCGTTTCTGCAACAGGGCACTGGTCTACGACAAATGCTACTAACTGGTCATCATAAATAAGTGAAGATTGATGTTGTTCCTGCAAACGCTGCCCAATCCGATCTAAATGAACTCTTACAATATGCTCAAGTGTGGAGGGCTGTAATGGCAAGTAAGGAACAACACTGACACGCCCTAAGAATGCCGCCGGGAAGGTTTTCAGTAATTCTGGTTGTAATAATTTTCTTAAGTTAGTGACATCTGGGGCTGTATCAATATCGGCATAAACACTACTTATTACTTCACTGCCTGCATTGCTTGTTAATAGTAGAATTGTGTTCTTGAAATTGATGTGACGCCCTTCGCCATCCTCCATCCAACCTTTGTCAAAGACCTGGAAAAATAGTTCATGGACATCTGGGTGCGCTTTCTCAATTTCATCCAGCAATACCACGCTGTAGGGTTTCCGGCGTACGGCTTCTGTTAAGACACCGCCTTCACCGTATCCAACATAACCTGGAGGTGAACCCTTCAGCGAGGAAACGGTGTGGGCTTCTTGATATTCACTCATATTGATGGTGATAAGGTTCTGTTCACCACCATACAATTGTTCGGCGAGTGCAAGCGCGGTTTCTGTTTTCCCTACGCCTGAAGGGCCTACAAGCATAAACACGCCAATCGGCTTTCCTGGGTCAGCCAAACCTGAACGGGAGGCTTGAATACTTTGGCTCACCAAATCTAAAGCATAAGTCTGACCTGCTACTCTTTCCTCAAGACGTGACGGCAACTCCAGTACTGTTCGAATATCATCTTTCATCATCTGGCCGACGGGGATGCCTGTCCAGTTGGCCACAATACTGGCGATTACCTCGGCGTTAACCTCGGCCTGGACAAGTGGATGTTCATGCCGGCTCTCTTCGAGAAATTTTTCCAGTGAGGCCAGCTTCTTCTGAAGGGTGCTAATGTCTTCCGGCGAGGGTGATTCCTGTTGGATCACTGCATCAAGTTCTTCTCGGGTTACGACGATGTCAGCAACCAGCTTCCTTTCCTGTTCCCAACGTAATGATAACGCCTGGGCTTGGTCTTCATGCTTTGCTATATCCAACTGTAACTCATCAATACGGTGGCGTTGTTCCTTACCGAAGGCGAGTGCTTTTTCTGCAAGAGATAACTCAGTTTGAGCTGTCTTTGACCGGAAGTTTCTCAGCAATAGTTCCGCTGGCGGGGCATATTGCATCACTGCAACACGTGCACACGCCGTATCTAGCAAGCTGATGGCCTTATCTGGCAGTTGACGTGCAGGGATATATCGATGAGAGAGGCGTACTGCAGCCTGTAGTGCTTCATCCATTATCCAAACTTTATGATGTTTCTCGAGCATCGGCACCAGACCACGTAGCATGGACGTAGCGGTTTCTTCATCAGGCTCCTCGATTTGCAGCACCTGGAAACGTCGCGTCAACGCAGGGTCTTTCTCGATATGGCGCTTAAACTCGCTCCAGGTTGTTGCACCAATAGTGCGAAGCTGGCCACGGGCGAGAGCAGGTTTAAGCAAGTTGGCAGCATCACCCGTTCCAGCATTTCCACCTGCACCAATCAGGGTATGGACTTCATCGATAAAAAGAATAACAGGTTGAGGTGATCCAATGGCTTCATCCAGCACGGCTTTCAAGCGCGCTTCGAATTCTCCTTTCATGCTGGCACCTGCAGAGAGGGCAACGATATCAAGGGCCAGCAGGCGGACCTGAGAAAGTGAAGGGGGAACGTTGCCTGCGACAATCGCCTGGGCTAATCCTTCTACAACGGCTGTTTTACCTACGCCAGCTTCACCGGTTAATAGCGGGTTGTTTTGGCGTCTGCGTAGCAGAATATCAACCATAGTGTTGATCTCATGGTCGCGACCTAACACAGGATCAATTTTCCCCTCACGTGCTAATGCCGTAAGGTCTGTAGAGTATTGCGCAAGAGAGGCTGAGTTTTCATTCGTATTGATAGCATTGCTGGCTTGCCCCGGCATGGCGCTATCATGTTGTATATCATCTTCAGACTCATTTGCCTCATTAGATGAGCGCGTAATGTAGTTAAAGTCTTTAGTTAACACATCAAGCGGAATACTATCGAATACCGGGGAGATAGCGGATAATACCCGGCGTAACTCCATTGTCGTCAGCATTGCAATCAATAGATGACCACTTCTGATTCGTTGGGCATAACATTCCAGGCTTGCATAGATCCATGAGCGTTCAATAGTCAGCTCAATGTGATATGAAAAATCAGAAATTGTGCTGGCACCCGTGGGTAATCGAATAATTGCTTCTGAAAGATTCCGTTCCAGCGCTTCAGCATCGAGTTCGAAATGCCTGAAAATATGTTTCAGATCACTGTCTTCTTGCTGCCATAATTGGTTGAGCCAATGGGGGATTTCGACATATGGATTGCCGCGAAGTTTACAAAAGGTGGTCGCACTTTCAATGCTTTTGAATAAAGAATTGTTAAGCTTTCCAAATAGGTTTTTTCTTGTTATAGCCACTGGTTCATCCCTTGATCCTAATGAAGAAGAAGTTGATGAAATTAACTCCATCTGTTCCCTAATGGTACTAAACTTCAAGAGGCTAACCAAAGATAAACCGCACCCTGACTTTTAATTTAGGAATGTTGATCGGCCTATATTCCTAAATTTATTTTTATGGACAATTTACGTAGTTTAGTTTTTCTTTTTTTGTGCTAGGTTCACGAACCTATAAATGAGGTGGGATCTTAAATGGTTCCTTCTTTATCATTAATGGGAACTCGCTAGCGAAAAAATATTCAATTCGCTAAATTAAGAATGGTTTATACAAATTTAGTGAGAAATGTCAGTGGACCATAAATTTCTTGATTATTACAATCAGGAACTTACGTTTATGAAAGAAATGTCGCGTGAGTTTGCTGAGAAACATCCTAAAATTGCCAGCCGCTTGGGGATGCACGGCATAGATGTCGCTGATCCTTATGTTGAAAGACTCATTGAGGCATTTTGTTTTATTTCTGCACGAACGCAGATAAAACTGGATGCAGAATTTCCTAAGTTTACTCAACGATTATTGGATGTCGTCTATCCAAATTATAACTCTCCTACCCCCTCGATCGGTGTTGTTCAACTACAGCCGAATCTGAAAGAGGGGGACCTGATGCAGGGTTATTTAGTTCCCAAAAATAGTGCTTTTCACACTCGAATTTTGCCCGGTGAGGCGACACGCTGCGAATTCCGCAACGGGCAGGATCTCACGCTTTGGCCCATTGAAATTGCTGAGGCGCGTCTTACCTCCATTCCACCTGATATCCCTAATTTGGAACGACATCGTATATCACATTCTCGGCTCAAGGGTGCTTTGCGCATCAAGCTTAAATTACAAGGTGAGATAGTATTCTCGCAGTTAGAGGGGCTCGACCAGTTACCTTTTTACATCGATGGTGATGAAAGGATCGTCTCACATGTGTTCGAGTTATTGCATACCAGCCATGTTGCCATGATTGTACGATCAGGTAATGCTAATTTAGAGCCAGGTGATGAAAAGGTAGAAGATGTCGTTGTCAGTGAGAAGCCGCTTACCTTTGAGGGACTAAAACCTGAACAAAGTATTCTACCGCTTTCGTGGAATATGTTTCACGGGCATAACCTCATCCAGGAGTATTTTTCCTGTCGTCAGAGATTTTATTTCTTCACGTTAAATCAACTTGCAGAGAGCCTTAAAAAAAATAACTCTAATGAGGCTGAGTTGATTATTTTACTTGACAAGTTGCCGCAGGATTTAATCGGTCACATTGATGCGTCCAGGTTTTTGCTTCACTGCACGTCAGTTATTAATCTTTTTCCTAAGTTAGTCGACAGAATAGAGATTAACAGGTCGCTGAATAGTTTTCATGTTGTTCCCGATCGGAGCAGGCCCCTGGATTATGAAGTTTTCTCAGTGAACCGACTGTTAGGGCAAAAAGCGGAAAGCAGTAACGAGGTCATATTTAAACCTCTGTATCATACCCGGCATTCCGATGATGGAAACTTTGGCCGCTATTTTTCTCTGCGCAGAGAAGCGAGAGTCAAGGATAGAAACACAAGGAAATACGATACACGAACCCCCTATGTGAGCACTGAAGTTTTCGTTTCCCTGGTAGATCAGCACGAAGCGCCTTTTAGCGATGATATCAGGTATCTGTCAATTGATGCGATGGTGACTAATCGGGACCTTCCTCGCCTTATCAAGGCAAGCGGTAGCTTTGATCTGACGATGCCTGGCTCCGTTCCCGTTCATGGCGCAACCTTTGTTTGCCAACCCAGCGCCCCCCGTGCAGCATTCGCTTTGGGAGAAGCGTCATGGCGATTAATCCGTCAGCTAAGTTTTAATTACCTTCCTCTCTCCGATATGGATCATGGATTAGGTGGGGAATCACTGCGTAATATGTTAAGTCTTTTCCTGAATGGTGCGGATCAGGAGTCAATTGCTCAGGTTAACAGCCTTGTGGGATGTAAAAGTGAACCCGTTATCCGGCGTATTCCTGGAGATGGTCTGCTGGTTTACGGCCGGGGAGTTCGTTGTATGTTAACGGTAGATGAAGAAGGTTTTTCGGGCATAAGCCCTTACTTATTTGGTCTTATCATGGAGAACTACCTTTCTCGCCATGCTGCGATAAATATCTTTACTGAGACAGAATTACACTCAATGCAAAGAGGGTTAATTGCGCGCTGGGAAGCCCGGCCGGGAAGGCGTGGAGCACTGTGAGTATGAAAAAAAATTCGCCTATTCAACCGTTGGTTCCAGGGTTAGATGCCTGGTTTAAACAGGATGAACCCTGGAACGCGGGCTACATCAGCTTAATGCGGGCAATAGCGGCAAAGAAGAGTGAGATGCCGCCAATTGGCAGAGCAACGCTTCCCAGCCAGGAATGTTTCCGTGTTGGACAGTGTGCCTCTATGGCTTTTGCTCCACGTGAAATATCGGCTATGTCAATGGAGAATGGTAAGGTCAATCTTGAGCTATTTGGTTTAGGAATATGGGGACCTCAGGGTGCGATGCCGCTCCACTTTTCTGAGTTGGCTTATTCTCGATCAGAGGCTTACGATAATACATTAACTGATTTTATTAATATATTTCATCATCGGTCATTGTCATTGCTGTATCGGGCGTGGTTTTTATCACAGGATACGGCATCACTTGATCGTCAATATGATGAGAGATTTTCATTTTATGTCGGAAGCCTGATTGGTATAGATGCACAAGAACTTGCACACTCTCACTTGCCACCACATGCCAGATTGGCATCGTCTTCACATCTGATTCGTGAATCTCGTAATCCAGAAGGAATAATTGGCGCCTTACACTATTATTTTCAGGTGCCGGTGCAAATGGAGGAGTTTGCGGAGCAGTGGATACGACTGGATAAATCTGACCAAACTATTTTAGGTGATGATACCTGTGCGATGCTGCTCGGTGATGGGGCTATTCTTGGTAATACCGTGAGAGATTGTCAGCACAAATTCAAGCTTATTTTGGGGCCTCTCACCCTTGAAGAGTACATGCAGTTCAGTCCCTGGGGTGAAGATCTTCCTGTTTTACAGGAGTGGGTGAAAAATTTCGTTGGCTATGAGTATGCCTGGGATATACAGCTCGTGTTGGCTGCAGAAGAAGTCCCTCATGCGACGTTAAATGGTACCCATCAGCTAGGCTATGCGACCTGGCTCGAAAGACTGGATAACATAGAGCCGGTTTCTGGCATGAGCTTTGAACCGGAAATCTACTGCCACACCTGAGTTTTGATTTTTTATCTCGTGTATGTCGAGGATAGACATATGCGCCCGATGTTAATGAGGAGGGAACCTGTGTCTGACATCACAATCACTGAGATAAGTCAATTTTACAGTGAATTTTTACAGCCCGTATCGGATGAGTTTCCATGTGGGGATAGCCTGGAATATGATTCAGCCTTTATTCTTCTTCTGTCTAAAATACAGCCAAAGCAGAGCGCTGAGTACGGTAACTTTGTGGAGCAGGCCGAGCCTGTAAATTGGTCAGAGGTTCAACGCGAATGCGCCACTCTGATGCAGAAAAGCAAAGATGTGCGTTTGTTTATTATTATGATCCGTTGTCGTCTAAGGAAAATTGGTTTAATAGCGATAGAAGAAGGAATATCATCCTTAAAAGCGCTCATCGAGATTTTCCCTGAACAGTATTATCCTTTACTGTTTGATGAAGGTGATTTTGAGCCATTAATGCGAGCTAATGCATTCTCAGAACTGGATGATGCTTCAGGATTAATTACAGACTTAAGAAATCACAAACTGCCTAAAGCGGCAGGGCAGATTATTATTTTAAAGGACTTCGAGAAATCCTTCGCTACCCCTCGCGAACCGGATGCGCTTCCCGATGCGATGATCTCTGCAATGCAAGAGGAATGGAATCAACAGGCGGATAAAGAGATTATCTCTTTAAGCCGAGCAGCGAAATCCTTGCAGGCAGTCCGACACTCCCTTAGGGGCAGTCTGGGTGAAGATGCCCCCGAACTACCTATAATTACGCATCTCCTCACCCTTTTTTCTTCCTCATCACCAGCGGTTGAAGACTATCTTAATGAGCCAGAAAGCGATGAACTTCATCTGGAGTCGACGCAAAGTGATAACGGTTTAATTCTGCATGAGGCGACAGAAGACGTAGTACAGTGTGTAAATCGCCCTCCATCAGCATCGCAAAATAATAACAAATTAGAGAATCGCCAGGATGCTTTAGCCCTGTTAGTTGAAATAAGGATGTGGTTTACGCGCATGGAGCCGAGTAGCCCAGTTATCTTATTACTGGAACTAACAGAAAGTATGGTTGGAAAACGTTTCACTGAGCTAATGAAGATCCTGCCATCTGAACTCATCACTAAAATGGACAGCGAGAACACATAAATGAACTTTATTGGCATGAAAATTCTGGTGACATGTTGTGCGTTAGTCTGTGCCGCTGTGCAGGCTGACTGTACCCTCGATCTTACTGGGGAGGCAGATAGAGGACCACCCGTTACCTTTAACCTCCCTGCACAGGTTTTGAGCATCAGCGCTGATATGCCCGTAGATACAGCAATGCCATTCGCGACTATCGTTTCCCCAACAGCGGGACACGCAGTGACCTATATCAACTGTACGCCTGGAGTCCCTTATGGAGGGATGCCCTTTGGCCTCCCACCTCCAGATGGAAATAATATGTACGCTACGAATATTCATGGTGTTGGTATGAAAATTCGGTGGGATAATGGAAGTGTTAAGAAAGATATACCTTATTCTTCTTTACTTCCCATGGAGTTAAGTCGCATAGTTTATCCGGCACGTTCATATTTTCTCATTGAACTTTTTAAAACGGCAGACGTTATCAGCTTGGTTCCAAATAAAAGTAATGTCGTATTAGATGGCGGGGATGTTGCCTATAATTTTGTTGGTGTTAATTCAATGTCGAATTTCGCACAAAAACTGAATGTGGGGAGAATTACAATTAATAGTACACCAGCCTGTACGTTTGAGAATGCAAAAAGCATTGATTTTAACACTGTCACACCAACAATGTCGGATGCGGGTGTTGAACGCCCTCTGGACTTTACGATGAATTGCAGGACCGACTACGGCAGGTATTCTGTCCTTGCTTCCATTATCGCTGATTCGCGGACAAACGATGGGAAGTATATTTCAGTTACCGATGCCGGAGGGAATACGGATCGTCTGCGAATCGAAATTACCGATCATGAAGGGGTCAATGTTACTGTGGATGGAAATAGTTTGAGAAAAGTAACCAGTAACGATAAATTACCAGCGCAGTTTAAATGGAAAGCAACATTGACATCATTAGGTCCGACAAGTAAAAGACCCACCGGTGGCAGATTTGACGCCAGGGCCGAAATTTTATTGCAAGTTAATTAACGTATTATTAATTTAAAGTATTGTGGTATAAAATGGATAATGTACCTTTTATTTTTGTCAGTATTGCGAGTTATCGTGATTCAGAACTGATTCCTACGTTAGTCGATATGGTTTCTCAGTCTGCCAGCCCCCAATCTTTACATGTCAGTATTTGCTGGCAGTGTGAGGAAGATATCTCAATTTTCCTCAAACAAGGAATGGAACTTACTCAGCAGCGCCTCCATCATGACTTTAATCTGTATATTTTTAGCTATCGGAATACTGTTATCCAGGTGATCAGCGTTCATTATTATCAAAGTAAGGGGGCTTGTTGGGCGAGGCATATTGCAGAAACTCTTTATGATAATGAAGAATACTTCCTGCAAATTGATTCTCACTGCCGCTTCATCCCTGGATGGGATAATCAGATGATCGATGCACTGGGTGAGTTGGTAACATTAAGTCCAAAACCTGTTCTTACGGGTTATCCACCGGCCTACCAACCGGATAAGTTAGATGAAAAATCCAACGATCTTATTCGCTTAATGTTCCGAGGGTTCTCGCAGGAAAAAATTTTACAGCTAAGCCCCTACGTGATGACTGAAAGCATTCCTTCTCCGATAAGAGGCAGTTATCTTGCAGGAGGATTTATTTTCACATTAGGGAGCTTTGTCACGGAGATCCCTAATGATCCTCAGATCTTCTTTGAAGGTGAAGAAATAGCCATGGCGGTCAGGGCATTTACTCACGGTTATGACATTTTTCACCCCGATAAAGTATTGTTATGGCATTTTTACGGCAGACAAGACCACGTCAAAGTCTGGACGGACCATAGTAATGAGGCAAAAACTAAAGGTAGCGTTGATCAAGCCTGGTGGGAAAGAGACGCCATCTCTAAAAATAGAGTAAAAGCCTTACTGGGTCATCAGACTACTGAGCGGTGCGATCATGGAATTTACTGTCTAGGTGTACAGCGTACCTTGAGTGACTTTGAGAGAACTGCGGGTGTGGATTTTTCTCGTTGTCTGGTTCATCCGGACGTCATCAGTGATGAACATAAAGCTTATTTTTCCTACGGTGAATTGATTGAAGGTGAATGGCGATCGTTGCTGGTAGGTATTTATAAAAAGACGATTAAATTTGATTCATCAAAAATTTCCATGTTAGGAAAGGATGCTATTTACTGGTATGTCGGTGTTTACACTGAAGATAATACGTTGCTCGAACAGCAAACTATCTATAACAAAGAAATAAATGAAAGTATTTTAAAATCGGAAGATGGCAGTTTTTCACTATCACTTGATTTCACCTCTGGGGATATTTTGATTCCTTATTCTGTACGTATCAGCCCATTCATCGACAAAGTAGGATGGGGTGAGGTTATCGAAGAAGCATGGTGGTAAAGTCTTCATTATTTTTTGAGAGTATATTGACAGAACTATTCAACTTTACATTTTTATCTTTCACAAGTGAGTTATGAAATGATTACTTATAAAATATTTGAGGGAGATTTCCTCACCGATATGCCTGTTATTGATGTTTCAGTTAACGTAATGCGTTTTCGTGATCCTGAAAACTATGAATATAATATATTGATCAATCGGGTGATGATGACGGAAGGGCAGACGGTGGTCACCTTCTGCGAAAAACAGATGCAGACGATGCAAAATACGCTTCCTGGCTTTAAGAGTGAAGGTAAGCAGCTTGAACATAACATTGGACCGGCAAAACTTCCCGTGGTCCAGGTTGCCCATCGCTATCTTGAAAATGGCAACTATGTCCGTCAGGTTCAGTCTTATGTCCAACTTCCTCAACACCCGGACTACAATCCTGGGAATAACATGCTGATGGTTTTTACCCTGGTTGCGGAACAGGATTTCACTGAATTTCAACGCAAGCATTATGTTCAGGTGATTAATTCATTTGCACCAAAAACGAAACCAATCAAAGAAGACTAATTTTATCCTATTCCTGAGGGGGGGGGCACGACAAAACCGACCTCCTCTCAATATTTATCGTTTATCTTTAACGATTATCTTACAGGCAAAGTGTTTTTCTTTCGTTTTTTCTGCAGGTTAAAATAAATTTTGCATAGTTGTAAAAATCGGCTTTGTTTTCCATTCTCATCTTTCTTGATGCGTTTCGCCAATGAACATGAATCGTTTTTTCAGAGCGATTTAATTGGCCGGAAATGACATTGATATCATCCCCCCGTCCTATCGATAACATTATTTTTGTTTCGGTTAGAGATAATTGTTCATGTTTTTTCAACCCCGTAATGTTATAAAAATCATCATTGCTATATTCATCGATTTTCAAACTGGCAATGAAAATTATCTTTCCAATCATCCATTTTATATCAGTTGTTTTTTTATTTTTACAAGCAAAAGGGATATGCAAGGTTGATTTTTTATTGTTGGGGTTTAACTCGTCATCTTTTATTTTTTTATTATATAAGTTTATGCTGATAGACGAATCTCTAAATATGATGTTTAGCATCTCGCCCTCCTCCTGTTGCTGGCCGTCAGTAATCAATAAAAAATCATGAATTTTATCTTCTGGAAACATTTCTTGAATCAAAAATCCCAGCCCTTTTTTGTAGAAAATATTTTCACTTTCAATTGAAATTTTCATGATTACCTCGATTTCCGTATCGCGAGTATGTTTTTCCCTAATTGTACAGTTAAATGAAAAAGGCCATTTATCACTTTATGGTGACTTGATTTATTTAGAGTGTTCCTCTGCCTTTTAGAGAATTAGCGATGTTTTTTATGGGTGTCAGCACGTCATTCTCTTTTCTGGTCTCTTCCTGTTAAGGGATGGGATAATAAAATTTAAAATCCTCCCAAATGACCTCTGCTTGTTGCTATTGATCCTGATGGAAAATGCGTTCGTCCATCTCTCTGAGAAAGTCAGCCATCGCGTTTATGCTGTTTTTCCGCCCATTTTTATACTTTTTTTACACTCCAGCCCTGCATTTTTACATCAACTTTGCACGCGACTCGCAACAATAGCGCTACTGAAAAACGCCTCTGGAGGTGTGTTGTGAGCATCGCTGTCATTACTGGCATTGTGCTGGTCTGTTTGCTGCTGGGCTACCTGGTGTATGCCCTGATCCGTGCGGAGGAATTCTAATGGCCGTACCTGCTTTTTTACTGATTGCCAGTTATATGGCGTTGTTGATGCTGCTGGCCCGTCCACTCGGGAAAGGGCTGGCACGGCTGGTCGATGATCGCGCAATACCGGGTCTGGCTGGCATGGAACGAGCCCTGTGGCGCATCAGTGGTGTTGCTCCGGAAGGTATGAGCTGGCGGCGTTATCTGTTGGCGATCCTGCTGTTCAATGCCTGCGGCTTACTGCTGCTGTTTGTCATGCTGGCGAATCAGGGGAGTTTGCCGCTGAACCCACAGCAGCTACCCAACCTGAGCTGGCACCTGGCGCTCAACACTGCCGTCAGCTTTGTCACCAACACGAACTGGCAGTCGTACGCCGGGGAAAGCACCCTGAGCTATTTCAGCCAGATGGTCGGGCTGACCGTTCAGAACTTCCTCTCGGCGGCTACCGGGATCGCCGTGGCCTTCGCGCTGATGCGCGGATTTGCCCGTCGTGCAATGGGTGAGCTGGGTAACGCCTGGCGCGATATTACCCGCATTACGCTGTATGTCCTGCTGCCGCTCTCGCTATTGATGGCGTTGTTCCTCGTCAGCCAGGGTGTGCTGCAAAACGTCGACAGCTATCTGAGCCTGACCACGCTGGAAGGGGTGAAGCAGACGCTGCCGATGGGACCGGTCGCCTCGCAGGAAGCGATCAAAATGATCGGCACCAACGGCGGTGGCTTCTTTAACGTCAACTCCGCACATCCGTTCGAAAACCCGACGGTATACAGCAATTTTGTCCAGATGCTGGCGATCTTCCTGATCCCGGCGGGGTTGTGCTTTGCCTTTGGTGAGGTGGTGCGCGATGCCCGTCAGGGACATGTGCTGCTGTGGACGATGTCGCTGATGTTCATCCTGGCGGTGGCCGTGGTGATGTGGGCCGAGCTGAATGGCAATCCGCACTTCCTCACGCTGGGCGCGGATAGCGCCATCAATATGGAAGGCAAGGAGACGCGCTTTGGCATCCTCAACTCCAGCCTGTTTGCGGTGATTACCACGGCAGCCTCCTGCGGTGCCGTCAACGCCATGCACGATTCTTTTACCGCACTCGGTGGCATGGTGCCGATGTGGCTGATGCAAATCGGCGAAGTGGTGTTCGGCGGCGTGGGCGCGGGGCTTTACGGCATGCTGCTGTTTGTGCTGCTGGCGGTGTTTATTGCCGGGCTGATGATCGGTCGCTCGCCGGAGTATCTCGGTAAAAAGATCGACGTCTGGGAAATGAAAATGACCGCGCTGGCGATCCTGGTGACACCGAGCCTGGTGCTGCTGGGCACTGCGCTGGCGATGATGACCGAGGCCGGGCGTAGCGGCATGCTTAACCCCGGCATACATGGTTTCTCGGAAGTGCTGTATGCCGTCTCCTCGGCGGCCAATAACAACGGCAGCGCCTTTGCCGGACTGAGTGCGAACACGCCGTTCTGGAACCTGCTGCTGGCGTTCTGCATGTTGGTGGGCCGCTTTGGCATCATCATTCCTGTACTGGCGATTGCCGGTTCTCTGGCGCTGAAAAAGGTCCAGCCCGCGGGCCAGGGCACGCTGCCGACCCACGGCGCGCTGTTTATCGCCCTGCTGGCAGGCACGGTGTTGCTGGTGGGTGCGCTGACCTTTATCCCGGCGCTGGCCTTAGGGCCGGTGGCGGAACATCTGCAAATGATCGGTCGTTAACGGGCGGAGAAGAGACATGAGTCGTAATCAACAAGCGCTGTTTGATGGGGCGCTGATGCGTGTCGCGCTGCTCGATGCGTTGAAAAAACTGGACCCGCGCACTCAGGTGCGCAACCCGGTGATGTTTGTGGTGTGGCTGGGTAGCGTGCTGACCACGTTGCTGGCTATCGCGATGGTTGCCGGGAAAACGCCAGGTGAAGCGGGCTTTACTGCCGCCATCGCCGTCTGGCTGTGGTTTACCGTGTTGTTTGCCAATATGGCGGAAGCGCTGGCGGAAGGGCGCAGTAAAGCCCAGGCCAACAGCCTGAAAGGCATCACTAAAACCAGCTTTGCCAAAAAACTTGCCGCGCCGGAATACGGTGCCAGCCACCAGTCAGTGGCAGCGGAGTCGCTGCGTAAAGGCGATTGGGTACTGGTGGAAGCGGGCGATATGATCCCCTGTGACGGCGAGGTTCTGGTGGGCGGTGCATCAGTGGATGAAAGCGCTATTACCGGGGAATCCGCACCGGTGATCCGTGAGTCCGGCGGTGACTTCTCCTCGGTGACCGGGGGGACACGTATTCTCTCTGACTGGCTGGTGGTGCAGTGTACTGTTAACCCGGGGGAAACCTTCCTCGACCGGATGATTGCGATGGTGGAAGGGGCCAAGCGGCGTAAAACGCCGAATGAGATCGCCCTGACCATCCTGCTGGTGGCGCTGACTATCGTGTTTCTGCTGGCTACCGCCACGCTCTATCCGTTTACGGCCTGGGCGGGTAACCCGGTCAACCTGACGGTACTGGTGGCGCTGCTGGTCTGCCTGATCCCCACGACGATTGGCGGCCTGCTGTCGGCGATTGGCGTGGCGGGTATGAGCCGGATGCTGGGGGCCAACGTGATCGCCACCAGTGGGCGCGCGGTTGAAGCGGCCGGAGATGTCGACGTCTTGCTGCTGGATAAAACCGGCACCATCACGCTGGGTAACCGCCAGGCGACACAGTTTCTGCCTGCCTCGGGCATCAGCGAACAGCAACTGGCCGATGCGGCACAGCTGGCCTCGCTGGCCGACGAAACCCCGGAAGGGCGCAGTATTGTGGTGCTGGCGAAGCAGAAATTTAATCTGCGCGAACGCGACCTGAAAAGCCTGGATGCGACGTTTATTCCGTTCTCGGCGCAGACGCGCATGAGCGGCGTGAATGTCCAGGACCGCACCGTGCGCAAAGGCGCGGTGGATGCAGTGCGCCGCTATATCGACAGCAACGGCGGCCAGTTCCCGTCAGAGGTTAACGGCCTTGTGGAGCAGGTGGCACGTGCAGGCGGCACACCGCTGGTGGTGTGCGATGGCGCGACGGTGCTGGGCGTGGTAGAGCTGAAAGATATTGTGAAGGGCGGCATTAAAGAGCGCTTCGCCGAGCTGCGTAAAATGGGCATTAAAACGGTGATGATCACCGGGGATAACCCGCTGACTGCCGCCGCGATTGCCGCCGAGGCCGGGGTTGATGATTTCCTGTCAGAAGCGACGCCTGAAGCCAAGCTGGCGCTGATCCGCCAGTATCAGGCCGAAGGACGGCTGGTGGCGATGACCGGTGATGGCACCAACGATGCCCCGGCGCTGGCGCAGGCTGATGTGGCGGTCGCCATGAACTCCGGCACCCAGGCGGCAAAAGAGGCGGGTAACATGGTGGATCTCGACTCCAACCCGACCAAACTGCTGGAAGTGGTGCATATCGGGAAACAGATGCTGATGACGCGCGGTTCCCTGACCACGTTCAGCATCGCCAACGATGTGGCGAAGTATTTTGCTATTATCCCGGCCGCGTTTGCTGCCACGCTGCCGCAGCTCAATATGCTGAATGTGATGCAGCTGCACTCGCCCAACTCCGCGATTCTGTCGGCGGTGATCTTTAACGCGCTGGTGATTGTGTTCCTGATCCCGCTGGCGTTGAAAGGGGTGAGCTATCGCCCGCTGAGTGCTGCCGCGTTGCTGCGTCGTAACCTGTGGTTGTATGGTGTCGGCGGTCTGCTGGTGCCGTTCGCCGGGATTAAACTGATTGATATGCTGCTGACCCTGCTGGGTATGGCATAAGGAAAAAATGATGAGCCAATTACGTCCTGCTCTGTTTTTGCTGATATTACTGACGCTGGTCACCGGGCTGCTCTATCCTCTGCTAACGACCGGGCTGGCACAGTGGTGGTTCCCGCAGCAGGCCAACGGTTCACTGCTGCGCCTGGAGGGCACCGTGCGCGGTTCGGCCCTGATCGGACAACGTTTCACGCGTGCGGACTATTTCCAGGGGCGGCCATCGGCCACGGGCGATGTGGCGTATAATCCGCTGGCATCGGGCGGCAGCAATCTGGCAGGCAGCAACCCGGCGTTGGACCAGGCTATTGCTGAACGCGTGGCGGCACTTCGTGCCGCAAACCCGCAGGCCAGCCATCAGGTGCCAGTCGATCTGGTCACTGCCAGCGGCAGCGGGCTGGACCCGCAAATTTCACCTGCGGCGGCACGCTGGCAGGCATCCCGCGTAGCGCAGGCGCGTCAGCTTCCACTGGATACGGTTGAACGGCTGATTGCCGATAATACGGTGACGCCGCGCCCGGCCTTTATCGGCGAACCCGGTGTTAACGTGCTGACGCTAAACCTGGCACTGGATGCACTGCAACATTAAGGAATCAGATGAACGACGAACTCCAGCGCCCTGACCCGGATGCGCTACTGCGCCTGGCGGCAGAAAGCCATCGCGGTAAGTTGAAAATTTACTTTGGTGCCTGCGCCGGCGTAGGGAAAACCTGGGCGATGCTCCAGGAAGCTCGCCGTCTGCGTGCGCAGGGGCTGGAGGTACTGGTGGGTGTGGTGGAAACCCATAACCGCCCGGAAACGGCCGCGCTGCTGGCCGGGCTGACGATATTGCCGCGACGTGCCACCGGGCAGCATCGCCACCTCGAATTTGACCTTGATGCCGCGCTGGCCAGCCATCCGGCGGTGATCCTGATGGACGAGCTGGCGCACAGCAACGCCCGTGGCTCACGCCACCCGAAACGCTGGCAGGACATTGAAGAGCTGCTGGACGCGGGCATTGACGTGATCACCACCGTCAACGTTCAGCATCTGGAAAGCCTGAACGATGTGGTCGGTGGCGTTACCGGCATCCGCGTGCGTGAAACTGTGCCTGACCCCTTTTTCGATGCTGCCGATGACGTGGTGCTGGTGGACCTGCCGCCGGATGACCTGCGTCAGCGGTTGAAAGAGGGCAAGGTCTATATCGGCAAGGGCGCCGAGCGCGCCATCGAAAACTTCTTCCGTAAAGGTAACCTGATCGCGCTGCGTGAACTGGCGCTGCGGCGCACCGCCGACCGCGTCGATGACCAGATGCGCGCCTGGCGTGATACCCAGGGACGCGAAAAAGTCTGGCACACGCGTGATGCCATCCTGCTGTGCATTGGTGATAACAGCGGCAGTGAAAAGCTGGTGCGCAGCGCTGCCCGCTTAGCGGCCCGGCTCGACAGCGTGTGGCACGCTGTGTATGTCGAAACCCCGCGTCTGCATCGCCTCTCTGAAGCGCGGCGGCGCGGCATTCTGCGCACGCTGCAACTGGCGCAGGACCTCGGCGCGGAAACTGCCACGCTGTCGGATCCGAGCGAAGCCAGCGCGGTGCTGCGTTACGCCCGCGAGCACAACCTTGGCAAAATTATTATTGGCCGCCGTCCGACCCGGCGCTGGTGGCGCGAACGTTTTGCCGACCGCCTGGGCGAACTGGGACCGGATCTCGATATTCTGATCGTCGCGCTGGATGACCCGCCGCCAGATGCCGCCAGTCCGCTGGCTTCCCGCGCAGGCGGCAATGAAGGTAAATGGCATGCGCAGCTGCGGGGCTGCGCCGCCGCGTTGTTACTCTGTGCGCTGGTGACGGTAGCCGGGCGCTGGCTGCTGCCAGCGGTTGATTCGGTTAACCTGGTGATGGTGTATCTGCTGGCGGTGGTGATTGTCGCGCTGCGCTACGGGCGCTGGCCGTCAGTGGTGGCGACACTGCTGAACATTGTCGCCTTTGATCTGGTATTCGTGGCACCGACCGGGACGATGGCGGTATCGGACGTGCAGTATCTGGTGACATTTAGCGTGATGCTGGCGGTGGGGGTCATCGTCGGCAATCTGACCGCCGGGGTGCGTTATCAGGCCCGGGTGGCGCGTTACCGTGAGCAGCGTGCGCACCATCTGTATGAGATGGCGAAAGCGCTCAGTCGGGCGCTCAGTCAGCGTGATATTGCCGCCACGCTCCAGCGCAGTGTAGAGAGCACCTTGCAGGCCCGCAGTGAGCTTTATCTGCCCGACGAACAGGGCGAGCTGGTGGCGGTGGGGGAAGCCCATCTTAGCGCCGTACCGGATCGGGCGATTGCCCGCTGGAGCTTTGATAAAGGGCAGCCTGCCGGGGCCGGAACCGATACGCTGCCGGGTGTCCCCTGGCAGATGCTGCCGCTGAAAAGCGGCAGTGAAACGCTGGGCCTGCTGATCCTCGAGCCTCTCAACCTGCGTCAGCTGATGATCCCCGAGCAGCAGCGGCTGGTTGAAACCTTCACCGTGCTGATCGCCAACGCGCTGGAACGCATGAACCTCAGCCAGCGCGAGGCGGTGTCCAGGCTGGCGGCAGAACGTGAACAGCTGCGTAATGCGCTGTTGTCTGCGCTCTCCCACGATCTGCGCACCCCGCTGACGGTGCTGTTTGGTCAGGCTGAAATTCTTACCCTCGATCTGGCCTCAGAGCACTCGCCGTATGCGCCGCAGGCCAGTGCTATGCGTGAGCAGACGCTGAACACCATCCGGCTGGTGAATAACCTGCTGGATATGGCGCGCTTGCAGTCCGGTGGTTTTCAGCTGAAGCGTGAGTGGATGGCGCTGGACGAATTAGTCGGCAGCACGCTGCGTCAGCTATCCGCACTGCTGGCCGGGCGCACTATCTCGCTCGACCTGCCTCCGATGCTGCTGATGGACGTCGATGGTCCACTAATGGAGCGGGTGATCAGTAATCTGCTGGAAAATGCACTGAAATATGCAGGTCCTGCGGCGAACATCGGGATACGTGCCACACAGCCTTCAGCGCAACGATTGATGCTGGAAGTGTGGGATGACGGGCCGGGCATTGCCAGCGGTCAGGAGCAGAGGATTTTCGAGAAGTTCTCCCGGGGTAACAAAGAGTCGGCCGTGCCGGGGGTCGGGCTGGGGCTGGCGATTTGTCAGGCAATAGTCACTCTGCATGACGGCACTATCCATGCAGAGAACCGACCACAGGGCGGGGCACGCTTTATCATCAGCCTGCCACTCACCCCGCCACCGCTGATTGAGGATTATTTGGATTGATGTGCCGCAATAAATTCTGCGGCACGCGCTGCACCCTGCGCTGAAATGGTATGGCCGACGCCCGGTTCGAACTGGCTGGTCACCTGCACGCCGAGGTCACGCAGACGCTGTTCTGCCGCCTGGCCTTCCTGCACCGGGATCACGCCGTCGGCCATGCCGTGCAGCACCAGTACCGGCGTATTCAGTGCCGGGGTGAACGGCTGTGGTGACGACAGCCGACCGGAGAACGCCACAATCCCGGCGACCGGCCAACGGCCCGACACCAGCGCATCCAGTGCCATAATCGACCCCTGTGAGAAGCCGACCAGGAACACCTTATCCAGACTGTCGCTCATCTGATGCTGATCGAGGATCGCCTGTAGTGTCTGGTCAAAGGCGGCACGCGCTTCAGCCACACGTGCGGGACGGTTTTCCGGAGTAATACCCGCCAGGCTGAACCACTGCCAGCCTGCGCCATGTTCAAAGTGATACGGTGCATTGGGGCTGGCAAAGCTGACGCCAGGCAGGGTGGGTGCCCAGTGGTCGCCCAGGCCTGCCAGATCATCGCCGCTGCTGCCAACGCCGTGCAGTAAAATAACCAATCCTTTCGACATTGTTTGCCTCGTAAATCAGATTAAAAACCGTAGCCGCTCATGTCTGGCCCGGCGGGCACAATCCCGTTGGGGTTCAGTGCCTTAATAGAGTAATAGCCCTGCTTGATATGATCGATACTGACCGTCTCGCGAACGCCGGGCAGCGCCAGCAGACGTTGCAGGTAAGCATTCAGCGCCGGGAAGTCGCGTAACTGACGCAGGTTGCACTTAAACAGACCGTGATAGGCCACGTCAAAGCGGATCAGCGTCACGAACAGGCGAATATCGGCTTCGGTCAGGACATCATCAAACAGATAAGGCCCACGGTTGCTCAGGCGTGTTTCCAGCTCAGCCAGCATCCCGAACACATCATTAAAGGCTTCGCGGTAGCTGATGGCGGTGGTGGCAAACCCGGCGCGGTAAACACCGTTGTTCAGGCGCGGATAGATCTCCGCGTTGAGCGCGTCAATCTCGGCCCGCAGGGCTTCAGGGTACAGATCGACAGACTGTGTGGCCAGCGCACCAAAGCCACTGTTGAACATGCGCACGATATCGGCCGATTCATTACTGACGATAGTGCCGGTTTTCTTATCCCACAGCACCGGCACCGTTGCCCGCCCGGTGAAACTGTCGTCGGCACGCGTGTACAACTGATGCAGGTATTCCGCATGGTTCAGCGTATCGCGGTCTGCGCCAGGGAAGTCGCCAAAGTGCCAGCCTTCATCGGTCAGCTGTGGCTCAACGACGGAGACGCTGATGACCGCCTCCAGCCCTTTCAGCTTACGGGCGATTAACGTGCGCGAAGCCCACGGACAGATCAGCGCCACATACAGGTGGTAGCGATCCGGCTCGGCCAGAAAGCCGCTGCTGCCATCCGCCGTCACCCAGTGACGGAAGCTGGAAGTCTGACGAACAAAGCCACCTTTTTCATCCGTGGCCTGTACCGGGTGCCACTCTGCCGTCCATTTACCGTTTACCAGCATCAGTCGTTTCTCAGTTCAGGCGTGAAGCAGGCAGGGAGGCTTTCAGCGCGTATTTTCCGTCACCGATCAACGCCAGTACCAGCAGGCTGATGGTCCAGAATACCGGGTATTCCCAGCCGCCGTTCGGGTTGGTGAACCAGAAACCGGCCGGACCGTGAACGGTAGCAATCGCACCCAACAGGACCGGGATCAGCAGCAGAGCGGCAATGCGCGGACGGTAGCCGACGATCAGTGCCACAGCACCCAGCACTTCCCAGACGATGGTGACGTAAGCCAGCCCGCCGGGCAGGCCCAGTGACTCAAAGAATTTCGCGGTGCCCGCCGGAGTAAAGACAAAAAACTTCAGGCCAGCGTGTGCCAGGAACAGGATGCCAAGAGAAAGACGCAGGATCAGCGCGGCCCAGGGGGCGGTACGGGTATCAGTCATGATGAGGTGCCTTATAAAGTGTGAGTGCCAGAGTTGATAAGACACACTCTACACTCATTCCTCAGTGCTGATTATCCCGCCAATCACGCAATGATTCCTTCCGATTTGGAACGAATCACCAGCCCTGATCCCACTCCGGTTTCCCGGCGTAGTAGTGGACCAGAAAGTCGATTAGCGCGCGGACTTTGTGCGCCAGATGGCGGGCGGGAGGATAGACGGCGTGCAGGCCGAGCGGGGGGATCTCACTCTCTATCAGCAGAGGCCGGATGGTCCCTGCACGCAGGGCTGGCCCGGCAATAAAAGTCGGCAGCCGGGCAATACCCAGCCCGCTGAGTGCAGCGATCAGGCAGGCTTCGGCATTGGAAAAGCGCAGACGACCATGCACCGGCACGGTTTCGCCCTCGCTGCCGAACGGCCAGTGATAAGGATCGCGGAAATTGGTGTCGATAATGCAGTTATGTTCGGCTAACTGCGGATAGTGCGTGGGAATACCGTGCTGCTGCAAATAGTCATCGCTGGCGGCGATCACCACGCGCATATCGATCAGGCGGCGGGCGATCAGGCTGCTGTCGCTCAGTTTTCCAATGCGGATGGCGACGTCAAATCCTTCATCAACGATATTGACGACGCGGTCAGAGAAGCTGACATCCAGTTCAATTTCCGGGAACTCGCGGGCAAAGGCGATCAGCGCCGGAGCCAGCTGGCTGGCACCAAACGTGATGGGGGCGCTGAGTTTGATGCGCCCCGAGGGTTTCCCCGCCGCGTGGCGCACCGAAGCATCGAGCGCATCCCATTCATCCAGCAGATGTTTGACCTGGGAAAAATAGGCCTGCCCGACTTCAGTGGGGGACAGTGCGCGCGTGCTGCGTTTCAGCAGCTGCACGCCCAGCTCTTTTTCCAGTTTAGACACCAGCTTAGAGGCCTGGCCGCTGCTGGTCCCCAGCCGGGCCGCCGCGGCGGCAAAGCTGCCCAGTTCCAGCACCGCCACAAACATTCGATCGCAATCCAGACGTTCCACGGTTTTCCCTTGTTTACAGAAAAACGGGCCGGGCATGCCCGGCCCCTACGATGAGGTCACGTAGGGGCGAGGCATGCCTCGCCCACGTTTTCGGGCATGTCTCGCCCTGATGACACCATTAAACCAGCCGCGTACCGCTTTGTGCATCAAACAGATGGATTTTTTCGGGATTGATATCAAGCGCAAGGGATTGCAGGGGGTCCAGCGCCACGCGCCCGGCGAACTGAATATGCAGGGGAAAGCCCTGCCATTCGGCGTGCAGCAGGCTGGATTCGCCGGTCACTTCCAGCACCTTCAGCAGCGCGGGGGGATGGGCGGTGTGGCTTGTCTGGATAAAATCATGGGCGCGCAACCCGACGATCACCGGCTGCGATCCCTGTTGCCGGGCGCTGTCGTGCCAGCGAGCGGGCAGAGGAAACCACAGTCCGTTACAGTTTACGCCGGGAAGGCCATCGCGCGTTTCCAGCTCACCTGCCAGCAGATTCATCGGCGGTGATCCAATAAAGCGTGCGACAAAGGTATTCACCGGATGGTCGTAGATCTCCAGCGGCTTGCCCTGCTGCACAATCATCCCATCGCGCATCACCACAATACGGTCGGCCAGCGTCATGGCTTCTACCTGATCATGGGTGACATACACCATAGTGGTTTTAAAGCGCTGGTGCAGCGATTTGATCTCCGCACGCAGCTCCATACGCAGCTGGGCGTCCAGGTTCGACAGCGGTTCATCAAACAAAAACACCTGCGGATTACGTATCATCGCCCGGCCCATCGCCACACGCTGACGCTGGCCGCCAGAGAGGGCGCGCGGATAGCGGTTCAGCAGTTTATCAATGCCGAGAATGCTGGCGATCCGTGCAATGCGGCTCTGCTGTTCGTCACGCTTAACCCGTTTAACCTGCATATGAAACGCCAGGTTTTCCGCCACCGTCAGATGCGGATACAGCGCGTAGCTCTGAAACACCATCGCGATATCGCGATCCGCCGGATCGAGATCGTTTATCTGCCGATCGTCCAGCAGGATCGCCCCGTCAGACAGCGTGTCCAGCCCGGCCAGCAGACGCAGCAGGGTGGATTTTCCGCAGCCGGAAGGGCCGACCAGCACGGTAAAGCTGCCATCTTCAATCGTCAGATCGAGCGGGTGCAACACCGTGTGCTTATCGTAACGTTTCGTGACTTTGACCAGTTCAACGCGTGCCATTCTGTTTTCCTGTGGTGACGGGCGAGGCATGCCTCGCCCCTACAATGGACAGGCTGCGTCGTCCTGTAGGGCGCGGGCATGCCCGACCCGGTTTTCGACACAATTAACCTTTGCTGCCGCCGCTGGCCAGCCCGCCCACCAGGCTTTTTTGCAGCCAGATGGCGATCAGCAACGGCGGTAATGAGGCGAGGATACCCACGGCGGCGATCAGGCCGTCATCGGTGGCGCGTCCGGCAGTAAATCCGGCGATGGTCACGGGCAGCGTTTGCGCATCGAGATTACTGGTAAACAGCAGCGCATAGAAAAACTCATCCCACGCCAGCAGCCAGCCGAACAGCGCCGAGGCACCCAGCACCGGTTTTGCCAGCGGCAACGTGATACGCAGCAGCACTTGCCAGAAGTGCAGGCCATCCAGGCGGGCTGCCTGCTCAATATCGCGTGGCAGGGCATCAAACTGGTTTTTCAGCATCCACGTCAGGAACGGCAGGATCAGTGAGCAGTAGACCAGCACCAACCCGAGATGGGTGTTCAGCAGGCTGAGTTGTTGCAGCACAAAATAGAGCGGCAGCACAAAGGCCACGGGCGGCACCATATAGATCGCCAGCGCCGCGAACAGCCACAGATCGCGCCCGGCATAGCGCGAGAAGCTGAAGGCAGCGGGCACCGCCAGCAGCAGGGAAATCAGCGTGGCAAAACCCGCCACCAGCAGACTGTTGCCCAGCGCATGCAGAAACAGTTCGCCGGGCTGACCGGGGGTGAGTGACAACAGCGCGCGGTAACGGCTGAAGTCCCACTGGCGCGGCAGCCACTCCAGCGGAATACGCGTCAGATCGCTGTTGGCGCTGACGCTCATCAGAAACAGCCACAGCATCGGCCCGAGAATCGATGCCGCCAGCAGCAGAGCGGCGGCATACAGTAAAACGCGGCGCAGTTTACGTTTCATCAGCAAGACTCCTGCGGCGCTGGCGGTAGAGCATCGCCATATACAGTGCGATCAGCACGCTGCACATCAGCGTCATCAGAATGGCGTAAGCCGCCCCGCTGCCCGCCCGCAGATAGCTGAATGACTCCTGATAGACATAGAAACTGAGGGTTTTGGTGCTGTCGACCGGGCCGCCGCGCGTCATCACATAGATGATGTCGAACACTTTAAACGCGTCGATAGTACGCAGCACCAGTGCCACACTTAGCGCACCGACAATGGCCGGAAAGGTGATGGCGCGAAAACGCCGCCACGCCGGCGCACCGTCGAGCCGCGCAGCTTCATACAGATCCTCGGGAATCGACTGCATGGCGGCCAGCACCAGCAGCGTCACCAGCGGATAGTTTTTCCATACGTCGGCCAGCATCACCGCATTGAGCGCAGAGTCCGGGGAACCGAGCCAGCTGCGATAGCCGTCGATAATCCCTGCCTGGGTCAGCAGGGCATTAATGCTGCCGTAATCCGGGTTGAAATTCAGTCGCCACATCATGGCGTTCACAATAGTGGGCAGCGCCCAGGGCAGGATCACCAGCACGCGCAGCACGTTGCGGCCGGTAAATTTTTGGTTCAGCAGCAGCGCGACGAGCACGCCGATCACCCCCTCCAGCGCCACGGAGATCACCGTGAAATAGAGCGTGCGGCCAATCGCCGCACGAAAATCCGGGTCGGTCAGGGCGTAGAGATAGTTATCCAGCCCGACGTAACCGGTCTGTGCGCCGCTGCCGATCAGCTCGGCATCGGTAAAACTGAGCCAGATAGTGCGCAGCAGCGGCCAGGCGGTTAGCATGGCCATCACGATCAGCATGGGTGCCAGAAGCACCCATGCCTGACGCTGCTCACGGTGTTGCAGACTGAGCATGGCGTTCCCTTAATGCAGTCGGGCTGCGCTTTTCGTCACCGCTTCCATGGCTGATTGCGGTGTCTGCTGGCCTTGCAATACCTGCTGAAGCTGCTGTTGCAGACCATTCGACAGGCGCGAGTAGTCGGCCGTAATCGGGCGCATCAGCATCACATCGAGGGATTTTTTCGCCGCAGCTATCAGCGGCTCCTGGCCTTTCTGTACGGACGGATCGTCGTAGGAGGATTTCCAGACAGGCAGGCTGAGTTTGGCGTATTTATCCTGCACCGGCTGCGACGTCAGATAACGCACATACTGCCAGGCCTGATCCTGGTGGGCGCTGGTCTGGGTGACGCCCAGCCCCATCGAACCGTTCATCGCTGCCACTTTGCCCGGCTGCTCCGACGGTGCCGGAACAATCCCCACATCACCGGCCACTTTGCTCTGCTTCGGATCGTTGGCCATGTTGTACATATAGGTCCAGTTCAGGGCAAAGGCGGCATCGCCATTGGAGAACACCTTACGTACGTCCTCTTCCAGATACTCGCGAGAGTTCGGGTTGGTGACGCCCTTATCCAGCGACTCTTTCATAAAGGTGACGGCTTTCACCGATCCGGCATCGCTGAAGTTCAGCTTACCGTTTTGGTAGAACTGGCCGCCAAAGGCTGACACCAGCGTGGTGTAGTCGCACACCAGCGCTTCAGCCTGGGACCAGCTCCACACCAGCGGGTATTTAACGATGCCTTTATCCTGCAAAATCTTGGACTGATCCATCACCTGCTGCCAGGTGGTCGGTGGGTTCGCAATGCCAGCTTTTGCCAGCATCGCTTTGTTATAGAAGAGATATTTGGTGTCGAGGATCCACGGCATGCCCCACAGTTTTTTGTCCCAGCTGACCGTATTCCAGGCACCGTCGAACACCTTCGCTTTCTCGTCGGCGCTCACCTGGCTGGTGATATCTTTTAGCAGGCCAAATTTGGCAAATTCCGCGGGCCACATATCGTCAAACAGCACCACATCGTAGCCGTCACTGCCTGCGCCGCGTGCCGCGATAATTTTATCGTGCAGGGCTTCATAGGGCACAAACTCAAGATTAATGGTGACATCCGGGTTGGCTTTTTCGAAATCGCTGGTCATGGCACGCACGTCGCTTTCGCTGTAGGCGGCCTGAGACATAAACAGGGCGTTGAGTTGTGTTTTTGCAGAGGCAGCGCCGGAGGCACTCAGGGCAAGCAGAGTTATCAGGCAAGCGGTGGATTTTTTCATTACTTACTCCATTTAACCTAAAAAGGAAGCGGTCAGAACAAGGTCTTATTCGCCTGGATCAATAGAATGTCTGAGCCGCACAACATCATCGGCCCAGACATTTATTATTGTCGTAAATAATTCAAAGGTAGAACTTTATTATTGGAACAACTTTTTTGTACTCGAATAATTCGCGTTGCAGGAAGGCGGCCAGCTCGTGAATCCCCAGGAGCATAGATAACTATGTGACTGGGGTGAACGAGTGCAGCCAACGCACCTGCGGCGTGAAGAATGACGGGTACAGGTCGATCTTATTTATTATGGTTGGCGGGTTCCCCTAAGTGTTGGCAGTATCGCCGCCCCGAGCGCGCCCGCCGCGTCGCCCAGAGAAGATGGAATGATGTGCTTGTTCACCGCATAGCCACTGGCCCGCGCCAGCGCTTTCTCCATTCCTCCCTGAAACAGCGGAAACAGTGCTGCTGCGCTGCCGCTGAGAACCGTTACATCCGGTCCATACAGCGCCAGCAGGGTATTCAACCCCCGGCCAACGATCTGGCCGTACTGATAAAGAATGCCGCTGATGCGCGGATTTTCCGCCGCCAACTGGCTTAATCTCTGACTGAGCGTGGCATCCCAGCGCAGGTCGGGGATAGCGGCGGTCAGCGCCTGCTGAAGCCAGCCGCGTGATGCCAGCATTTCCCAGCAACCCTGCAATCCGCAGTAACACACCACCGGGTCATCGGAGACCGGGATATGGCCTGCTTCCGGGTGGCTGCCGTCAATGTTGCGAAATGGGGTGCCGCCTTCCAGCATCGCCACGCCAATGCCGGTGCCGAGTGTGACCATCAGCATGCGGCCACTGCCCTGGCCTGCGCCTAAGTGAAACTCACCGATGGCGGCAGCGACGGCATCGTTGTCGATGGCCACCGGTACACCCAGCAGCTCCCGCAGCTGTGACGCTAACGGGAAGCCGGAGAAGCAGGCCAGCGTATCCTCGTTTTCAATGATCTCGCTGTTCATGTTCACCGGGCCGCTGGCACCAATGCCGAGGCTGGCTAAACGCTGCCCGGCGGGCAGTAACTGACGCACTTTCTCTGCCAGAGCGCTGGCACGTTGCCAGGCGGGCAGCGTGGCGAACCACGCGGTTGGAACGGTTTCTGACGCGATTTCGCGCTGCCCGGCCAGCAAAATAATGCGTGTGCCGGTACCACCGATATCGATGCCTGCCCGTAGAGAGAGTGCGTCAGAGGTTGTCATGTTTTCACCGTTATCTTTTGGCCGTAGAGAAATTCCCCCGGTACCCGCCCATTTCCCCGCGCCAGTGTGACGGTCAGGTGTTGGACCCACAGCATGGCACAGAGTAAACGCGGCAGCGGTTCAGCGGGTGTAGGCAGATGCACGCTGTCGGCGTACTGCTCCGGCCCGACGCTGACCACCAGCGTCCCATTATGGAGCAAATCGGCTGCCAGGGTATTCAGGGTACTGTCGCTGCCATCACCAAACAGCAGCGCCAGCATTCCTGCGCCGGATGTTTCCATCGGGCCGTGGCGGAACTGCCCGCCGATAAACCCTTCTGCGGCCACTTTGGACGCTTCTTTCGTAATCAGTGCCCCGGTTAACGCCGTGGCGGCATCGTTCCCGATACCAATCATCGCTACACGAGGCAGGCTGTGGGCCAGCAGCGCATCGCTGAGTGTTTGTGCCTCGGCGCGCTGGCAAATAATTTGCGCGATATCGGGCAGAATAGCCTGTACCGTTGCCAGCAAGGGCTTTTCATCCCGCCCGGTCAGGGCATACAACACCCGGTAACTGGCGACGAGCGTGTTGAGGTAGCTTTTCGCACTGACGGTGGCTTCTGACCCGCTGTGCAGCAATACCTGAATCTGTGCCTTTTTTGCCAGTTTGCTGGTGGCATCATTGGTGACGCCAATCAGCGTTTTTGGCGGCGTGATGCTGTTGAGCAGCGCCACGACTTCACCACTCATTCCCGACTGCGATGTCACCCACAGCAGGCTGTTGGCGGTGACCAGGTGTGGCATATCGAGCAATCTGCCCGCATCAATACGCCATACCGGGTAACCGCGGTCGATCAGTTCACGTTCGATCGGGATCAGTGCGTAATCAGAGGATCCCATTCCGGCCAGCACAATACGATCGTAGTGATTGAGATCCAGTGCGCTGAGTGCCTGCGGCAGCGGGTAAGCCAGCTGGTCGCGCAGGGCCTCGACCTGCTGCTCAATATCTTTTTCGTATTCGCTGAGAGTCGTTGCTGACATTGATAGTGCCCTGCCACAAGTTGTTTCCGATGTAGTAAACATAGCTGCACGAATTCGCGCAGTCAATGTGCATTATTCGCGCATTATCACAAATATTTGCTTATTTTTTGTCTGCTATAATGACACATGGGCAAGGTTAAGACAGTATGTGCATGAAAGTGTGCAGGTATCGCAACAGGAAGGACACATGAGCGCATCAAAAAGACGATTGCAAATAATTGAGATGATCAGGGAAAAAGGCTATCTGAACGCCGTGGAGCTGTCCGACGTGTTCGGTGTTGACAGTTCCACTATCCGCCGCGACCTGTCGCTGCTGGAAAAAACCGGGATGGTGATGCGCACGCATGGTGGCCTGCTGCCGGCATCGGGTGTCACGGAGAGCAATCTGGATACGCCGTACAACGTGCGTCGCCAGATGAACAATCCGGCGAAAGCGGCGATTGCGCGTTATGCGGCAAGCCTGGTGCAGGACGGTCAGTCGCTGATACTGGATAACGGCTCCAGCGTGTATGAACTGGCGCTGGCGTTACGCGACAAGCGTAATCTGACCGTAGTGACCAATGATGTGCTGACCGCAGTGGCGCTGAGTGCCTGTCCGGGGATCACCATTCACGTGACCGGGGGAATGATGCTGAATGCGGTGTATACCCTGATTGGTCAGGAGACGGTGGATAAGATCAACAGCCTGCACGTCGACTGGGCGTTTCTGGGTGCCGAAGGCGTGCACTTTGACAGCGGTATCACCAACATCAACACCGTCGAAATACCGGTGAAAAAGGCGATGATCGCGGCGGCAGAGAAAACCGTGGTGCTGGTGGACAGCAGTAAGATGGGTTATCGCGCGCTGGCGCATGTGTGCCCTCTGCCAGAGATTGAAATGATTATCACCGAAGAGTCCCCGGCGCTGAAACAGCGCGCGAAATATGGGGCTCGGCTGCGGGTGGTGCCGCTGGTGTAGGGCCGTAGCGGTGTTAAAACCCACAGCGGGCAACGGTTCTGCGGGGATGGGGCCAGATTGAGGTAAGCCGGGCGTCACGCGACAGGACGTCGCGTGCCGAGGCCCGCATGGATGCGGCAGTTGCCGATCCGGCGTGCTCAAACTGGCCCCAGACCTGAAGCCAGAGTGTCAGCCACTAAAATTTGTGGGAAACTCCCTGGAGGTCGACCCCCGTATCGGTTATGCACTAAGCTGAACGTTCCTGCCGTACAAGTGAGCCCGCTTTATGTTTTATCGCCGTTTTGAAAGGATGATCAACATCTTCAGGGATGCCCCGGCCGACACGCCGCCCAACAACCTCTGGGCATTCTATCTGTTCTATCTGCGTCAGGTGTGGCCATGCTTCGCGCTGTTACTGGTGATTGGACTGATCGCCTCACTGATCGAAGTGGCGCTGTTCCGCTATCTCAGCCGCATTATCGACCTGGTAAATATCAGCCCCGCCGCCACCTTCTTTAGCGACCATGGCAGCGAACTGCTGTGGATGGTCGTTGTGGCGCTGGTCTTCAGGCCGTTGTTTATTGGCCTGCACGATCTGCTGGTACACCAGACCATCAACCCCGGCATGACCAGCATGATCCGCTGGCAGCATCATAACTACGTGCTGCGCCAGAGCCTGAACTTCTTCCAGAATGATTTCGCCGGGCGCATCGCCCAGCGCATCATGCAGACCGGCAACGCACTGCGTGACTCGGCGGTGCAGGCGGTCGATGCCCTGTGGCACGTGCTGATTTACGCCATCACCACGCTGGTGCTGTTCGCCGAAGCCGACTGGCGGCTGACCATCCCGCTGCTGATCTGGATTGCTGGCTATGTGCTGTGCCTGCGCTACTTTGTGCCGCGCGTCAAAGCCCGTTCGGTGGCGTCCAGTGATTCCCGTTCGCGTCTGATGGGCTGCATCGTTGACGGTTACACCAATATCACCACGCTGAAACTGTTTGCCCACAGCGATCTGGAGCGCCAGTTCGCACGTGAGGCGATTGGCGACCAGACGGTAAAAACCCGCAGTCAGGGACGGATGGTCACCGGTATGGATGTGGTGGTCACCACGCTGAATGGCCTGCTGATTATCAGCACCACCGGGCTGGCGCTGTGGCTGTGGACGCAGTCACTGTTAAGCGTTGGGGCGATTGCGCTGGCGACCGGGCTGGTGATCCGCATCGTCAACATGTCCGGCTGGATCATGTGGGTGGTGAACGGCATCTTTGAAAATATCGGCATGGTGCAGGACGGTCTGCAAACCATTGCCCAGCCGGTCAACGTCAGTGATAAAGAGCAGGCACCTGCGCTGCGGGTGCAGCAGGGCGAAATCCAGTTTGATGCTATCCGCTTTAACTACGGCGGCGAACGCACGGTGATAGATGACCTGCAACTGACTATCCGGCCCGGTGAAAAAATCGGCCTGATTGGCCCGTCCGGTGCCGGAAAATCCACGCTGGTGAATCTGCTGCTGCGGCTGTATGACCTGAACGGCGGCCGCATTCTGATTGATGGTCAGAACATTGCCGATGTCACCCAGGAGAGCCTGCGCGCACAGATTGGCATGATCACCCAGGACACCTCGCTGCTGCACCGTTCGATTCGCGACAACCTGCTGTACGGCCGCCCGGATGCCAGCGAAGAGGCGCTAACGCGTGCGATTCATCAGGCGAAGGCCGATGAGTTTATCCCGCTGCTGTCCGATTTGCAGGGCCGCACCGGGCTGGATGCGCATGTAGGTGAACGCGGCGTGAAGCTGTCCGGGGGTCAGCGCCAGCGTATTGCCATTGCCCGCGTACTGCTGAAGGATGCGCCGATCCTGATTATGGATGAAGCGACATCGGCGCTGGACTCGGAAGTGGAAGCCGCCATTCAGGAGAGCCTGGAAACGCTGATGGGCGACAAAACCGTGATTGCCATTGCTCACCGGCTGTCGACCATCGCCCGTATGGATCGGCTGGTGGTGCTGGAGCAGGGCAGGATTGCCGAGATAGGTAGCCACAGCGAACTGCTGGCGAAAGGCGGCCTGTATGCGCGCCTGTGGCGTCACCAGACCGGCGGATTTGTTGGCGAAGAATAAATCATGCCCGACGGGTGTCATTGCCCATCGGGCTGCCGCCACGGTAGCGATGCTTTAGCGTCTTCGGCCCAGTTGCGCACGCCGTCACGCTCCTGATGCAGAAAATCAGCGACCGCATCGTGCAGCCCGGCGTGGCGCAGCAGGTGCCAGGATTCCGTCAGCACCGGTTCGAAACCGCGGATCAGCTTATGTTCACCCTGCGCCCCCGCATCAAAACGCTGTAACCCGTGCTCAATGGCGTACTCCATCCCCTGATAGAAGCAGGTTTCAAAATGCAGGCGGTTGAACTCTTCCAGGCAGCCCCAGTAGCGGCCATAGAAGGTGTTGCCATCCACCAGGCTGAACGCCATCGCGACGGGATCTCCGTGCTGGCTGGCGATCACCACGCGAATCGCTTCCGGCATCCGTTCTGCCAGCAGGCTGAAGAACACGCGTGGCAGGTAAGGCTGACGGCCGCGCACGCGATAGGTATTGGCGTAACAGGCGTACACAAAATCCCACTGCGCTTCTGTCACCTCTGCGCCCTGATACCAGACAAACTCCACGCCCTGGCTGGCGACAAGTTCGCGCTCTTTACGCAGCTGTTTGCGTTTGCGCGAGGTGAGGAGATCGAGAAAATCCTGGAAATCGCGAAAACCCCGGTTGTGCCAGTGATACTGACAGCCGAGGCGCGGCAGCCAGCGCGGATCCTGCTCCAGCCCCTGGCGAATGCGCTCATCGCTGAAATTAATATGGCCGCTGTAAAGCTGCCGTTCGGCCAGAAACGCAGGTAAGGCCTGTAACAGCTGCGCTGCCGCGCGATCGTCGCCCAGCAGCCGTGCGCCGCTGACCGGGCTGAACGGCACCGCCGACAGCCACTTCGGATAATAAGGAATACCGGCCCGCTCGCTGGCCTCTGCCCAGGCGTGATCGAAAACGTATTCCCCCATCGAATGATTTTTCGCATAGCCGGGCATGGCCGCGCGCGGCGTTCCGTCCTCCACCCACAGCAGATGCTGCGGCAGCCAGCCTGAAGCACGGCTCACCGCGCCGCTCTCTTCCAGCGCAGAGAGAAAAGCATGGCGTAAAAAAGGCTGAGAGTTGGGGGCCAGGGCATCCCACTGACTGGCCGGAATATCGGCCAGTTGCATCAGGACAGTCAGGGACATCGGTGCGCTCCGCATTTACCACAGGGAAAGTGCTACGTTGACGGCTTTTTGCGCCGGGATCAATCCGTTATTCCGTACTCAAGATGTAAAGAAGCCTCGTTCTCATTCTCATTATCATCTGGCTTTGCTATTCTTGCCGACCTTATGTGCGTTATCACACGTGCGCGGCTTTCAGGTTTACAAGGCGGATTTATGGCGAGTGTTCAGGGTTATCGCTTGTTTAATGTGGTGCTGGCGCGTAAGCAGGTACTTTCACCTTCGATGCTGCGCTGCGTGTTCAGCGGTGATGACGTGCGTCAGATGAAGATGGATGCACCGGATCAGCGGATCAAACTGCTGTTTCCCTCCCTCAACGGCACGCCATCCACGCTCACCGATGAAGGGGAGAAAACCTGGTGGGAAACAGCGCGCGCGATGCCGCAGGACATCCGCCCGATCGCCCGCACCTATACCCTTCGCCACGTTAATGCTGATGCCGGGGAAGTGGAAGTCGAGTTTGTGATGCACGGCACCGAAGGCCCGGCTTCTGCCTGGGCACTGAATGCAGAGCCGGGTGCGGCGTTGCAAATGGTGGCACCGAACCGCGCCTGTCCAACCAGTAGCGGTGGCTACGAGTGGGACCCGCACCCGGATGTGGAGCACGCGCTGGTCGTCGCAGATGAAACCGCACTCCCGGCGGCGAAAGCGATCCTTGAACAGCTGGCTGGCTGGAGCAACCCGCCGCAGTTACAGATGTTCCTGGAAATGCCGAAACGCGGCGACTGCGTGGATCTCAGCCACTATGCCTTTGCCGAGATCCACTGGCTGCCGCGTGAAGCAACCGGCGCATCTCATGGTGAAGCGTTGCTGGGGGCGGTGCAACAGCGGGTAACGCTGCCGGAAAGTGCGCTGGTGCGCGGTGAGCTGCATGAAGAGAATGAGGGCGACATCCTCTGGGACCGTGCCGATAGCGCGGATAAGCGTTTTCACGGCTGGGTGGCTGCCGAGTCCAGCGCTGTTAAACAGCTGCGCCGCTATCTGATTGGCGAGCGTGGCCTGTCGCCGGAGTGCATCAGCTTTATGGCCTACTGGAGCCGTGGCCCGCGCCGCAACGACTAACCCTTAGTTAGCGGCGCACCATCAGCTGTGGACTGACGTTTTTCAGCAGGTTATAGAACCAGGTTTTGGCGGTGATATCCCCGATCTCGGTGTGCCCGTACAGGTACACCTCAAGATTCGGCAGCTCAAACGGCAGTGCGATGATGCGCCCGTTGCCGCGTGCGACGTAGATTTTCGCCGCGCTGGAAGGCAGTGTCACCAGCAGGTCGCTGGAGGCAATCAGCTCGCCCAGCGCCGCAAAGTGCGGGACTTCCAGCGCAATGCGGCGCTCAAAGCCATACTCTTTTATCCGCTCCTCCACCATGTAATGCCCGCTGATGGTCGACACAATAATGTGCTGTTCCTCCAGGTAGGCATCCAGCGTCAGGGTGTCGCCAATACGTGGGTGCTGGCCGTTCAGCAGGCAGACATAACGCTCATCCATCATCCGGTCACGCTGCGCCAGCGAAATACTCTCGTTACGGCTGCACAGCGCGGCATCGACTTTTCCGGTCAGCAACCATTCATCCAGTTTTCGCATCTCGACCGGGATCACTTCCAGCTGCACGTTAGGGGCAACGGCGCGCAGATGTTTCACCAGGCCGGGCAGCAGCAGCAGCTCGCCGAGGTCAGAGAGGGCGAGACGAAATTTGTGAAAGGATGTGTCCGGAGAGAAGCTGCGGGTATCTGCCACCGCCTTCTCAATTCCGCTCAGGGACTTTTTAAACACCGTATAAAGCTGGCTGGCGGTTGGGGTCGGTTGCATCCCTTTGCGGCTGCGTTTAAACAGCTCATTACCTGTCGCATCCCGCAGCCGACCCAGGGCGTAGCTGGCAGAGGGCTGAGTAATAAACAGACGTGCGGCGGCCCCGCTGACGCTCTGAGTTTCATAGATAGCGATAAATACCCGCACCAGGTTGAGATCCATGTTAGCTGGCATATAGCCCCTGTCTATTATCCAAGATTCATATTATCTATTTGAACTATTTTAATCGGTCTAATACCATCCCTTCCACGTTTTTTTGATATGTTCTCCCTTTTTTTTCATATCGCAATTACTTCAATAAAATCAAAATAATAACTAACTTCCTTGTTCTTTTAAGGCAGGAGTGGGCGTACTGCGCCCGTCATCGCGGAGCTAAAAATGAAAAATGAAATCGTCGACGTGATCGTCGACTGGATTGACGATCACTTAGAAGAAGGCCTCAATATTGAAGCCGTAGCGGCAAAATCCGGCTATTCAAAGTGGCATCTGCAACGGGCGTTTAAAGAGCAAAGGGGCATCACCCTGGCGACGTTTATCCGCAGTCGCCGCCTTGATCAGGCCGCCCGCTGTCTGGTGGGTTCGACCAAAACTATCATGGCGATTTCGATGGACCTCGGTTTCTCTTCCCAGCAGTGCTTCCAGCGGGTGTTTAAAAAGCACTTCAATGTTACCCCGCGCGATTACCGCATTCAGTTCCGTCAATATCATTAAGTCCGGAGGACCCGTGCGCCAGTTGACTAAAATGGCCGCCGTGCTGGCGGTGCTGTCTCTTCATCCTTTCACCCAGGCCGCTGCGGCAAGCCAGCAGGCACCGATCACGATGCATGCCGATAACGGGCAGGGCAGCCCGTTCGGCTATGAACGCCAGATGAAAAAGATGATGCGCCCGATTAACGATCTGCTGCCGCAGGGTGGCCAGGATGAGGTGCCCGCTGGCTCTAATTGATGTTGCCAACGATGCCGAAAATGACAGTCGAGCGAACATCAGAAGCGCTTGGTGTGTCATTCCCAACGGCCAATACTGTTATCCGCACATTACAAAATGCTGGTGTGCTGGTAGAAACTACGGGTCGCTTACGAGGGAAGATGTTTAGCTATCAAGCTTATGTCGACCTGTTAAGAGAAGGCTGATTCCAGTCGTCCCTATTCCAGGCTGGGGGATGTTATTGATGTCCTCAACGTAAAGTCGCTTAAATTCCGCTGTTTTCAGTGCGCATGCCTTGAAAAAGGTCATCAGCCATCGGGTATACTGTTCGCCCTGTTGAATTGTGAACTGGATGCTATGGAACGTTTCGTCGAAAACCTGATTTACTCTGCGCGCTGGCTGCTGGCACCGATTTACCTCGGGCTGTCGCTGGGATTAGTGGCGCTGGCCATTAAGTTTTTCCAGGAGCTGATCCATCTGCTGCCACATGTGCTTGAGATGTCGGAAAATGACATGGTGCTGGTGCTGCTTTCGATGATCGACATGACGCTGGTCGGTGGTCTGCTGGTGATGGTGATGCTCTCCGGCTACGAAAATTTTGTCTCTAAGCTGGATATTGATGAGAACAGAGAGAAGCTCAACTGGCTGGGCAAGATGGATTCGGGATCGCTGAAAAATAAGGTCGCGGCATCGATTGTGGCGATCTCCTCTATCCATCTGCTGCGTGTGTTTATGGATGCGAAGAATATCCCGGATAACAAGCTACTGTGGTACGTGATTATTCATCTGACGTTTGTGTTGTCGGCGTTTGTGATGGGTTATCTGGACAGTATGTCGAAGAAAGAGAAGATTTAGCGTCAGGTTAAATGCCTCCGAAAACCATCGCATTTTTGTAGGGGTGAGGCATGCCTCACCCAGTATTAATGCGGGTCGGGCATGCCCGACCCCTACGACGCCCGCTCGCGTCTTACCACACCGTATCCCACCACCAATAGCGCCCCAATGGCTCCGGCCATCCAGTACAGATACGCAATGGCAGCGGTATAAGGCAGCAGCGCCGGATCGGTGACCAGCATACTGCCCGCGATCCAGCCAATCAGCGCGCCACCCAGCGTGACGATAAACGGGAAGCGCGACAGCAACGTCAGCACCAGTTTACTGCCCATCACGATGATCGGAATGCTGATCAACACGCCGAACGACACCAGCCAGACGTTGCCTTTACCGGCAGCCGCCACGGCCAGCACGTTATCCAGCGACATCACCACATCGGCCAGCGTAATGGTCAGCACGGTTTTCCACAGACGATTGTCGCCATTGATGGTGGCTTCTTCCTCTTCGTTGCCAACCAGCTTAAAGCCAATCCACAGCAACAGCAGGCCACCAACCACCTTCAGCCACGGCAGCGCCAGCAGATGAACGGCAATAATCAGCAGCACAACGCGGGCAACAATCGCCCCGAGCGTGCCGAGAATAATCGCTTTTTTCTGCATATGCGGGGGCAGCTTGCGGCAGGCGAGGGCGATAACCACGGCGTTATCGCCACCCAGTAACAGATCAATTAATACGATTTGTAGCAGGATAACGGCAAAATCCAGATGTTCGAACCACATAAGCACTCAGTCAACACAGCGAAAGGGGTCACCGCAGTGACCGAAGCGATCAGCGGCGAAACGCGTCAGCACTGATCTGATATTTCTTCAGTTTATTATATAACCCGGCGCGTGACAGCCCCATTAACTGAGCCGCCTGGCGCAGATTGCCGTTCAGCGCATCCAGCGTGGTAATAATATGCGCGCGCTCATTCACATCCAGCCGAGCGGCCTGCTGCGGTTCCGCCGGATGAACCGCGCTGCCGGAGGGCGCGCGTCGGGTGACTTCATCGGGCAGCTCCTGCACATCGATAAACAGTCCGTCGTTCATATTGATCACCCGCTCAACAATGTTTTCCAGCTCCCGGACGTTACCCGGCCAGTGGTACTGGCTTAAGGCGTCCATTGCCCCAGCAGTAAACTGCACGTTAATCTTCTTCAACTGGGTGCAGACTTTCTCGCGGAACCACTCGGTCAGCGCCGGGATATCGCTGCTGCGTTCGCGCAGGGCCGGAATGGGAATAGAAATCACATTCAGCCGGTAGTAGAGGTCGCGGCGAAACGCCCCGCTTTCCACTGCCCGGATCAGATTGCAGTTGGTGGCAGCGATAATGCGCACATTGACCTTCACCGGCTGCGAGGCGCCAATACGCACCACTTCGCTCTCCTGCAACACGCGCAGCAGGCTGGTTTGCGCTTCCAGCGGCATATCGCCAATTTCATCCAGAAACAGCGTCCCACCTTCTGCCAGCTCGAACTTACCTGCGGCACCGCCGCGTCGCGATCCGGTAAAGGCACCGTCCATATAGCCAAACAACTCGCTCTGTACCAGATCGCGCGGCAGCGCACCGCAGTTAACGGCAATAAAAGGCTCGCCGCAGCGCAGGCTGCCGTTATGAATCGCCTGAGCAAACAGCTCTTTGCCAGTGCCACTCTCGCCCGTGAGTAACACGGTGCTGTCGCTGCGGCAGCAGCTACGTGCTTTATCCATCGCCACCTGCAAGGCAGGCGCGCTGCCGCACAGCATATCAAAGGTGTAACTGGCGCTGGCACCCATCACCCGGCGGGTAATCGCCCGGATTCGCTGATTCTCGCGCAGGGCGATGACCTTACCGCCTCCCGGTGCGGGCATCACCGACACCAGGCAGCAGACGCGCTGATTCTCTGCGGGACTGAAGACGATTTCGCGGTCGTTGCAGAAGGTCATGGTCGCCAGGCGCGTATGTTCCGGGTTCAGCACCTCATCCACCTGATGACCGGCGCGAGCCAGTCCGTGGAAGATCTGTCGGGCATAGCGATTGATGGTTTTGATCACCCCTGATCGATCGAGCACGATCACCCCTTCGTTCAGCGTTTCGAGGATCGACTTCTGCTCGGCCAGTAGCGCACGCAGGATCAGCTGCTGCCCGATGGCTTCGGCGGCCGCCTGCACGGTGCCGAGAGTATGATAGTGGAAATTATCCTGGCTGGCGGTCAGCGTCAGTACGCCGATCATCCGCCCCTCGGCATCGCGGATGGGCGCAGCAGCACATTGCAGGTGGCGCTCACGCAAGGCAGATTTCCAGTTTTCACCGTTGAGCATATACACCAGCCGCTGCTGTTTCAGGCAGCGTGCGGTACAGTTGGTGCCCATCTCTGATTCGGTCAGAATGCTGCCCACCGGGGTCAGATCGCGCCCGCAGCAGGAGAGCGTAATCCCCTGTGCATCGGTCAGATTAATGTGGCCGTCCGGGTTATAAGCCAGCAGATTCTCCATAATGCTGCCCGCCACTTCAATCAGCTCGGCGTTATCGGCCAGAATCTGTTTAACCCGCTCTTCGGGTGGGAAGGTGTAGGCAAAGTGTGCAGGATCAATCCCGGCGGCGCGGCTGCTTTTCCACGAACTGAGGACATCCGGGCGCACAAACTCCGGCTCACGCCCGGCATCAAAATCCCGCCTTGCCTGTTCCAGCAGGCTGTCCCAGCGGCTGGCATCACTGCCCGCAGGCAAGCTCAGCTGTCCATCACACTCTGCGTTAATCGCACCGGCTAATGTCGGTTGATTCATTTTGCATCCTCCCCAAATGGAATGTCCATTTTATAGACATGTTAAGTTGACATGTTTTTTTTGTGTTCATTTTGTGATCGCAGCAGGAAGAGAAAGGCGCGCCCTGCGGTGTTCCGCACTCTGGCATAGGGTTTGCTTATGTCTGTTTAACGACAAAAAAACAGTCAGCCAGCCACCTGAAGGGGAACAAGATGTCAGTGACAAAACAGATCGTGCGTGTGGGGTTAATCGGAGCAGGGCGCATGGGGAGCTTCCATGCGACCTCGCTGGCGCACAAGGTGCCGGGTGCGGTGCTGGCCGCGGTGGCCGACCCGGTGCCGGGAGCGGCACAGCGTCTGGCTGAGACGTTGGGGGCGGGCAAATATTATAGCGAACCCCAGTTGATGCTCGATGACCCGGACATTGATGCGGTGCTGATCGCGACACCGGCACGCACGCATGCGGAGCTGGTGGCGGCGGCAGCGCGGGCTGGAAAACATGTGTTCTGCGAAAAACCGATGGCCATCACCCTCGAAGAGGCGGATCACGCGATTGCTGCCGCGAAAACAGCGGGCGTGGTGTTGCAGGTGGGCTTTAACCGCCGTTTTGCAGCGGGCTTCGCTGCTGCGCTGGCCGGGATCAAAAATGGTGAGATCGGCACGCCGCAGCTGATTCGTTCCCTGACGCGCGACCCTTCTCCACTGCGCGACCCGAGCGGCATCCCGCCCTGGACTATCTACCTGGAAACGCTGATCCACGATTTTGACACGCTGCTGCACTGCAACCCCGGCGCGAAACCGGTGGAAGTGTATGCCATCGCCGACGCACTGGTGCGCCCGGACTTCAAAGACAAAGGGCTGCTGGATACCTCGGTGGTGACTATTCGCTTTGATAACGGCGCAATTGCCGTCGCGGATGCCAGCTTCGAAGCGGTTTACGGTTATGACGTCCGTGCAGAAGTGTTCGGCAATAACGGCATGTTCCAGATGGGCAACATCAACGTGAATAACTGCGTGCGTTTTGGCGCGGCCGGGATTGCTATCGATACCTCTCGCCAGGACACCGACCTGCTGGCCGATGCCTACATTGCCGAGCTGACTGAATTTGTCCGTTGTGCCGCCCGTGGCGAAACGCCGCGTGCGACCGGGGAAGATGCGCGTAATGCGCTGGAAATCGCGCTGGCCTGTATTGCTTCTGTCCAGCAGGGCAAACCGATTCCATTACGAGGATAACAACGATGTCGGATTATCGTCTTTCGGTTTCAGCCGAAATGGTTTTTCTGGATTTACCCTTTATCGAACGTGTGAAGCGTATTCATCAACTGGGTTTCGGCGTGGAGATCTGGCACTGGAACAATAAAGACATTGATGCGCTGGCGGCAACGGGGGCGCGTTTCACCTCCATGACCGGCTACCTGACCGGCAATCTGACGGACGATGACGAGATTGCCAACCTGCTGAGCAGCGCCGAAGCGTCGCTGGCCGTAGCAGCACGTCTTAATTGCCCGAGCCTGAACCTGCACGGAACAGGGTTGGATAATCAGGGGCTGCCCGTTAAGCCTGTAGAGATTGTCACCGGTGAGATGTGGGTAAAAGCCGTGCGTACCCTGGAAAAACTCGCCGCACTGGGTGAAAAGGCCGGGCGCGTGTTTACCCTGGAAAATCTCAACCTTGCTGTTGACCATCCGGGCACGCCGTTTGCCAAAGCCGCCGATACGCTGGCGCTGGTGGAGGCGGTGAACAGCCCGTATCTGAAAATGAATCTTGACCTGTACCACGCGCAGATCGGCGAAGGCAATCTGATCGAACTGGTGCAGCGCAGTGGAAATGCCATTGGCGAAATCCAGGTCGCTGACGTGCCGGGCCGCTGTGAGCCGGGAACAGGTGAGATTAACTATCGTGCAGTGGCGAAAGCCCTGCGAGCCATGAATTATCGGGGGGTCATTGCGCTGGAAGGCTGGGCGTCCGGGGACAGCGAAGCTGCCCTGGCAAGTTTTAAAGCGCACTTTGATTAATTAACCATGATGCGGCCAGCCCTGGCCGCTTTTTTCAGGAGGACCTGCGTCGTTCATTTCGTTCACTACCCAAAATAATAACTTACCTACACCTACAGGAATTCATCCATGAACGTGAATAAAATCGCACTGTTGATTGGTGCTCTTGCACTGGCACCCGCTTCCCAGGCAAAAGATCTGCGTATTGGTGTTGCTCTGGCGAACTTCGATCTTAACTTTGTCTCCATTCTGCGAACGCAGATGGCGAAAGAGATGGAAAAAGAGCAGATCCAGGGACAGTTTGAAGATGCTAAAGGTGATGTCGCGGTACAGGTACAGCAGGTTGAGAACTTTATTAACCAGGGCGTTGACGCCATCATCCTCAATCCGGTGGATACCCAGGGGGTAAAACCGATGATGGAGGCGGCGAAGCGCGCCAACATCCCGCTGATTTTCGTCAACCGTAAACCGGAAGTCGAACTGAGCGGAAAAATGGCCTACGTCGGCTCCGATTCGCTGCTGGGTGGACGCATGGAGATGGAGGCGCTGGCGAAAAAAATGAACTACAAAGGTAACGTCGCCATTCTGATGGGCGCGTTGTCAGCGGAAGAGGCACGCCAGCGCACCAAAGCCACGGAAGATGTCATCGCCAAATATAAAGGGATGAAAGTGGTCGAGAAGCAGTCTGCCCAGTGGATGCGTAACGAAGCCGTGGATGTCACCTCCGGCTGGTTGTTGTCTGGCGATAAGATCGATGCGATAGCTGCCAACAACGATGAGATGGCGATTGGCGCGATTATGGCGCTGAACCAGAGCGGCAAGAAAGATATTCTGGTCGCCGGGATCGACGGCACCCCGGATGCGCTGCAATTTATCAAAAACGGCAAGCTGGCATTAACCGTTTTCCAGGATGCCGCAGGCCAGGGTAAAGGCGCAGTTACCATGGCAAAACAGGTCATTGATGGCAAAAATGGCGACAAGTTTATGTGGATCCCGTATCAGGTGATCACCAAAGATAATTACGAAGCCTTCACCAGCAAAAACGTTAAATAATCCCCGCCTGGCCCTGGTGAACAGGGCCTGATAGTCCCCTTTCTGAATATTTTCCATTCCACGATTAAAAAAGTGTGATGCCAGTAGCATTTCCTGTGCGATATGCATACTATTTCGCCACTGAGCCACGCCCTTCGTTGCTCAACAAAAACCTCCCTGTTTCCTGCTGAGAATGTTGGACATGCATCTTGATTAGTCGCCGTCGGTTCATATTGGGCACCGGTGCGTTTATGCTTGCCATGAGCACCGATAACCTGTTCGCCCGTCAGGACTTTTTCCCGCTATGGCCGGATGAACCACCAGGCGGCGGCGGCCCGACAGGCGCGCTACGCATTTCTGCGAACGGATCCTGGTCCAACATTGTCAGCCCCGGTATTCAGCGCTTTGTGCCGGAGAACCCTAACGGTAAAGCGGTGCTGATTGCCGCTGGCGGTGGTTATCGCTGGATCGGTATGGGGCGGGAAGGGTGGCCGGTGGCGCGCTGGCTGAACAGCAAAGGCTATACCGCCTATGTGCTCAGCTATCGCCTGCCGGGTGAACACTGGCAGGATGGCAACCGCGTGGCGTTTCAGGATGCACAGCGGGCGATCCGTCTGGTGCGTTCAATGGAAAATAATGTGCACCTGCTCGGCTTTTCGGCCGGGGGGCATATGCTGGGTCTGGCGGCGGCGCGCCCGGATTACGCGTCCTATGCTCCGCAGGATACGATTGACCAGATCGTCCCCAAAGCGGACAGCGTGGGTCTGATTTACCCGGTGATCACCCTCGAACCTCCTTACACCCATACCAATACGCACCTGTCGCTGGTGGGCAATCATCCGTCCCCGGCGGAAGAGGCCAACTGGTCCGTGCAGAACTATGTCACCCGCGCCTATCCGCCGTTGTTCCTCGCCCAGGCAGAAGATGACCGCACCTCAGACCCGGAAAATAGCGTGATCATGCACGAAACTTGCCGCAAAGCCGGGGTTTCGGTGCAGATGATCCGTATTTCACAGGGCGGTCATGGTTTTGGCCTGGGCAAGGCAGGAACGCCTGCCGCTATCTGGGATGAAGCCTATGCGGTGTGGCTGGCGGCGCGCAGCTGATTCGGGTCAGGCATGCCTGACCCCTACCTATTTTCGTGCAAAGTGTAGGGGCGGGGCATGCCCCGCCCGCGATAATATCATCGTTGCAAAAACGCCAGCAGATCCTGATTTAACTGGTCCTGATGGGTGACGGCAAAGCCATGCGGCGCGTTGTCATACACTTTCAGCTCCGATCCGGGGATCATCGCGGCGGCCAGCTTGCCGGTGGCTTCAAACGGCACAATCTGGTCATGGCTGCCGTGGATCACCAGCGTCGGCACGGTCACTTTCGCGATATCTTCGCGGAAATCAGTCCCTTCAAACGCGGTTACACAATCAATGGTGCCTTTCAGCGAGGCCAGCAGCGCAATATTCAGCGTCTGGGTCAGTACGCCGTCGGAAATTGTTTGCCCGGCGTTAATGCCGTAGAACGGTGTGGCAAAGTCTTTGATAAATTGCGCCCGATCCTTGCATTTTTTCGGAGCGTTCCGTGCAGGTCTTCGCTACGTCAAAGCCAGCCGTGAACTGCATCGGGTGCTGGTGCGTACCGCGATTTACTTCTTCTTTGCCAGCGTCACCTGGGCACTGCTGCCGCTGGTGGCCCGGTGATGATTCAGATTGAGTACCAGATCGCACCCGAAGATCGTCCGGCGTTTCTGGCAGAGATTAAAAAATTGTCGCTTATCCGCCGCCGTGATGGGGCTTACGCCTGGGGCATTGCCGAGCACAGCCATGATGCCCGCACGCTGATCGAGTGGTTCCTGGTAGAGTCCTGGCATGAGCATCTGCGTCAGCATCAGCGCGTCTCCCACGCCGATGCGGATTTACAAAGCAGCGTGACCCGTTTCCATCAGGGGGAAGAGAAGCCCCGGGTACACCACTTTATCTCTCTGCACTAATCCGCCGTCATCTTTCTGATTGAGAAAACCCGTAACCAGGACTATAGTCCTGGTTACGGGTTTTTTATCGGGTAAAGGACTATGCCGACCTATATGACGCCGGAGTTTGATCAAGAAAGAAAGCGTTTTCGTATTAGTGACCAGAAACTCTGCAAGGCCGCAGAACTCGTCAGAAATGGTGCTCACGATGGCCATTTAGGCCGCAGCGTGTATAAGAAACGTATTGGTGTTGCTGGTAGCGGTGCCAGTGATGGTGCTCGCTCAATCATTTTTTTCTCTCATGGTGAACACCTCTTTTTTTTCGACATATATGTGAAAAGTGAGCTGTCTAAAAAGAAGGGAAAAGAACTGGAAGTGGATGAGATAGAATCCTATTGCGATGTGGCTCAAGATTTTTTGAAAATGAGCGATCATCTCAGGCAACAGCTTATTAAAGTGAAAGAACTTATTGAGGTAAATTGCGATGACTGAACGTTTGAAGCGCCTTCAGGGCATGGCGAATCGTTATAACAAACTGGGCGTAGTCTCTGATGAAACTGTCGCTCGCGTGGATGCGCGCATGAAAGCGCGCCAGTTGCGCGAGCGATTGCCCAAAATTCGTAGTATGGATGGGGTACAAATCAAAAGCCTTCGTATCCGTTATGGCCTTTCTCAGGCCGATCTGGCGATGACCCTGGGCATGTCGATAGAAAGTGTGTCCAAATGGGAACGTAATGAAAGTCAGCCCGGTAACGCCGCGCTACGTATTTTGAATACCATTGAAACTAAAGGGCCGGAAGTTTTTGCAGAATAGCATTCGGGCTTCTTCTTAAGATGGTGAGCGCTCTTCCCATATGACTTTCAGGGCCGTTAACGGCCCTGTTCATTACGCTTTTTCCACCTTATCAACACTCCCCTCTAACGCCTGCATCAGCTGAGAGAGAGACGCATCAAGACTCGCCAGCACCTCCGCAGGCAACACCGATAGCATCTGACGTTCGTTCTCAACATGCGGCCCCACGGCGCGTTCGATCAGTTCCAGCCCCTCGGGCGTGAGCTGCACCAGGGTGCTGCGTGCATCTTGCTGGCTGGCTGTGCGCAATATCAGCCCACGGGTTTCCAGCCGCTTCAGGCGATGCGTCATGGTGCCCGATGTCACCATCAATGTGGAGAATAGTGCGGTTGGGCTTAGGCAATAAGGCGCACCAGAACGCCGCAGAGTTGCCAGCATATCGAACTCCCAGCTTACTAAATCAAAGCGGGCAAAACCCACTTCCAACTGCTGCTCAAGCAGGATGGCACAACGCTTGATACGTCCGATCGGTCCCATCGGGCTGGTATCCAGATCGGGGCGTTCGCGCCGCCATTGTCCGAGGATGATATCGACCGCATCACGCGGCGCTTGAGGAGTTCGATTATTCATTTGTCTTGACTTCAAGATAGTTGATCAACAGAATCATAATATCTTGAATTGAAGGTAATGTCATGAACACTACACCCTCCCTGCGCTACTGGCGCGATGTTTTGCTGACGGCCCTGGCTCCGGCTATCTGGGGCTCCACCTATATTGTGACTTCGGAGCTGCTGCCGCCCGATCGGCCATTCACGGCGGCATTAATCCGCGTGTTGCCCGCTGGCCTGTTGCTGCTGCTGTTCACGCGACAGATGCCCGCCCGGCGTGACGTGTGGCGTTTGATCGTGCTCAGTGCCTTAAACATTGGTGTTTTCCAGGCGCTGCTGTTTGTCGCGGCCTACCGCCTGCCCGGTGGCCTGGCAGCGGTGCTGGGCGCCATCCAGCCCTTGCTGGTGATGGTGCTGGTCTGGGCGGTGGATCGTCGCTCACCGGCACTGGCCACACTGTGGTCGGCGGTGGCCGGGGTGGTGGGAATGGGCGTGCTGCTGCTCTCGCCACAGACAGTGTTCGAACCGCTCGGTATGGCAGCGGCGTTGTTGGGGGCAGCCTGCATGGCGACCGGCGTCTGGCTGACGCGCCGCTGGCGAGTGGATCTTCCGGTGCTGTCACTCACCGGCTGGCAGTTAGTGATTGGCGGGGTGATGCTGGCGCCCGTAGCGTGGCAGATCGATGCGCCGCTGCCTGTACTGACGCTGACGCAGTGGGCCGCCTACAGCTATCTCAGCCTGGCTGGGGCACTGCTTGCTTATTCACTTTGGTTCCGCGGGGTTGCCCGCTTGCCGACGGTCGCGGTTGCCTCGCTGGGCTTGCTAAGCCCGCTGGCTGCGGTAGTGCTGGGCTGGGCGTTGCTGGGGCAATCCATCACCGGGACCGCATTACTGGGGTTGGTGGTGGTGCTGGGCAGCGTGTTTGCCGTGCAGTGGACAACTACGCGCGCCCGTTAAGCGCGGTTCTCCTTTCCTGACGGCCATCTCAGGATGGATTTTCTGACCCTTGGGAGAAGGCCGGGGCTGAGTAAGAAGATGGCCAGTGCTGCTTAATTATCGCCAGCGGCTGAACCGCTTACTATGCCGCACACTGCATAAAACGATAATATTCTATTAGAGCATTGATCGGCTCAGGCCACCATCGACAGGGAGGGCGATGCCGGTAATATACCCGGCGTCTTCACTCGCCAGGAATGCAACAACGGTGCCAAATTCTTCCACTGTGCCATAACGGCCGACGGGGATCTGTTGCTGGCTTTCTGCGGCAATGACGGCACGATCAACGCCGCGATCCTCCGCATCCATAGCATCCAGGCGCGTGGTGCGTTCCGTGGCAAAACGGCCGGGTAACACCACATTGACCGTCACGCCTTCGCGGGCCACCTCGGCTGCCAGGGTTTTTGCCCAGGCGGCCAGCGCCGATCTCAGGGCATTCGATGCCGTCAGGTCGGCAATCGGTTCACGAATGCTGGTTGAGGAAACCGCGAGGACCCTGCCAAAACCGCGCTGACGCATGGCCGGAAGAAAGTGAGTCGCTATCCTGACCTGGCTGAGAAACATCGCTGTAAACTGTGTCTGCCAGAGTGCTTCATCAAACCCCGAGGCGGCAAACGGCGGCGGACCACCACCATTCAACAGGATGATATCAATGCTGTTCAGACGCTGGCTGACGTCAGCCAGCAGACGGGAAACGCTGTCGCTGTCCTGCAAATCACAGGCAAAGAGGGTGACCGATCCGGGATGCCCGGCCAGATGCTCCCCGGCGGCATGGAGCGCGGAAACATCGCGCCCGACCAGAGCCACGTCGATACCGCGCTGAACCAGTGCCGCAGCCACGCCAAGGCCAAGCCCCCGACTACCGCCCAGCACCAGAGCGGTGCGCTTGTGTTGAATGCTGTTCATATCATCACTCCTGTTGTGCGTCGGCGGCGTTGCCAGCCAGCGTGCGTAAGGCGTCTGCCAGCATGGCAATATCCCGATCGGTGGTATTAAGGTGTACAGAAGCACGCAGTAGCTCAGTGATACCGCGCATGTTCAGATCGTAAGGGGTGTACTCCGGGCCGTTAACACCCAGGGTGATACCCTGCCCGGCAAGATGCTGCTTCACGGTGGCACAAGAAAACCCGTCAACCGTAAAAGTCACGAAGGCGGCCTTCTCATGACCCAGATCGAGCAGATGAACATGGGGCAGAGAGGCAAGCGCGTCACGCAACGCAGAGGCCCGGGCATGCAGCGTTTTCCTGATGTTGCCCAGGCCCAGCGCCAGCGCCTGATCTATCGCCGTCGCCAGACCCAGCCTGAGCGCAACGGCACCTTCGGCAACCTCGACCGCCCGGGCGCTGTTCGCGACCTGCACGTCTCCAGCCAGCCAGCGGGCTGAAAAGTTATCGATCTTGCGTGGAACGAGCTGGGCCGTCAGACGGGGTGAGAGATAAGCGAGAGCCGTACCACGCGGGCCGCGCAGATATTTTCGTCCGCAGGTGACGAGGGCATCACAACCGATTTCCGCCACGTTGACGTCAAGTTGCCCAACGGCCTGGCTGGCATCAATGATAAACAGGGCCGGTGAGCCACTTTCCCTGATCGCTTTCCCCAGCGCGGCGGCGGGGTTGATCAGTGCGCTGCTGGCACCAATCCAGGTGAGCGCGACAATGCGTACCTCCGGCGTCAGTACCGCAGAGATCGCGGCAACATCCACCGCCGTGGAACTGTCAGCGGGCATCAGTGACAGCGTGGCTCCACTCAGCGTGGCCGCCTGTTGCAGGCACAGTAAATTGCCCGTCCATTCCTGGCGACTGACGAGGATTTTATCCCCGGCGGCCAGCGGAATCGCCGCGATAATGTCCGCGTAAAGCTGGCCGTGGCCGGTGCCAAAGGCGATCTCCTGCGGTGTACATCCCAGCAGATGCGCGGCGGAGTCGTAGCTTTTCGTCAGCCTGTCTGCGACCCTGGCACCTGCCTCCATCGGGCCATGATCTCTTTCACTTTGCAGGTGGTCGATGATGGTCTGGTGTGTTTCGGGCGAGGTGATCCCGGCACCGCTGTGATTAAAATGAACCAATGGCACGGAGGGCCTCCTGTCAGCGAACGTAGAAAATCGCTTCGACTTCAACGGGGACATTGGCCGGTAATCCCGCCATGCCGAGTGCAGAACGCGCATGTTCACCGCGAGCACCGAACACCGTATTCATCACTTCGGACGCACCGTTACCAATCTGTGAGAAGGCGCTGAAACCGGGGGCCGCATTGATAAAGACGGTGAGTTTTGCGAGTTCTACCACCCGATCCAGATCGCCCTCAAGCGCCTGCTCAACCCAGTAAATGATGTTTGCCGCGCAGAGGCGTGCACAGTGCAGCGCAGTATCGGTATCTATTTCAGCGCCCACTTTCCCGACATAAGGAATGTCATTGAGGATTTCCGGGATCTGACCGGAGACATACAGGACATCGCCCACGCGTTTTGTCGGCGCAAATGGCAGGTCGGGGCGAGACAGTGCGGGCCATGCTACGCCGCAGGATTGCAGCTTTTGTTTATACAGTGACATCAGAACTCCTTCGCTTTTTTCGGCATCTTAGCATTGGGTCTGAACCTCATGTATCCTGATAATTATTGTCTCGGTATAAGGTTTTTTTATGGCTATCGACGTGGATCTCAGGTCACTGAAAATGTTTATCGCCATTGCAGAGGCTGGCGTAATCAGTCAAGCGGCAGATCGGCTGGCCCGGACGCAGGCGGCTGTCAGTATGCAGTTGCAGAAGATGGAGAAAGACCTCGATGTGAAGCTGGTGACCCGGACATCGCGCGGAGTCGTACTGACGGAGCCGGGTGAGGTGGTGCTGGCTTATGCGCGGAAGATGATCGCGTTATCGGATGATATGCAAAGGCATCTGGCCGGGAAAAAGCTGGTGGGACGTGTACGTCTTGGCATGGTGGAGGACCTGGCGGTCACCCGCCTTCCTGCGGCTATCGCCGAATTCAGACGGCATCATCCCTCCGTCGATATTGAGCTGACATCCTCCTATTCAGAGGGACTGGCACGTTCGCTGAAAGAAGGGCGTAGCGATATTGTGGTGGGCGATCCGGCACGTTTTACCCAGGCTGCCAAAAGCTATATATCCAGAGAACTGGTGTGGTGTGCCAGTCGGATGATGGTGTTTGATGATGCCGCGCCACTGCCATTTATTCTCTTCGATGGCACCTGTTCCTGGCAGGATAAAATGATCGCGTCTCTTGCTGAAGCCGGCATTCCCTGGGAGGTCGGCTGCCGGGTTTCCACCTTCTCTGCCATGATTTCTGCCCTGCGGGCCGGGTTGGGTATTGGGTTATTGCTACAGGAAGGGGTGCCAGCGGATTGCGAAAATATTGAGGGGCGATGTGGCCTGCCGACTGCGCCCTGTGCGGAGTTCGGTGTTTATCTGTGTGACAATCCCCCGCCAATAGTGGAGGCGTTAGCGATGTTTCTGCGCAGCGGCTATTGATGAAACGGTGATTGCCACCCGATATTAAATCCCTATAGACTATGCGTCTAACCTGTTGAGGACGACCTCATCTGCCAGGAATGATTCGGGACGACCCGCTTGCTAACACCGGAGTGTGTTATGGCTTGGTTAATTCTGACCATCGCAGGTATTTTTGAAATTGTCTGGTCTGCGGCGATGAAAGAGTCGCATGGCTTCTCCAGACTCTGGCCTTCCATTATGACTATCGGCGGTATGCTCATCAGTTTTGGCTGCCTGGCGTATGCTATGCGTTCGCTGCCATTGGGGACGGCTTATACTATCTGGACCGGCATCGGTGCTGTGGGTGCGTTCGCGATAGGGATTTTCTTTCTTGGGGAACCGGCCAATACGATGCGTATTCTGGCGGCGGTACTGATAATTTCAGGCCTGGTGCTGATGAAAATTTCTTCCTGATCTCCCTGAATTAATTTAATTCGTTCCGTTAAAAAAACAGGCCAGCGATCGCTGGCCTGTTTCGTTGTCATAACATGTTGACGGTAAAGGGAGAGATAAAGTCGCAGGGAATCACACATCCGCTACCTCGTACTTTTGGCTGTAGCGAGATTACTCTATTCTGTTGGCAACAGGTTCAGCCACCGGAGTACAGGCATTTAACTCATCATGAAAAATACAGTGAAAGAGAAACAGACTCAGAAAGCGACGGCCAGTGAAGTGGCAGAACTGGCCGGGGCCTCTAAATGGACCGTACTGCGGGCGTTCAAACCGGATGTCTCCATTTCCCCTCTGGCTCGCGAAGGCGTGCTGGCTACGGCGAAAAAAACCGGCTCTCGGCCTGGCCTGCTGGCGCACAGCCTGAAGCCGCGCAGAACCCATATTATTGGCGTGGTGGCCGATGAGTTTAGCAATCCTCATACCCTGAAAATGCTCAACGAAGTGACGCGTCAGCTGAATGAGCGTGGCTCTATGGCGCTGCTGCTGAATGTGGACTCGGACGCGAACTACCAGTCAGTACTGCAAATGGCCGGACAGTTGCAGGTCGATGCTTTGCTGTTCCTTGCCACCATTTCCAGCGATGAACTGGTTGTTGCCGTGGACGAGTTGCACCCGATCCCCAGCATTCACGTGTGCCGCGGCACCGACAGTGCCGATGTGGACGTGGTGAGCGTGGACGGTTATGCGGCCGGTGCCGAAATCGGTCGTTTGCTGCTGTCGCAGGGCTATCATCGTTTTGGCTATATGAAAGGTCACGAGACGTCGTCAACCCATCTGCTGCGCATGGAGGGCTATGCTGCCAGTCTGGATGCTGCGGATAAAACGCTTAATAAAGTGCTGGTGGCGGGTCACTGCGATCGGGAAATGGCCTATCAGACGATGATGACCTACCTGAAAAATACCTGGGCTTCTGAGCGCGTGGATGCGCTGTTCTGCGAAAATGACGTGCTGGCTTTTGGTGCCATGCAGGCCATTCGCGACTTCGGCCAGGGTACGCATATCGGCGTCGTGGGCTTTGATGACGTAGGTGAAGCCCGCTCTTCCATGTGGAATCTGACCACCTGGGCGCAGCGCTGCGACTTGCAGATTGCCGAAGCGCTGAACCGCCTGCTCGACAATCGCGCGGATGAAAAGGGTGCCTGGCGCAAAGGCGAACTGAAAATCCGCCATTCACACCTCAGCCGCGAAGTGCATGGCGAAATGGCCCAGTGCGGCTGTGCCTGCCGCAGCTGACACCGACAGACGAAAAAAAACCATGACGTAACGTCATGGTTTTTTTGTCGCACTTATCCGCTAAAGGGATCAGCGCATCGTCACAAACTCTTCCGAACCGGTCGGGTGGATCGCCACGGTATTGTCGAAGTCTTTCTTCGTCGCGCCCATTTTCAGTGCGACTGCAAAGCCCTGCAACATCTCGTCCATACCGTAACCGATGCCGTGGATGCCGACGATTTTCTCATCAGCGCCCACACACACCAGCTTCATGCGGCACGGCTGGCGGTGCTGGGTCACGGCGGTGTACATCGCTGTGAATGATGATTTGTACACTTTCACCTGGTCATCACCAAACTTCTCGCGTGCTTCCGGCTCGCTCAGGCCCACGGTGCCGATTGGCGGGTGGCTGAACACCACGGTGGGCACATTGCTGTAGTCCAGATGCTCGTCCGGCTTGTTGTTAAACAGGCGTTCGGACAGGCGACGACCTGCGGCAACCGCCACTGGCGTCAGCTCGACCGCGCCCGTGTTATCACCGACGGCGAAGATGCCCTTCACGTTGGTGTTCTGGTACTTATCAACGCTGATGTAACCTTTTTCGTTCAGCTTCACGCCGGTCACGTCAAGGTTCAGGTTGTCGGTCATTGGCTCACGACCAATCGCCCACACCAGGCAGTCAACCGTCTGCTCTTTGCCGTTTTCCAGCTGCAAGGTCAGGCTGCCGTCAGCGTTCTTCACCACCGCTTTCGGGATGGATTCGGTGTGCAGCGTTGGGCCTTCGGTGTTCATCACTTCAACCAGCGTGTCGACAATCAGCGGATCGAAGCTACGCAGCGGCGCATGTTTACGCACGTACAGATGGGTTTCAGAACCCAGCGCGTTCAGAACGCCCGCAATTTCTACGGCGATATATCCCGCACCGACAACCGCAGTGCGTTTCGGCAGGGCCTGCAGCTCAAAGAAGCCATCGGAGTTAATGCCGTGTTCCGCGCCTGGAATGGTTGGCTGGCTTGGGCGGCCGCCGGTGGCGATCAGAATATGGTCGGCGGTGATCTTCTCGCCGTTGACTTCAACAGTGTGCGCGTCAACGAAACGGGCATAACCTTTGATCACGTCAACATTGTTTTTACCCAGTACGTTGTCGTACGAGGTGTGGATACGGTCGATATAGGCGCTGCGGTTTTTCAGCAGCACGTCCCAGTTAAACTGGTTCACGGTGGTATCGAAGCCGTAGTCCGGGCCGTAGTTATGGATAGCTTCGGCAATCTGTGCCGCATGCCACATCACTTTCTTCGGTACGCAGCCAACGTTAACGCAGGTGCCGCCGAGATCTTTCGCTTCGATTATCGCGCATTTCTGGCCATACATGGCCGCACGGTTAATGGAGGCGATACCGCCGCTGCCGCCGCCGATGGCAAGGTAGTCATAATGTCTGGTCATCGAGTCTTCCGGTTAAGTGAGTTAAATCAGCTGGCGTAGAGTGTAACGCCACAAGGGGAAAACCCCCAAAGATTGCGTCTATGATTGTGATAGGGAAGGTACAGAGCAAGCCCCGTGCCTGGGATGGCTGACGACATCAGCAGAGGGTTCAGCGTGCTGGTGCATCATCTATTCGTATTTTCTTTTTATCATGTCACCATTTTCCTTAATGAAATACTCACCATCATGAACGCCAAATGAAATATTATTGTTCTTACCATTCCAGACGGTAAAATACTTTTCTTTATCAATGCAGTTGATGTTTGTCGTCATATCATCAAAACAGAGTCGGTCATAGCCATCCGTTTCTTTATAACCCTCGCCAAAATCCCAAAAGATCACGGAGTAAAAACCATCTTTCTCTGGGTTGGGAATGTTATATTTTTCTTTCAACATGGCTTTATTTTTTAACCACCAAGTGATTTTTTCTTTATCCAGAAAAGGGAAGTTTTTTACTAAAACATAACTATGGCTACCGTTTTTATGAACTGCAACAATATCCACTGGCCGCTGGGACCACCAGAGTAAGCCCGCATGCAATGTAACGGCTAAAAGTAGAAAGGTATAAATGGTTTTCCTAATGGTTAATTTCATTACGCCCTCCATTAATTCCGATTGGTGCTTCCATGTTGTCCATAATAAAATGCTCCTTGTGTGATACCCGTTTAAAATGATTTGGGTATGTCTTCCTTGATGATTGTTATCGGAGAAATAATAAACAATCGCGGGCTATTTTGTAAACAGAACGGTTTACATCAGCAAGTAGTTCAGCATGCTGGCATCTCGTCTATTCGTATTTTTTCTTTATCATGCCACCGTTGTCTTTTAAATAATATATTCCACTGTCCATACGAAAATATAGACCCGTATTTATACTGTATTTCACCATCATCATAGAGTCTTTATCAATACAGTTAATTTTTGTTTTCATGTCCTCAAAGCAGAGAAGATCATAACCATCTGTTTCTTTGTATCCTTCGCCAAAATTCCAGAATATTACAGTGAATGACCCATCTTCATTTGGAGTGGGGATGCCGTATTTTAATTTTAATTTTGATTTATTTTCCATCCACCAATTGATTCTTCCTTTCTCTGTGAGTGGAAAGGTTTTTACCAGGATGTCACTATAATTATTTTTCTTATGAACTGAGACTATTTCAACTGGACGCAATGAAAGCCAGATGCTGCACCCAGAAATAATACAGACAGAAAAGAGCAGCGTATATATTATTTTTTTACTTTTTTCTCTCATTACGTCCTCCGGTAATTTCAACTGTGGCTTCCATATTGGTCATAAAAGGTTTAAATCCGAATTTATCGTAGCGCTGAAGAACGAACCAGATACGGAAAAAAATAAAATCTTTGAATTTAGTGTTAAAAATATCAGCGTTATCGAGACCAAAGTGATCCTGCACTTTGTAATGCACTACAGCACGGTAGCTATCGTTATTAATCTGTAGCGATTTTAGTGTTATATGCGTTGCCCAGGTATCGTGGACAGTAATCCCCATACCATTGATGTTATCCTTAAATCTGTCAAATTTAGGGAGCTTTACCCTGGATATTGCGTCTCGCAGTTCATCCTTATTTTCTGATGGGTAGTATTTATTTTCCCAATCTATCTTTGAGCTAAATGTTTCTTTTAAAATAAGGTATGTACTATTTTTAGACTTATCATTCAATATTTGCTCTTTCAGCGCTGCATCCAAATGCATACTGGTAAATGCCGCACCGTTGCCGTTCTGCATATGCGTGATCATCTGACCGATCAGATGTCTGTAAGGGCCGTAAAGAGAGAATGTGCGGGATAAGTCGCGGAACTCATCAAACAAAATGCGAGCACACTCCTGACGACTTATTTTTTCACTCGCGCCATGTGAGTTCCTGTACATCGACGATGAACGGTTAAACGTGGTGAATTTTGTCAGCGTGAAAGGGTCCACTCGTCCGGAGACATGATTAAGACGAAAACGTGTTTTTAACTGTTCTGCCGTCAGTTCACCACATTGCATATCTTTGGCATTGTGATCGTCCATGCGGTTTTGCGTGGTGAACAGCGTGCAGGGTAAGGGGAGTGCAGTCATAATAAAACGCTCCTTGTGTGATACCCATTTCCAAATAATGCTGGGTATATCGTCCATGACGGTCTTCGTCGGTGAAATAATAAGCGGTGATGACGTGTTATGTAAACACAGCGGGCGTCCATAAAAGGTCGTACGTTGAGGCAGGCACAGAGCAAGCCCTGTGCCTGTTTGTATTACGGTGTCAGCACGGTTTGCATCAGCAGGCGATTTAGCGCGCTGGCATCGCGGCGGGTGGCATCGAGTAGCGGTGGGCGTTCCTGCTGCGCCAGCTGCTGCTTAATAAAGGCATGGATGCGTTCACGGCGTGGGCCGTGTTCGGCTTCGCCAGACTGGCGTTTACGCTCCAGTAATGCCGCGATCTCCGCCCGCAGCAGCGGGTCACTGACCGTTCCCGCCATCAACTGATCAAAACGCATCGGCGGCACGCCTTTTCCAGCCTCAATCCACTGCACGGCCAGCAGCGGGCGCAGCACGTAAAAGTACTTTTTCAGCCGCACCTGTTCACCCTGTAGATAACCGCGAAAGTTCTTCTTCGCCATCGCCAGGTAGTGGTAGCGCGCCCGCAGATCGCTGAAGAAATCGGGTACCAGCCCGCGTAACGCCTTCACGGTTTCAGGGTGCTGACGATAGATGACGGGTGAATCCAGCCACTCCATCAGCGTCGGGTTGGCGGCTTTCAGCAGCCCCAGTGTTTTACGCAGCTCCCAGCCGCAGACATCCAGCTCGCTGTCGATCGGCAGTTCGATAACATCACGCGGTGGCTCCACGCGCAGATACCACTCGGGCTGATGCACATAGATAAAGCGCACATCGTAGTCACTGTCGGGAGAGGAAAACCCCCAGCCCCGGCTGCCGGACTCGCAGGCATACAGCACGCGCACATTGTCGCGCACTTCGATAGTTTTCAACGCTGCCAGTACCCGCTCCCGCATCGCCGGACTGACTGCTTCTTCCATTTTCATCAGGGTGGCTCCTTATCCTTTAACACACACCACCTGACGCAGCGTATGCACAATTTCCACCAGTGAGGCCTGTGCGGCCATCACGGCATCGATATCTTTATAGGCCATCGGGATCTCATCGATGACGTTGCTGTCTTTGCGGCACTCAACGTGGGCGGTAGCGCGCTGCTGGTCGGCCACCGTGAAGCGGTTTTTCGCCTCGGTACGGCTCATGACCCGCCCGGCACCGTGGCTGCATGAACAGAAACTCTCTTCATTGCCCAGCCCGCGCACGATAAAGCTTTTTGCCCCCATCGATCCGGGAATAATCCCCATCTCGCCTTTACGTGCCGATACTGCGCCTTTGCGGGTCACCAGGATGTCTTCACCAAAGTGCTGTTCACGCTGCACATAGTTATGGTGGCAATTTACCGCCTGTTCCTCGGCGATAAACGGCTTCGACAACGCCAGCGCCAGTGCCGTCAGCGTCTGCTGCATCATCACCTGGCGGTTGTGACGGGCAAATTCCTGCGCCCATTCCACCGCCTCAATATAGTCGGCAAAGTGCTGGCTGCCTTCGCTGAAGTAAGCCAGATCGCGGTCCGGCAGATTAGCGATGTGCTGCTGCATATCCTCCCTGGCAAGGGTGATAAACAGGTTGCCGATGGCATTACCCACGCCGCGTGAACCGCTGTGCAGCATCACCCAGACTCGCTGCGCTTCATCCAGACACAGCTCAATAAAGTGGTTGCCGGTACCCAGCGTGCCGAGGTGGTGGTAATGGTTGGTTTTCAGCAACGCCGGGTATTTATCGGTGATGCGTTTAAAGCCCGCTTCCAGTACCTGCCAGTGGATATCCACCGCCTGCGGGGGGGTATTCCATGCCCCCCGGTCGTTACGTGAACGGCCACTGCTGCGGCCATGCGGCACCGCGCGCTCAATGGCACTGCGGATGCCGAACAGATTATCCGGTAGATCGCTGGCCATCAGCGAGGTGCGCACCGCCATCATGCCGCAGCCAATATCCACGCCAACCGCCGCCGGGATAATCGCCCCTTTAGTCGGGATCACACTGCCGATGGTCGAGCCTTTACCGACGTGTACATCCGGCATCACCGCCAGATGGCGATAGATAAACGGCATCCGTGCCGTATTCAGCAGCTGTTGCTGCGCTTTGGGATCGACGGGCACGCCCTCGGTCCACATTTTTATCATTGCCGCGCCCGGCGCGGTCAGCTGTTGCATACTCATTGTCAGTTTCCTTTGATCTGTACCAGTCCGTTCAGCACCTGGTCCAGGCCGCCAAACACGGAGATTTTATCAATGCGCTCTGCCACTCTTTCCAGGGTTTCCAGCTCTTTCAGACGCAGTGCCACCGGGTTGTTCTCCATCACTTTGGCGGTGTTCAGCAGCGAACGCGTGGCGGCGGTCTCTTCACGCCGACGGATCACGTTAGCCTGCGCGGATTTCTCTGCTTCTACCAGTCGGGAGAGTATCGTTTTCATTTCACCCGGCAGGATGATGTCTTTGACGCCCACGGAGACCACTTCCATCCCGAAGGCGGCAACATTCTGGCGGATCTGCGTGCTGACCAGCTCATCAATCACCTGCTTATTTTCCAGCAGCTCATCCAGGCTGCGCGTACCTACTGCTTCCCGCAGCGCAAACTGTAACTCACGGTAGAGGTATTCCAGCGGTTTGGTCAGTTGCGCGCAGGCGTTCATCACATCGCTGTAACGCCAGTTGGCCGCCAGATTAATGCGTAAGCTCACTTTATCGCGTGTCAGGATCTCCTGGCCGCTGACTTCCAGCGCCTGTACGCGGGTATCCATCACGTCGACTTCCACCTGATGATTAAAGCGCCAGTAGCCGCGAGTGCCTGGTGGCAGTAGCGCCTGCGCGATGCCGTCAACCTTCAGGATCCCCACATGCCAGGCGGGCACCAGCGCCAGCAGCACCCCGGCGTGACCGGCCACCACGTGCTGGCGCAGCTGGGGCTGCATCAGGCTGGCAACGATGGACGTCGGGATCGCCACGTCGTCGGTGGGCAGCAGATCGACGCGCTGTTCGCTGCCGTTCAGCCACCACAGGCGGCGTGTTCCCGGCGGCAGGATCTCGACCAGCAGGTCATTTTTATAGTGCAGCCCGACGCAGGTTTCAGGCACTGCGACGATCTGGCAGAACTCATTCACCCACTGCGGATGGTGCTGCTGCAGGTAGTCGGCCAGGGTGTTATCCAGCGGCTGGTTCAGCTCAAACGTTGCCACCTTGAGCTGACGTCGCCAGTCGCGGAAGCGGTACTCCCCGGCGGGCAGAATCTGTTGGTATTCGTCGTTCTTTACCAGCAACGCGATATGGCCTTTCCGTATTTTGATGTTGTTAAACATAGTATCTCCTTGATTTAAAGGTGCACCGCAGAGCGCGGGCAGCAGCGTGAAGCCTGGGGGAGCATCTGAGCGGCACCCGAAACTGGCGGCGGCGCGGAGGTGATGCCCCAGACCCGACGCGTTAGCCGGTGCTCCGGGTGGGCTGCTGACTGCACAGCCGGGGTACTGCTAATCGTCTCTTGGGAGAGAGGTGCGAAGTCGGGAGTCGAACCCGGTCTGGCCCTGTGCCCTTCGCTCAATGTCTTAATACTGGCGGAACGCCTGCGGGAAAACGGTCATCCGTTCCCGGTGCGCCGGCGGGGTTCATAACCCGTACAATCCCAGTACGCTGACGGGATAACTATTGCCAGAAGCGTGCCAGATGAATAAAAAGCGGAAATAATTTTTTAAATAATTGATTATTAATCATTTTATATTTTAAGGGGCAAAAGGTATTGCCGGCAGATGAACACTGAATTTATCCTGTGGGATAAATATTGCGATTAAGGGATAGGGCATGAAGCGCAGAGTGGTGATCGGTATGCTGGGGAGCACCCTGGATAAGCGTGGCAAACGGGAAAACCGCTGGAACAAATGGCGGCCCACGCTGGGGTTGTGTATGCAGCCTGAGCTGCCCATCGATCGCCTTGAACTGCTGCATCAACCTGACCGTCAGACCATGGCGCAGCAGATGGCGGAAGATGTGGCGCTGGTCTCGGGTGACACCGAGGTCCGGCTGAATCAGATCACGCTCAATGACCCCTGGGATTTCGAAGAGGTCTATACCACGCTGCTCGATTTTTCCCGCCATTATCCCTTTGATACTGAGAACGAAGAGTATCTGGTGCATATCACCACCGGCACCCATGTGGTTCAGATCTGCTGGTTCCTGCTGACCGAGGCGCGTTACCTGCCAGCCCGCCTGCTGCAGACCGCACCTGCCCCGCGTGAACAGGAGAGCGGGAAAACCGAGGGTGTTTATACGCTGATCGACCTCGATCTTAGCCGTTATGCCACGCTGACCAGCCGCTTTATGCGCGAGCGTCAGGAGTCGGTATCGTTGCTGAAAGGCGGGATCTCCACCCGTAATGCGACCTTTAACAACCTGATCGACCAGATTGAACGCGTGGCGCTGCGCTCGGATGCGCCGCTGTTGCTGACCGGGCCGACCGGTGCGGGAAAATCGTTTCTGGCTGAACGGATTTATCAGCTGCGGCAGTCGCGCCACCGGGTTAGCGGTCGACTGGTGGCGGTGAACTGCGCGACATTACGCGGCGATAATGCCATGTCGACGCTGTTCGGCCATGTGAAAGGGGCCTTTACCGGGGCCTTGCAGGCACGTAACGGGCTGCTGCGTGAAGCAGACGGCGGGATGTTATTTCTCGATGAAATTGCCGAGCTGGGGCTGGATGAGCAGGCGATGCTGCTGAAGGCCATTGAAGAGAAACGCTTCCTGCCGTTCGGTGCGGATAAAGAGGTAAGCAGTGATTTTCAGCTGATTGCCGGGACGCATCGCGATATGCGCCAGTGGGTGGCGGAAGGGCGCTTTCGTGAGGATCTCTACGCCCGCATCAATATGTGGAGCTTTACCCTGCCGGGGCTGGCGGCGCGGCGCGAAGATATTGAGCCTAACCTGGAATTTGAGCTGCTACGTTTTGCCAGCAATGCGCAGTCCCAGGTCCGTTTTGAGCCGCAGGCGCGTCAGCGTTACCTGCAATTTGCCTGCGCGCCTGCCGCCGTGTGGCGCGGTAACTTCCGCGAGCTGAGCGCCTCGGTAACACGCATGGCAACGCTGGCAGACAACGGGCGCATTGAGCTGCCGCAGGTGGAAGAGGAGATTGCCCGCCTGCGAACTGCCTGGCAGCTGGAACCTGCCGTTGTTGTACCAGAAACGCTGGATCTGTTTGACCACAGTCAGCTGGAGACGGTGGTGCGGGTGTGCCGGGCATCATCTTCTCTGTCGGAGGCCGGGCGCACGCTGTTTGCCGTTTCGCGACAGCAGAAGAAGCAGCCCAATGATGCCGACCGGTTACGCAAGTATCTGGCGCGTTTTGCCCTGGACTGGGACAGCGTGAAGTCGGGTGAAATGCCGGAACGTTAATGGTCAGTGTGTTTAGGATAACCGCCCCGGCGCGAGCAGTCCGGGGCTGTGCGGTGTGCTGAAGGGGGGCAGTTAATCTGCTGGGTGAGATCACCAGGCTTCAGAGTGAGAAACATACTTCACGATCTCGCCATTGTTTTGCAAACGGTAAGTACCATCATAGGCTTTGAAGATTGTTCCCATGTTTTTGCTATTTTTTACAGAGAATACCGGATCCTTTTCGATGCAGTTCACTTTCGTTTTCATATCATCAAAGCAGAGTCGGTCATATTTTTCCTCTTCTTTATAACCGTCACCAAATGACCAAAATGTAAGATAAAAATAGCCATCTTTCTCGGGGTTAGGGATGTTGTATTTTTCCTTTAGCATCTCTTTGTTATTTAGCTACCACTCTATTTTACCTTTATCAGTGAAAGGGAAATTTCTGACAAGAACATCACTAAAGCTACGACTTCTATGATGAACAGCAACAATTTCTACAGGGCGATGCGAATACCAGAGGAAACAACCGTGTAGAACACCGCCCGCCAGTAATAATGTGTAGACGGTTTTTTTAATGTTTATTTTCATTACGGGCTGCCGTAATGTTGTGAGTATTTTTCATAAACGCTCCTTGTTTAATCGTTAACGATGATTCTGATCAACGCACAGGCTTGTCCTGTGCGGATGGTTTAATGTCGTTCTTTATTGGGGCTGGCAGATAAATTTACCATATTTCCTAGTCATCAACATATTTCACGATCTCGCCATTGTTTTGCAAACGATAAGTGCCATCATAGGCCTCAAACATGGTTCCCATATTCCTACTGTTGTCGACTGAGAAAACGATGTCCTTTTCTATGCAATTTTTCTTTGTTTTCATATCCTCAAAGCATAATCTGTCGTACTTTCCCTCTTCTTTATAACCATCTCCAAATAACCAGAAAGTAAGGTAAAATGTGCCATCTGGGCCAGGATTAGGTATGTTATATTTACCCTTCAGTATCTCCTTGTTTTTTAACCACCATGCTATTTTACCTCTATCTGTAAAAGGAAAATTTTTTACTATTACAGAATTAAAATGACTGCCTCTGTTATGAATGGCGATAATTTCTACAGGGCGCATCGACGACCAGATGAGGTAACTGATCAGAACACAGCCAAAAATTAAAAGAGCATAAATCGTTAACTTATTTTTTAATTTCATTGCGGCGTCCTACTATATCAACAGTGGCTTCCATGTTCGTCATAAAGGGTTTAAAACCAAATTTATTGTAGCGCTGGAGTACAAACCAAAGGCGGAAAAAATGAAACTGTTTAAATTTTGATTTGGAAATATCCAGAGTATCCAGGCCGAAGTGATCCTGCACTTTGTAATGTAATACCGCATGGTAGCGCTCGTTATCAATCTGTAGTGCTTTGAGCGTGATCTGCGTTGCCCAGGTATCATGAACGGTGATGCTCATGCCATTAAAAATGTCCTGGAGTCGGTCAAATTTAGGTAATTTACCCCATGCTATGATTTCTCTAAGCTCTTCTTTGTACTCTAGCGGATAGCATTTATTTTCCCAGTCTATATTTTTTTTAAGAATCTCTTTTATTCTCAAAAGGGTGCTGTTTTTTGTTTTATCCCGATATATATGATCCTTCAGCGCCGCATCCAGACTCATACTGGTAAATGCAGCACCGTTCGCGTTTTGCATATGGGTGATCATGTTGCCGATAGATGTCTGTAAGGACCGTAAATGGCAAATGTATGGGACAACGAGCGGAATTCATCAAACATAATGCGGGCGCATTCACCACGGGAAATTGTCTCGCCATCTGCCTCGCGACGGGAACCAGCAAACATCGACTGTGGCCGGTTGAACGCGGTGATCTTCTTCAGCGCGTAAGGGGCAACCCGTTCAGATACGGTTGTCAGAAGAAAATTCTTCTTTAACTGCTCCTGGGTTAAATCGCCATATTGCATATCCGGGGCATGGTAGTCGTCCATCCGTTTTTGCGTCTTGAACAGCGTGCAGGGCCATTGCAGTGCGTTCATGCTCAAACTCTCCTTGTGTTAAACCCGTCTTGAACGACTGAGGGTGAAATCTTCCGTTATGATTTTTATCGCTGAAATAATAAGCGGCGGCGGAGCGGATGTCAGCACCGCTGGCGGAAATGGATATTTTGCGACGACACCAGTCTCGGTACATTTTGCGTTAAACTGGACGCGTTGAAGTGAGGTGGATCGCTGGACAATAACGTAAGGAGTGGGTTGATTATGCAATTGCAGTTTTTAGGCACCGGCGCCGGCACGCCAAGCCGTGAACGTAACGTCACCAGCATCGCGCTGGATTTGCAGGGCGTGCGTAATGCCACCTGGCTGTTTGACTGCGGCGAAGGGACGCAACATCAGATCCTGCGCACCCCGATCAAACCGGGCAAGATCGAGAAGATCTTTATCACCCACCTGCACGGCGATCATATCTTTGGCCTGCCGGGGCTGCTGACCAGCCGATCGATGAACGGTTCCACCGATCCGATGACGATTTACGGCCCGGTGGGGCTAAAAACCTTTGTCGACACCGCGATCAACCTTAGCGGCTCCTGGCTGACCTTCCCACTGGAGATTGTCGAGGTAACGGCAGGCGAAGTGTGCCGTGATGAGCATTTTCTCGTCACGGCGTACCCGATGACTCACCCGGTTGAGTGCTACGGTTACCGCATTGATGAACATGATAAGCCCGGTGCGCTGGATGCCGCGAAGCTGGCGGCAGATGGCGTGCCTGCCGGGCCCTATTTTTACGATCTGAAGCACGGTCGCAGCGTTACGCTGGCGGATGGCCGGGTGATTAATGGCTGGGATTATGTTGGTGAGAAGATAAAAGGGCGCAGCCTGGCCATCTTTGGCGATACCGCGCCGACGGCGGCGGCCAATAAACTGGCAGCGGGTGTTGATCTGATGGTGCATGAAGCGACGCTGGAAGTCGCGATGCAGGAGAAAGCCAACAGTCGCGGGCATTCAACCACGGCTCAGGCAGCAACGGTGGCGCAGGAGAGTGGGGCAAAACGGCTGATTGTGACGCATCTCAGCTCTCGCTATCTGCGGGCTGACTGTGAGCGGCTGCTGGAGGAGTGTCGGGCGGTGTTTCCGCACACCGAGATGGCGCACGATTTCGCGGTATTTACATTATAAACCCGTGCGAAGTATGGCGGATTTTGTAGGGGTCGGGCATGCCCGACCCGCAGACGAAAACGTTATTCCGGCACAATCCAGCTGACTTTGGAGTAGCCGGTGCCCGATGGCACCAGCACTTTTTCCAGCCACGGCAGCACGTTTTTCATCTGCTGTTCCAGCTTCCACGGCGGGTTAATCACGATCATCCCGGAAGCGGTCATGCCAAAGCGGTCACTGTCCGGGCGCACGCCCAGCTCAATTTGCAGAATACGGCGAATGCCGGTGGCTTGCAGCTCGTTAAACATGCGCTTGATTTGCTGGCGCAGTACCACCGGATACCACAGGGCAAACACGCCCGTACCGAAGCGTTTGTAACCTTCCTGGATACCCTGGACCACGGCCTGGTAATCACTCTTCATTTCGTATGGCGGGTCGATCAGGATCAGACCACGGCGTGACGGCGGTGGCAGCTTGGATTTCAACTGCTGGTAGCCGTCGGCGCGGGCAAGACGTGCGCGATCGTCTTTCTGGAATTCGCTGCGCAGCATCGGGAAGTCGCTGGAGTGCAGTTCGGTCAGCTGTAACTGGTCGTACTCACGCAGCAGGTGGCGGGCGATCAGCGGAGAACCCGGGTAGTAACGCAGTTTGCCACCGGGATTGTAGTTCTTCACCACGCTGATATACGGCGCCAGCTCTTCCGGCAGATCATCCTGCTGCCAGATACGTGCAATGCCTTCCAGATACTCTCCGGTACGCTCCGCATGCTCACCGCTTAACAGGTAGCGCCCGGCACCCGCATGGGTGTCGAGATAGAGATAGGGTTTTTCCTTCTCATTCATCGAGCTGATAATCAGGCTCTGCACGGTGTGTTTGAGAACGTCGGCATGGTTGCCGGCATGGAAGCTGTGGCGATAACTGAGCATGTATTGGGATAATCCGGATGGTAAAAACAAGCGTGCCGCCAGCGGGCGGCACAGGTTGCGCTCATTATAGCGAAAACGGCTTAAAAAAGCGCGTTCAGGTCGGGACGTGTTGCCAGAACGGGTAAGTAAACAGCAGCAGGTGCAGCATATTAAAGGAGAAATGCACCAGCGTAGCCACCCACAAACGCCCGCTCCAAAGCCAGGCAAGGCCGTAGATCAGCCCGGCCATCGTGGCGAACAGCACCAGCAGCACCCCGCCAGAGAAGTGGGCCACACCAAATAACAGTGCCGCAATCAGCAGCGCGCGTTTATCGCCCAGCAGCTGGCTTAAGCGCTGCTGGATATAGCCGCGAAATAGCGCCTCTTCCGCAAAACAAACAAAAAACAGATTGGCCAGCATAAACGATCCCAGCCACGCAGGCAGATGGGGTTCCACCTTCAGGCCGCCCGCGAAGGTGGCCAGCAGCAGCAGCAGGGGCATCGATATCAGCAGCACCAGCCACCAGAGCGTGTTAGCCGGGGGCTTTGCCGGGCATTTCAACAGGGTGGGCAGGCAGGCCAGTAACAGAAACGGGATCAGCGCTTTATCGATGTTGTAGTAAAAGGTCAATGGCGCGCTTTGTGGCCCAGCCTGTTCACCAGAAACAATGATGAGGTTATTCACGCCTGGGATCATGTGCAGCATCAGCGCCACCGCGCTGACAACCAGGATAATTTCACCGGGCAGGGCGAAAGCATGAGGCTGTTTCTGAACCCCGCAGTACAACGCGACAACACCCATCACAGCCAGTGCGATAATACCGGGCGGTAGCAGCGTTTGATCCAAAATAGCGAGGCCGAGTGTGATCGCCAGCAATATCAGTGAGCTGCGCAGATAAAAGGGTAGAAAAAGTAACGAGGCCGCCAGCGTATACCACATAAATAAACTCCCTGTTTGTAACGGAGTAATACGATGTATGAAAGCGGGGGGAGTATGCAACGCCCACCTGAGTGTGGCAATGCGTAAAATGCGGTGAAATAGGGGGACAGCACTGGGGGAAAGCCATTGCCGACATGCCGCCCCATTGATTTTCACTACACTTACCCTCATGTTAAATAAATCGTGCGTGAAAACGCGCCCCATAAAATGACTAAAGGACTGCGCTATGACCAACCCGTTACTCTCTTCTTTTACGCTTCCCCCTTTCTCCGCCATCAAACCTGAACATGTGGTTCCCGCTGTAACCCAGGCGCTGGATGACTGCCGTGCGGCGGTAGAGCGTGTGGTGGCCCAGGGTGCGCCGTACAGTTGGGGTAACCTTGAGCAGCCGCTGGCCGAAGTGGGCGATCGCCTGAGCCGCCTGTTCTCGCCGGTCAGCCATCTGAATTCGGTAAAAAACAGCCCAGAACTGCGCCAGGCCTATGAGCAGGCGCTGCCGCTGTTGTCAGAATACAGCACCTGGATGGGCCAGCATGAAGGGTTGTATCAGGCCTATCGTGACCTGAAAGAGGGCAGCAACTTTGCAGCTCTGGATATTGCGCAGAAGAAAGCCATCGATAACGCGCTGCGTGATTTCGAGCTGTCTGGTATTGGCCTGTCGAAAGAGAAGCAGCAGCGTTACGGTGAAATCGCCGCGCGTCTGTCAGAGCTGGGCTCGACCTACAGCAACAACGTGCTCGATGCCACCATGGGCTGGAGCAAGTTGATTACCGATGAAAAAGACCTTTCCGGGATGCCAGAAAGTGCCCTGGCCGCTGCAAAAGCGCAGGCAGAAGCCAAAGAGCAGGACGGCTGGTTGCTGACGCTGGATATTCCAAGTTACCTGCCCGTCATGACCTACTGCGATAACCAGGCGCTGCGCGAAGAGATTTATCGTGCGTACTCCACCCGCGCCTCTGACCAGGGGCCAAATGCCGGGAAGTGGGACAACAGCGAAGTGATGGCTGAAGAGCTGGCGCTGCGCCATGAACTGGCTCAACTGCTGGGCTTTGCCTCTTATGCTGAGAAGTCGCTGGCGACCAAAATGGCCGAAAATCCGGCACAGGTGATTGATTTCCTGAACGGGCTGGCCAAACGCGCCCGTCCGCAGGCTGAGCAGGAAGTGGCTCAGCTGCGTGCCTTCGCGAAGAAAGAGTACGGCGTTGAGGACCTGGAACCCTGGGATCTGACTTACTACGGCGAAAAACAGAAACAGCATCTGTACACCATCAGTGATGAGCAGCTGCGCCCGTACTTCCCGGCCCAGCGTGCGCTGGATGGTCTGTTTGAAGTCGTGAAACGCATTTATGGCATCACCGCCAGCGAACGCCACGATGTGGATGTTTACCATCCTGACGTGCGCTTCTTCGACCTGTTCGATGAAAGCGGTGAGCTGCGCGGCAGCTTCTACCTTGACCTGTATGCGCGTGAACACAAACGCGGTGGGGCGTGGATGGATGACTGCGTGGGCCAGATGCGTAAAGCCGACGGTACGCTGCAAAAACCCGTGGCTTATCTGACCTGTAACTTTAACCGTCCGGTCAGCGGCAAACCTGCGCTGTTCACCCACAACGAAGTCACCACGCTGTTCCATGAGTTCGGTCACGGTCTGCATCATATGCTGACACGCATTGAAACTCCGGGCGTATCCGGCATCAGCGGTGTGCCATGGGATGCCGTCGAGCTGCCAAGCCAGTTTATGGAAAACTGGTGCTGGGAGCCGGAAGCGCTGGCGTTTATCTCCGGTCATTTTGAAACCGGCGAGCCGTTACCCCAGGATCTGCTGGAGAAAATGCTGGCAGCGAAAAACTACCAGGCGGCGCTGTTTATCCTGCGTCAGCTGGAGTTCGGTCTGTTCGATTTCCGCCTGCACGCAGAGTTTGACCCGGCGAAAGGTGCCCGCATTCTGGAGATCCTGAAAGAGATCAAAGCGCAGGTTGCCGTGGTGCCAGGCCCATCGTGGGGCCGCTTCCCGCATGCGTTCAGCCATATCTTTGCCGGTGGCTATGCAGCCGGTTACTACAGCTATCTGTGGGCCGACGTGCTGGCGGCTGATGCTTACTCGCGTTTCAAAGAGGAAGGGATTTTCAACCGGGAAACCGGGCAGTCCTTCCTCGACAATATTCTGACGCGTGGGGGTTCTGAGGAGCCAATGGAGCTGTTCCGCCGCTTCCGTGGTCGTGAGCCGCAGCTGGATGCGATGCTGGAACACTACGGCATCAAAGGGTAAGTCATCGGTGAACATCTGTTTGTTAGATGAAACGGGCGCCAGCGATGGCGCCTTATCTGTTTTAGCCGCCCGCTGGCAGCTGGTGCATGATGAAAACGCGCTGATGGCGCTGGTGCTGACCCCGGAACATCTGGAGCTGCGCAAGCGCGATGAGCCTAAGCTGGGCGGCATCTTTGTGGATTTCGTCTCCGGGGCGATGCTGCACCGGCGCAAGTTCGGCGGTGGCCGGGGTGAAGCCGTGGCGAAAGCGGTCGGTATCAAAAGCGGCTATCTGCCGGATGTGGTGGATGCCACTGCCGGGCTGGGACGAGATGCTTTTGTGCTGGCATCAATTGGCTGCCGGGTGCGGATGCTGGAGCGCAATCCGGTCGTTGCGGCATTGCTCGATGACGGTTTACGTCGCGGCTATGCCGATGCGGAGATTGGTCCCTGGCTGCGTGAACGTCTGACGCTGTTGCATGCTTCCAGTCTCAATGCCCTCACGGATATCAGCCCGCCGCCCGATGTGGTGTACCTCGACCCGATGTACCCGCATAAGCAGAAAAGCGCGCTGGTGAAGAAGGAGATGCGGGTGTTCCAGTCGCTGGTGGGACCGGATGAAGATGCCGATGGGTTGTTGCAGCCTGCGCGGCAGCTGGCAAAGAAACGGGTCGTTGTGAAACGCCCGGATTATGCGCCGCCCATCGCTGATGTTGCCACGCCGAATGCGGTGACCACGAAAAGCCACCGTTTTGATATTTACTCGCCTGTTCAGGCGTAGAGGCTGGCCTTCTTTTTTTCGTAGGGGCTGGCCTTCTTTTTTTCGTAGGGGCTGGCCTTCTTTTTTTCGTAGGGGCTGGCCTTCTTTTTTGGCGTAGGGGCTGGCCTTCTTTTTTGGCGTAGGGGCTGACCTTTTTTTTTGGCGTAGGGGCTGACCTTTTTTTTCGGTCAGCCCGCACCGCACCGCACTGCCCACAACATTAATCTTCGTCTTCGTCACGCAGTGGCACGATCAGCATATCGATGTGCACAGTGTTGATCAGCTGGCGTGCGGAAGACATCAGCTTGCTCCAGAAATCCTGGTGGTGCCCGCAAACCACTAAGTCCACCTGATACTGCTTAATGGCATCGACCAGCACCTGGCCGAGGTCACCGCTACCGCTTAAGGTTTCCGCAATCGGATAGCCCGCGCTGTTGGACAGATCCGTCAGTGCCGTGTGCGTCTCTTCAGAAATACGTTTTTGCATATCCCCGAGGTTAACGTCAATCAGGCCGGTGTAGAGGTCTGAATAGTTGACGTCAACGTGGATCAGGGACACCTTTGCGTCGTACGGTCGTGCCATGGAGACTGCTTTGTCGACCAGCAGTTTGCTTTCCGGCGAGAGATCGACGGCAATCAGAATGTGTTTATAGGCCATTTGAATACTCCTTTTCACGTAAGTGTTGAGACTGAGTATAGCGAAAAATGTTACCGGGTGTTGTGGCATGCGGCAGCGTTTGCGAGGGCGATCAACATGAATTTTTGTCCCTTTGAATGCAGATGTGGTAATCATCGCTGGAAAAAATTTAAACATATCTCCTACACTGATCATTGACGGCAAAAAAGCGTTATGTGGCGTCAATCGGCATGCAGCAATCATCTTAATAATAAAGGTTGGCGAAACCATCATTGGGCGTATCCGGCGTTGTCCGCGTTATGCCTTTCTGTGGTAAGTGGCCGGGAGGGGATCATGATCAGCACCATTGCGCTTTTCTGGGCTCTTTGTGTCGTTTGTGTGGTGAATATGGCGCGCTATTTCTCTTCACTGCGGGCGCTGTTAGTGGTGCTTCGTGGGTGTGATCCGTTGCTGTATCAGTATGTAGATGGCGCTGGATTCTTTACGTCTCATGGGCAGCCGAGTAAACAGGTGCGGCTGATTGGGTATATCTGGGCACAGCGTTATCTTGACCATCACGATGACGAATTTATCCGCCGCTGCGAGCGCGTTCGTGGGCAGTTTTTATTAACCAGTTCGCTCTGGGGGCTGGTGTTTATCAGTCTGATTGGGCTGGCCATCTGGCATTAAAAAAGGCGCCCCTGACAAGGGTCGCCTTCTGGATAAATCGCGGGCTTGTTCGGGCGGACCTTTTTCGGCCCGCCCGCTGCTCATCAAATCAGCTTCAACGCCAGCCAGTACAGGCTACCGGAAAGGACAATCGAGACGGGCAGGGTGAAGACCCATGCCAGCAGGATGTTCTTAATGGTGCGCCCCTGCACGCCGCCACCGTCAACCAGCATCGTACCGGCAACGGAAGAGGAGAGGACGTGGGTGGTGGAAACCGGCATCCCGGTATAACTAGCCACACCGATAGAGACGGCTGCCGTCATCTGAGCAGACATCCCCTGTGCGTAAGTCATGCCTTTTTTACCGATTTTCTCACCGATGGTGGTGGCAACACGACGCCAGCCAATCATCGTACCCAGTGACAGCGCTAACGCGACGGCGAGGATGATCCACACCGGGGCATACTCAATGGTGTTGAGCAGGTCACCCTTCAACTTATTGAGGAAGCGTTTGTCGTCAGGCTGCGTTTCCGGCAGCTTGGCGGCTTTCTCTGCGGTATCGGAGATGCACATCAGCAGACGACGCAGCTGGCCGCGCTGTTCCACGCTTAACGCATCATAGCTGGACAGGTTGTTCAGCAGACCCTGAGCACGGTGGATGGCAGGCAAAGCACGCGCCGCATCACAGTGGAACTCTTCAGGCCCTGAAGGCACCTCTTCCGGCGTTGGCAATGCAGGTGGTGACATCTCGATGATATGCGTCAGCGAGGTGGCATGCTGCTGGTAATACTGTTCCAGATGGTTGACCGCATCGCGGGTGCGAGTGATGTCATAACCGCTGGAGTTCATATTGACCACAAAGCCTGCCGGTGCAACGCCAATCAGTACCAGCATAATCAGGCCGATACCTTTCTGACCGTCGTTTGCGCCGTGCGAATAGCTGACGCCAATCGCTGAGACAATCAACGCGATACGGGTCCAGAACGGTGGTTTTTTCTTACCATCGATCTTTTCACGTTCGGCTGGGGTCATATGAATCCGCTGACGTTTTTTATTCCCACTCCAGAAGCGGCGCAGGATAAACACCAACCCACCGGCAACCACTAAGCCGACAATCGGTGAAATAATCAACGACATAAAGATACCGATCATTTTGGGAATGTTCAGCGCATCAACCACCGAGGTGCCAGTCAGCAACGCGTTGGTCAGGCCGATACCAATGATGGCACCAATCAGAGTATGAGAGCTGGAAGCCGGTAACCCGAAGTACCAGGTGCCGAGATTCCATATAATAGCGGCAAGCAACATGGAAAAGACCATGGCCAGCCCGTGAGCCGATCCCACATTCAATAGCAGGTCGGTGGGTAGCAGATGGACGATAGCGTAAGCCACGCTTAAGCCGCCCAACAGTACACCGAAGAAGTTGAACACCCCTGCCATGACAACCGCTAACTGCGAGCGCATTGCACGGGTATAGATCACGGTAGCGACTGCATTGGCCGTGTCATGGAAGCCATTGATTGCTTCATAGATCAAGACAAACAACAGAGCGAGTACCAGTAACAGGCCGGTATGAAAATCAAGACCAGCAAACAGATGTAGCATAAGCGTTACGCCATTTTGGAGGACATGAACGCGGCGCATTATCAGCGACAAACCGCACCCGGGGAAAGGGAAATATAGACTTTTTTTGACAGTAACGTGTCAAAGTGATGACAGTTAGCAGTGAAAACACCAACAAATCATAAAGTTACAAAATGTTTCAGCCTCGAATGAGGCCTGAAGCTGGTATCCCCGCCCCCAACTCACTACAATCAGCGTTTTTGAGAGTCGGCGCGGAGTGTGTGGTGGAAAAGTTTGACGTTATCGTCGTTGGTGCAGGCGCAGCTGGCCTGTTTTGCGCAGCCCAGGCAGGGCAAAAAGGGCGACGTGTTCTGCTGATTGATAATGGCAAAAAAGCCGGGCGCAAAATCCTGATGTCGGGCGGCGGGCGCTGCAATTTCACCAACCTCTACACTGAGCCGGCGGCTTACCTGTCGCATAACCCGCATTTTTGTAAATCTGCGCTGGCGCGTTATACCCAGTGGGATTTTATCGATCTGATCAACCGTCACGGCATCGCCTGGCATGAGAAAACCCTGGGACAACTGTTCTGTGACGACTCCGCCCAGCAGGTGGTCGATCTGCTGCTGAAAGAGTGTGAGAGCGGGCAAGTCACGCTGCGTCTGCGCAGTGAAGTGGTGTCCGTCACGCGTGACGACAGCGGTTATACCCTGCAACTGAACGGCACGGAAGTGCAGGCCGATAAACTGGTGATTGCCAGCGGTGGGCTGTCGATGCCGGGGCTGGGCGCCTCGCCGTTCGGCTATAAAATTGCCGAACAGTTTGGCCTGAAGGTGTTTCCCACCCGCGCCGGGCTGGTGCCGTTTACCCTGCATAAGCCGCTGCTGGAACAGCTTCAGACGTTGTCCGGCGTCTCGGTGCCGTCGGTGCTCACCGCCGAAGACGGCACGGTATTTAAAGAAGCGCTGCTGTTTACCCATCGTGGCCTCTCCGGCCCGGCGGTCCTGCAACTTTCCAGCTACTGGTTGCCGGGTGAGTTTGTTACGGTCAACCTTTCCCCAGGCCAGGACATTGATGCGTTTATTAATGAAGAGCGCAACAGCCATCCGAATCAAAGCCTGAAAAATACCCTGGCGAAATTGCTGCCGAAACGCCTGGTCGAGTGCCTGCAACTGCTGGGGAGGGTGCCGGAGTGTACGCTGAAGCAGCTGAACAGCCGCCAGCAGGCCGATCTGGCGACTTCGCTGCACCAGTGGCGCGTGCAGCCTAACGGCACCGAAGGCTACCGCACCGCCGAAGTGACGCTGGGCGGTGTGGATACCACTCAGCTGTCATCGAAAACCATGGAAGCCCGCGATGTTCCGGGGCTGTACTTTATCGGTGAAGTGGTGGATGTGACCGGCTGGCTGGGCGGCTATAACTTCCAGTGGGCGTGGAGTTCCGCCTGGGCGTGTGCGCAGGCGCTGTGAGTTGGAATGGAATAATAATTCACTCACTGCAATCGCTGTTTAATCTCCCTGTTAATAACAGGCCATTATAATGAAACGATGTCTCTGAATCACACAACTGTGCTGCAAGCATTCACTGAACTGCAGCTTTGCAGCTAGCTGGTGCTGACACACCCGGTGACGATGCGTCAGTACTATTCCCTTTAATGACCTCTGTTCCACTTAACCCTCAGGTCATTCTGCCCAGCTCAGCTTGCCGAAATTTCATCGGCTAGTTTTTTAATGTAAACGTAAAATGCTGATCCATATGCAGTGGCGGAATCAATATTAAAATCATCTTCTTAAAAAATAAGGGATTCATCTTTTTTTATTTCTCTTAGCAAGGTTGCCATTGAGCCGTACTTATCTTTAATCAGTACTCTGTCACTGTAATCTGTAAACTGATTTCTGGTAAGGTCAATATAAAAATCATCATATTTAACAATGAGATGAGTCTTGATGTATTTATTTATTTCTGACGAGCAGGAAAAGCGAATTATCCATGCATTATAGTCATACCCCCCAAGTATTTTGCCAGAAAATTACTCGCAAGATCACAGCAACCATGAGGAAAGTTGTTTAACTCATTCCGCTGAGGCATAAAGAAACACGCGTGAGAATGTGTATCTGCAGCCATTACTAGTGCATTTCTGAACGCATGAATCAGCTTTTCAATTTTTTATCCATTTAAAACCCTACTTATGTTTGTCCCTCAACTCCGCAAACGGGATGCACTGTGCAATCTGCTCGACCATCAGTTGTCATCTCTGGATTGATATGTTCCCAGCCTGGAGGTTTTACAGTTAATTAGAGTAAGCAACATCATGGCAGATGTTGCCTGCCCTTCCATCAGACAACATTAATGAAGGTTCATATTATTGACCGGTGCAACCGAGGGATGCAATCATTTAACTGTGCATATAAACAGTGTTTTTGTGTCTTTATTTTTTTGCTTGTTACTCTGTTTTAACGGTCTGAAAGGAGACTTATATGAGTGGTGGAGATGGGATAGGCCACAACAGTGGTGCGCATTCTACAGGCGGCGTTAACGGCTCTTCATCGGGTACCGGGGGTTCTTCTTCCGGCGGTAGCAATAACCAGAATAGCGGTGCGGGTTGGGGAACGACTCATACCCCTAACGGTGATATTCATAATTACAATCCGGGTCAGTTTGGAAGCGGAAGTTCAGGGAATAGCCACGCCAATGGCAACAACGGGGGAAACAACACCGGTTCTTCAGGTGGGGGTGAGTCTTTCCCTGTTTCCGGAAGCACAGGCAAGTGTGGCCTTCGGTGCACCGGTTAATATTTCCCTGATTGATGGCATGTGGGGGGTGTCCGTATTCCGTGCACCTCCCGTACAGGAAGCAGTGGCGACGGCATTGGCTAAGTTTGAACAGGGAGTGGTTGCTGCATTGCCTTATGCCGGGCGCCTGGCCGGTCTTGCGTTCGGGCTTCTCGCGCCTTCAGCGATTGCGCCGGATGATAAATCCATGATGCCCAGTGTTGTCATGACGCTGCCTGCCGATAAGGTCACCCGGGCACCTATAGCCTCTCTACCAACCCAGGCGGCCACCGTAGAGGTTCATTCACGGGTTGCTGATGTCGTACAGAATGAAAAGCAGCATCTGGCCGTTGTCGGTGGCGTTCCGGCAAGCGTTCCCGTCGTGGATGCAAAGCCAACGAAGCGTCCCGGCGTGTTTACCGCTGAGGTTGTACCGGGCAGGCCAGCCCTGAATGTCAAGGTGGACGCGGGTAAGCCTGTGGCGGTTAGTACCCCCAAAGGAATTACGCCGGAGAAAGATGATATTCGTCCGGCTGGATTTACTGCCGGCGGTAATTCCCGTGATGCAGTCATTCGCTTTCCTAAAGAGAGCGGCCAGGCACCTGTCTATGTTTCTGTCACCGAAGTGCTGACTGCGGCACAGGTTAAGCAGCGTCAGGCCGAGGAAAATGCGCGGCAGCAGGAATGGAATGCGGCACATCCCGTGGAAGTGGCGCAGCAGGAACTCGATACAGCAAACCAGGAACACGCAGCCGCAGAAGCCGCATATACACAGGCGACGAGCCGGAATAAAGCGGCTATTGCTGGGTTTAAGCCTTACTCTTCCGTTGATTACGGGAAAGAAAAGGCAGAGCTTACGCGAATTGAAGCTCAGATGGCTCTGTGGGCAAAGCAGCGGGCAGATGCCGTAACTAACGGTGATGGTCTAAGCCCTCAGGGTTCCGGTCACGCGGTGTATATGCACACCACGTACGAAATGTCGAAGATGAAGCCCCAGCTTGATGCGAAAAGAGCCACTGTTTCCGGTTATGAAAAGACTAAAAAAGAGCTAGATGAAAGCACTGCTGTCCTCAATACGGCACTGGAGAGCCGGAAGCTGAAGGAGAAGAAAAAGAAAGATGCTGAAGCTAAACTTGATGAGGAAAAAAAGAAACCGCGTAAAGGAGTGAAGGAATTCGGGCATGATTACTTGCCGGCACCTAAAACTGAAGAAATAATAGGTCTGGGCGAGTTAAAACGTGCACCTAAAAGAACACCCAAGAAAGGTGGTGGCGGCCTGAGGGATCGTTGGAAGGGAGATAAAGGCCGTAAGATTTACGAATGGGATTCACAGCATGGTGAGTTGGAAGGTTATCGTTCCAGCGATGGCCAACACATTGGTGCTTTCGATGCTAATACGGGTACGCAGGTTAAAGACGCTGATCCGGAGCGAAATATTAAAGATTATCTTTGAGGGTGTTAACTATGGGTTTGAAATTAAGGCTTGAATGGTTTGATAAAAAAAATGAAGATTTTTTGGGTGAGGAGTATTCAAAAGACTTCGGTGAGGATGGGACTGTTATTGAATCAATAGGGTTGTCATTAAAAGATAACATTAATAATGGTGGTTTCAATGTGGAGAGAACCTGGGTTTCATTGCTGCAACCATATTTTAAAGAAAAAATTGAAATTGATAGCAAGCTCTACCAGTTGGCTTTTGATTATAGAGATGGGAATTGGTAGTTTTACATTAAATTAGTGGGTCGATACAGTATGGATGCCAGGATGAATTTTATTTTTCCGGTATCCATATTTGCAATTGTAATTAAATTTTTCAGGGAAATAAGACCCTGTAAATAATTCTGTGTAACTGCCACCACATTAGAGGTGATCGCTCAGACGGTCACCGAACTCGATAATAAAATGGCTCATTGCCAGCCGTCAGTTTCGGATCGGCATATTCCATTTTTTTGAAGCATCTCTGAGCGTCAGATAGGAGATGGAGCTAAGGCTGCGTTTTGGTATCTGGTGCCGCCAGCTTTATCAACGCCACCGAACTCTTCGTCGATGGCGGCATGGCTCAAATCTGACGTGCGTGCTGACGAGCGGGGGAGGACGATCTCCCGCTCAGGTTGGATTAAAAATGTGGGAAAGCGGCGGGAATGTTCGCTCGTTAACCCTGTTGCAGCACAATAGTCGGCTCACACTGCACCGGGAAGTTCAGCGAGTTGGCTATATAACAAAGCTCATGGGCTTTATGGTGCAGCGTGTGGGCCAGCTCCGGGTCGCCTGCGGATAGCGTTACCTGCGGCTTCAGCAGAATGCGGGTAAAGCAGCCCGTTTTCCCTTCCACCATCGTTCCCTCCGCGTCATCCCGGTAAGCCTGGACGATAATTCCGGCTTCTGCGCACAGGTGCAGATACCATAATTTATGGCAGGCTGAAGCCGACGCAACCAGCAGATCTTCCGGGTTCCAGCGTGTGGCATCGCCCAGAAATGCCGGGTCGGATGAACCTGCAATCGTCGCTTTCTCACCCGCACTTATCAGGTAGTCGCGGTCGTATGCCTTGTAGGACGCGGTGCCTTGTCCTTTATTCCCTGTCCATTCCACCGAAACCTGATAGTGATGTTCACGCTGTGCCATGTTGCTTGCTCCTGAGGGAAATGCGGATAACCGCTCACGTTGATTGTGCTAGTAAATCAGAGGGTATACCTGTGCTCAACCGCGATGAAGAGACACTGGCGCATTTCCCGTTAATAGAACCTCCTGGTCTCAATGACCAGGAGTGGCCTTAATAGTGATGTTGCGTTGTATCGCCAGGTTAGATCTTGTTGGCTTCCTGCATCATCTGCGGTTTGTCGCCAAATTTCTGCAAATCGCGGTACAGGCTTGCCATGTACAGCACGATCACCACAGAGAAGGGTAAACCACAAATCACGACTGCGGTTTGCATGGCGCTGAAGCTGCCTGCATACAACAGGCCCGCACAGACTAACGTGGTGACGGATGCCCAGAAAATGCGCAACCAGGCGGGTGCATCATCATCATTGGTGCCCCCCTTGCTGGAGAGGTTAGCAATCATCAGCGTGCCAGAATCTACCGGTGTCAGAAACAGCACAAAGCTGATGATAACCGTGAAACCTGCGGTGATTTTAGTGAAGGGCAGATACTCGAACAGCTTGAAAACGGACATCGGCGGGTCGTTCAGCGCGACCTGGCCCAGGATATTGTCTGCGTGCTCCAGTACCAGGCTGATGGCGGTATTGCCGAAAATAGACAGCCAGGCGAGGGTGAAACCTAACGGGATCAGCATAACACCCAGGATAAGCTCACGGATGGTACGTCCCTTCGAGATGCGGGCAATAAACAAGCCGACAAACGGTGCCCAGGCCACCCACCACGCCCAGTAGAAAAGCGTCCATGCGCCCTGCCAGCGACGCGCTTTACCATAGAGATACATATCAAAACTCTTCCCGACAATCGATGTCAGGTAATCGCCGGTGTTCTGTAGCATGCCGTTGATCAGATTGAGCGTCGGGCCGGTCACGAAGACGAACAGCAGCAGCAGGCACAGGAAGCCAACGTTGATGTTGGAGAGCATGGCGATGCCTTTCTCGACGCCGGTGACGGCGGCAAGCGTTGCCACAATCATCATCACCACAATCAGCACCAGCAGCACATGTGGCGTTTGCGGAATATCAAACAGATAGTGCAGGCCGGAGTTCACCAGTAACGCGCCAATCCCGAGGTTAGTTACCATCGAAATCACCGTGACCAGAATGCCAAAGCTGTCGACTAAATGCCCGGCCCAGCCGTGAACCCGCTCGCCAAAAATAGGGTAAAGGGCCGAACGCAGCGCCAGCGGCAACCCGCGACAGTAAGCAAAATAGGCCAGTGCTGTGGCGATAAGCGCATACAGCGCCCAGCCGTGAAGGCCCCAGTGCAGGAAGGTAATCGCCATTGCCTGACGGGCGGCTTCAGGCGTTCCGCCCTGGCCTTCTGGGGGTTGCAGAAAGTGGTCCAGCGGTTCATAGGCACCGTAATACACCAGCGCGATACCAATTCCCGCCGAGAACAGCATGGCAATCCATGAGGGATAGCTGAACTGTGGTGCTTCTCCTTCCTGACCCAGCCTGATGTGGCCAAAACGGGAAAAGGCAAGCCAGAATACAAACATCATACACGCGACCATCAGCAGCATGTAGTACCAGCCAAAGACATCCGCCATCCAGATTTGTGCACTGTTGAGCCATTGATGGCTGCCGGCAGGAAACATAATAACCAGCAGTCCCAGCAGCAAGATAACCACAGCAGAACTAAAAAAAACGGGGGCATTCAGCCTGATGGGATGATGGGCAACGGGTTTTGACGGTATCTCAGTCATGTGAACAACTCCATGTAGGGTGTGAAAAGCTAAAATCCATCTCACTGGAAAATCATTTAATTAACAATTTACAATCAACTTTTTGACATTACCGGAGCATAATGTAGATTGTTTGAACGTTCAATCAATGAATTTTAATGCTCTGATTGCTCAACAAGTGGAGATGAAATGTTTCGTAAAGCCATTCCCGAACAGCGCCGGGAGCAGTTGATCAACGCTGCGTTCGAGGCTATTGGAGATGTGGGATTAGCCGGGATGACCTTGTCTCAGGTCGCCAGCCAGGCAGGAATGTCTACCGGTATTGTCAGCCACTATTTTGGCGACAAAGACGGTTTGTTAAACGCCACGATGCGCCGCATCCTGCGTGACCTGCACGATGCGGTGGCTACCTGCCGGAGCCACGCTCAGGACACCCCCCAGGCGCAGCTGTTCGCCATTATCGAAGGCAACTTTCATCCCAGCCAGACCAGCGGCACATCCAGGCGCACCTGGCTCGACTTCTGGGCAGCAAGCCTGCATCAACCGGCGCTGCGCCGTTTGCAACGCGTCAACGACCACCGACTGTTTTCCAATATTTGCTGCCAGTTCCGCCGCCAGTTGCCGCGTGATGACGCGCGTAAAGCCGCTCGCGGCCTGGCAGCAATGATCGACGGACTGTGGCTGCGCGCCAGCCTGAGCGGTCTGGATTTTAACGTGCGTCAGGCCAGTGAAATTGCCTTCGACTATGTTGAAAATAAGCTCACCAACAGAACCTGAACCCCCAAGCCAACTGACAAAAGGAACCGTAATGATGGCGAAATTTCCCCTACAACAACTCTATATCGATGGTCGTTTGACTGACGCGAGCGGCCCGGATCAGTTTGAGACGATAAACCCGGCGAACGGCGAGGTGCTGGCTGTGGTGCAGCGCGCAACCGCCGAAGATGTTGAACGTGCGGTTGTCAGCGCAGAGCGTGGCCAGAAAATCTGGGCCTCAATGACCGGCACGGAACGTTCGCGCATTCTGCTACGCGCCGTGGAGATCCTGCGTGAACGCAATGATGAGCTGGCACACCTGGAGACGCTGGATACCGGCAAACCTTTCTCGGAAACCTCCGCTGTCGATATCGTGACGGGCGCGGATGTACTGGAGTATTACGCTGGCCTGGCAACGTCCATCGAAGGGGAGCAATATCCGCTGCGCGATAGCAGCTTCTTTTATACGCGACGTGAACCGCTGGGCGTGACGGCCGGTATCGGTGCCTGGAACTACCCAATCCAGATTGCGTTGTGGAAATCGGCCCCCGCACTTGCCGCAGGCAACGCAATGATTTTCAAACCGAGCGAAGTCACGCCGCTGACCGCACTGAAACTGGCTGAAATCTACACGCAGGCTGGCCTGCCGGATGGCGTATTTAATGTGCTTCAAGGTGCCGGACGTACCGTGGGTGAATGGCTCACGCAGCACCCGCGCATTGAAAAAATCTCCTTTACGGGCGGTATTGAAACCGGCAAAAAAGTGATGGCCAGCGCGGCAGCTTCCTCGCTGAAAGACGTCACGATGGAGCTGGGTGGTAAGTCGCCACTGCTGATTCTGGCCGATGCCGATATCGAACTGGCCGCAGACATCGCGATGATGGCGAATTTCTACAGCTCCGGGCAGGTCTGTACCAACGGGACGCGTGTGTTTGTCCATCGTTCGCAGAAAGCTGCGCTGGAAAAGGCGCTGGAAACTCGCGTGAAGCGTATTCGCATGGGGGAACCGATGGATCCTCACACCAACTTCGGTCCATTAACCAGTTTTGCTCATATGGAAAATGTGCTGCGCTATATCGAAAGCGGTAAAGCGGAAGGAGCACGCTTACTGTGTGGCGGTGCGCGCGAAACATCGGGCAAATTTGCCCAGGGTGCTTATGTTCAGCCGACGATTTTCACCGATTGCGAAGATCACCACATCATCGTCAGAGAAGAGATTTTTGGGCCGGTCATGAGCATTCTGACCTGGGACGATGAGCAGGAAGCCATTGATCGAGCCAACAATACCCACTTCGGCCTGGCGGCGGGCGTGGTCACGCGCGATCTGGCGAAAGCCCACCGCACTATTCATCAGTTAGAAGCCGGTATCTGCTGGATCAACAGCTGGGGAGAATCGCCAGCACAGATGCCGGTCGGTGGCTACAAGCAGTCAGGTGTCGGGCGTGAAAATGGGATGAGCACTCTCACGCATTACACCCGCATCAAATCAATACAGGTTGAGTTAGATCGTTATCACTCTATTTTTTAAATAAGGATGTTGAGGTTTCTATGAACACTATCAGGGAATATGACTACATCATCATCGGTGCAGGTTCAGCGGGCAACGTGCTGGCAACGCGCCTGACAGAAGATGCTGATGTCAGCGTGCTGTTATTAGAGGCGGGTGGCCCGGATTACCGCCAGGATTTCCGTACCCAGATGCCAGCAGCACTGGCTTTTCCACTCCAGGGACGCCGCTATAACTGGGCCTATGTTACCGACCCTGAACCTTTTATGAACCACCGCCGCATGGAGTGTGGGCGGGGTAAAGGGCTGGGCGGGTCTTCACTGATCAATGGTATGTGCTACATCCGTGGGAATGCGATGGACTACGACGGCTGGGCGCAACGGGAAGGCTTAGAGAACTGGAGCTACCTTGACTGCCTGCCGTACTTCAAAATGGCCGAGCGTCGTGATATCGGCGGCAATGACTATCATGGCGATTGTGGCCCGGTCAGCGTCACTACGCCAAAGCACGACAACAACGTGCTGTTCCATGCGATGGTGGAAGCGGGCGTGCAGGCAGGCTATCCACGTACCGATGATTTAAATGGCTATCAGCAGGAAGGTTTTGGCCCGATGGATCGCACCGTGACGCCACATGGCCGTCGCGCCAGCACCGCACGAGGCTATCTGGATCAGGCGCGTAAACGCCCTAATCTGACCATTGAAGTCCATGCTGTCACCGACCACATTCTGTTTGATAACAAACGGGCGACTGGCGTGGTCTGGCTGCAAAAAGAGCACCAGCACACGGCACATGCGCGGCGCGAAGTGTTGCTGTGTGCCGGGGCGATTGCCTCTCCCCAGATCCTGCAACGCTCAGGCGTTGGCCCTGGCGCACTGCTAAAAAGCCTCGATATCCCGGTTGTTCATGATTTACCGGGCGTCGGCGCGAATCTGCAAGACCACCTTGAAATGTACTTGCAGTATGAGTGCATGCAGCCCGTTTCGTTGTCACCCGCACTTAAATGGCATAACCAGCCGTTGATTGGCGCTGAGTGGCTGCTCATGGGCAGCGGTATTGGTGCCAGTAACCACTTTGAAGCGGGCGGGTTTATTCGCAGCCACGACGAATTTGAATGGCCAAATATCCAGTACCATTTCCTGCCGGTAGCGGTTAACTATAACGGCTCGAATCCTATTAAAGTCCATAGTTTCCAGGCTCACGTGGGATCGATGCGTTCACCCAGCCGTGGCCGCGTGCAGATCATATCGAAGAACCCGCACGACCATCCGAGCATCCTGTTTAACTATATGTCTCACGATCAGGACTGGCGCGAATTCCGTGCCGCTATCCGCATAACACGTGAGATTATTCAGCAACGTGCGCTGGACCCTTATCGTGGCAAGGAGATCTCGCCTGGCGCAAGCTGCCAAAGCGACGACGATCTGGACCGCTTTGTCCGTGCGCACGCGGAAACGGCTTATCATCCTTCTTGCTCGAATGCGATGGGATACCATGAGATGGCGGTGGTGGGTAATGATGGCAAAGTACATGGTGTTGAAAGTCTGCGCATCGTTGATGCGTCTATCATGCCGCAGATCACCACGGGTAACCTCAACGCGCCAACGATCATGATCGCTGAGAAAATTGCCGATATGATCCGTGGGCGCCCAGCGCTACCTCGCAGCGACGCGTCTTACTATGTCGCTAACGGCGCACCTGCACGACGCACTCTGGATAAGTAACTGAGTTTACGCTCCGGCTCTTTGGGTCGGAGCGTGACTGTTCATGCAACCCGAAAGCGATTGGCTTATATCGCCTGCCACGTCAGCAGCGGCACCTGGGACGCGGCTGAAATACGGTTCATATAGGCGGTGACGGCAGGGCTGAATGCCACGTCTTTCACAATGGTCAGCGAGCGTAACCACGGGAACAGCAGGAAATCAGACGTATCAACAGACTGGCGATCGGCGATTAGCGGCTCAAGTTCGGCCAGTTTTTCAGCGACGTCCTGCAACAGGCGCGGCGTATCTGCCATCAGTGCTTCCATGCTGCCAAAGGCTTTCTCTTCACGCTGAAGATAGGCGGCACGCGCTTCTGGCGTAGACAGTTCGGCGAAATCAGCGCGGGTAAAGCGCGGAATGGCAAGCTGAAACAGCGGTGTGGAAACCGCGTCGCACCAGGCGGCGATAGCGCTGTCAGCGGGCTGATCGACAATCGGCGTGCCCGTCAGTGAGTCAACATATCTGACAATATCCATGCTCTCCGGCATAAAGGTGCCGTCATCCTTTTCCAGGATCGGCGCAACCTTGCGGCCAACCATACTCACCGGCGTGGCCGCATCCCCTTCGGCCATCACGCTGATGTCAAACGGCAGCGCTTTAAACCCAAAAATCATCCGGGCACGCACGCAGAAAGGGCAGTGTTCGTAGATATACAGTTTCATAAACCACTCCTGATGATAAATCCTGTCGATTTCGCCCCTGGAATCGTTTTCTGACGCTGACGCGGGGCTGTTTTGTGCGACTCAGTCTATGCGATGAGAGCAGCGGCGGGTAGTGTCGATATCAGCGGAATTTCAGAAGGTTAACCCTACGGGTTTACTGGCATGAAGGATAAACTGCCCCTGGGACAAGGGCAGTTCAGTTTCCGTTACTGCACGCCCGCCGTTCGCGGCCCGCGCCTCACCGACATCACATAGCCTGCCGCCGAACAGATCGCAATGAGCCACGGGATCAGCTGCACCAGCTTCGAGTCGCTGCCGCTGAGAATTTGCAGGTTATTCACCACCAGAATAATGGTGACGGACATCCCGATCAGCGCCAGTAGCGGCGCCCAGAACACCTGCCAGGCATTATTGTTGTGGTTCTCTAAGCGACGGAAGAACATGATCACTGCCGCCGATACGCCCACCTGCAATACCAGAATCGACAGTGTGGCAATCGCCGATCCGAAGGCAAAAATCTGTGCCATCGGGTCAAGGTCGATGCTGCCCATGCCCACCAGCATCATCAGCAGGATCACGCTGTGAACGTGGCTGGCTTTGTGCGGCGTGCCGTTGGTTGGGTGCGTCTCGCACAGCTCTTTCCAGATCAGACCGTCGCGGCTGATGCTGAAGATATAGCGTGAGATGTTGTTATGAAACGCCATCGCTGCCGCAAACAGGCTGGTGATCAGCAGTACTGACATCGTCTCCACCGCCCACTGGCCGACATACTGGCGGGTGATATCAAAAACGAAGTTGCCGGGATCGTTACGCACAATCTCAACCAGCTTATCGATATCGTAAGCCTGCACCAGCGCCCAGCTGGTAAAGCAGAAGAAGACGGTAATAATCAGCAGGGCGCAGATGGTGGCACGCGGCACGGTTTTATGCGGATCGCGGCACTCTTCGGCGTAGATGGCCGTCGATTCGAAGCCGATAAACGAGGCAATCGAGAACATAAACGCGATGCCGAGATTACCCTGCATAAACACGGAAGGTTCGAACGAGCTGAGATTCAAATCGCCGGACTTTTTGATCAGCAGCATCACATCGGTCAGCAGCACAATCGCCACTTCCGCCAGCATCAGCACGCCCAGCAGCTTGCCGCCCACCTCCACGCGCTTAATGCCCAGCACCCAGGCAATCACCACAAACAGCATACTCAGCGCCCACCAGGGAATATGCACGCCCAGATGCTGCTCAACGAACAGCTGGCTAAAGAAGCCGAGCATCGCCACCACTGCCGTCTGCACGGAGAAGTAGGCGATGAGTGCCAGCACCGAGGCCGATGCCCCCCAGTTTTCACCCAGTCCTTTCGAAATATAGGTATAGAACGCGCCCGCATCGCTGACATGGCGGCTCATGGCGATATAGCCGACGGAGAAGATCATCAAAATGGCGCAGGCCATAATGTAGATCACGGGAATGCCGCCGCCGTTGCCGGTGAACATCGCCACCGGCAGCCCGCCGACCACGCCGGTCAGGGGAGAGGCCGCTGCCACAACAAAGAAGACCAGGGAGAATAAGCCCAGGGTATTTTTTCTTAAACCGGTAGAGTTGCTCATCGCCAACGCCTTAGATGACAGTGAAATCGTACTCAGAAAGAGGATTTTCCGAGGCCAGGTACTGACTGGCATCATTTATCAGTGACGGCGGGTGCGGATAGAAAAAATCGGACAGTACGAAGGTGCAACAGACGCACTGTTTTAGTGCTACTTCGCGCTAACCAGGCGCTAACTTTTCACCATTAGTGATAACGAATACGCTCGCCCCACGCCCCGAGCAGGGTCTGACGCTGATAGTCGAGTGGGGTGGTGCTGATCAGTTTTTTGAACTCGCGCAGGAAGTGCGACTGATCGCTGAAACCGAGGTCGAGCGCCAGGTCGGAAAACGACACCGGCCCTTGCTGGTGCAGGGAATGCAGCGCCGCCTGGCAGCGCATAATGCGGCCAAACGCCTTGGGTGACATCCCGGTGTCCTGACGAAACTGGCGCTGAATGGTGCGGCAGGTATAGCCGGTTAACGCCTCCAGATGCTCTACGCGGATATTGCCTTTCTGTTGCAGGATGGTGTGGATGATCGTTGCGGTCACGGCAGAGGTCTTGCGTACCAGGCGCGGCGTGAAGTGGGTGTTAAACAGGGCGATCTGCTGTGAAAACAGCGGGGTACGCAGGATCTGCTCGCAGGCCTGGCGCGCATCCGGCACCACATCGAAGAAGTTAAACTCGCGATCCGTGAGTTCCTCAGCCATCACATCGAGAAAATCCGGGGTCACTCCCGGCGCAAAGCGCACGCCAAAATAGCGGTGGTTGCGGTTCAGCGCTGCGCTGCGCGCCTCCAGCGTGGTGCCGCACACCCGAGCCACAGGATGCGCGGCATCGCAGTCAAACACGATATCCACGCAGCCGTCCGGCACCGCCAGCGTCAGGCCGGCCGACTCGGCGACGTCGAAGCTGTAGAAATGGGAAATCGCCGGGTGGCTGCTGGCCATCAGTGAATAGTGTTTGGCTGCACTGAGCACAAACCAGGGCTGCTGCGGTTGAATATCGGCCGCCGAATGGGAAGGCATGGTGTTTGACATAAGCGAGTCCTGCAACAGGGATGACAAACCCTCATTGCAATTCGGGTGCCACTTCCCGTTGGCTGATTTGCCGACATGTCGCAAAAGTTCAATACAGGCTGCCCGGCCCCTCGCTATTTTCAATCGGAAGCGCAACGTCGACCGCGCAACGTCATTCACTCATTTAACGGGGTAACCGGCATGTCTGACTCAACTAAAATCGATTTTATCTACCTTTCTGAACAGGACATGATCCGCGCCGGGGTCACTGATATGCCCGCCTGCGTGGATACGATGGAAGAGATGTTTGGCCTGCTGTATCAGGGCGACTATCGCATGGCAGGATCGAACAACGACTCGCACGGCGCGATGGTCACCTTCCCGGAGGACTCACCGTTCCCGACGATGCCGAAACCCACCGCCGACCGCCGTCTCATGGCGATGCCCGCCTACCTGGGCGGCAGTTTCTGTACCGCTGGCGTCAAATGGTACGGCTCGAATATTGCCAACCGCCAGAAAGGGCTGCCGCGTTCCATCCTGATGTTCACGCTGAACGATGCCGACACCGGCGCACCGCTGGCGCATATGTCCGCCAACCTGCTCTCGGCCTACCGCACCGGCGCTGTTCCTGGCGTGGGGGCGCGGCATTTGGCGCGCAAAGATGCAAAAGTGATTGGTCTGCTCGGGCCGGGCGTGATGGGCAAAACCGCCGTGGCAGCGTTTATTGCCGTCTGCCCGCTGATCGACACCATCAAAATCAAAGGGCGCGGGCAGAACAGCCTGGACACCTTTATCTCCTGGATCACCGTCACGTTCCCGCAGATCACCACCATTGAGGTGGTCGACAGCCTGGAAGCGGTGGTGCGTGGCTCCGATATCGTCACCTATTGCAGCTCCGGCGAAGTGGGCGACCCGTCAACCTATCCGCTGGTGAAGCGTGAATGGGTGAAACCCGGTGCATTTCTGGCGATGCCAGCGCTGTGCAATATCGATGAAGGCATGGAGCAGGCTGATGTGCGTAAAGTGCTGGATAACACCGGCCTGTATCACGCCTGGTACGAAGAAGTGCCCAAACCCGCGCATCACACCATTCCGGTGATTGGCGTGCGCTTTATGGACATGGTGGCGGAAGGCAAGCTGACCCACGCGCAGTTAGAGGACATCGGCAAAATTGTCGTCGGAGAGGCGCCCGGCCGCCAGAACGACGACGAGATCATCATTATGTCGGTAGGCGGGATGCCGGTAGAGGACGTGGCGTGGGGCACGGTGGTTTACCGCAATGCGCTGGCCCGTGATATCGGCGTGAAACTGAATCTGTGGGAAACCCCGGAACTCTCTTAATCCTCGTCATCCCTGACGCTGCAACGGCGTTGATTGAGAGGATGGTCTGCATATATCACAAGGAAAAAAATGACTCAGATAACCAAAGTAAAAACCGGATCGGTCTTTGAAGAGAAGGCCAGCTATTCGCGCATTGTGGCGGTGGATAACTGGATTTTCGTGTCGAACACCGCCGGGCGCAACCCGCAAACCAAAGCAATCCCTGAGGATATCAGCGAGCAGACGCATCAGGTGTTTGCCAACATCGAACAGGCGCTGGCGGCCGTGGATGCGTCGCTGGCCGATGTGGTGATGTCGCGCGTCTTTATTCAGGATCCGCAGGATGTGCCGACGGTGATGGCGATTATTGGCGACAAGTTTCGCGGGGTAAACCCTGCCTCGACGGTCACCTGCCCGCCGCTCGGCTCCACCGTCTATAAAGTGGAGCTGGAAGTGACCGCTTATCGCGGTGCCTCGAAGGCCCACGTTGTCGAACTCACCGTGGCGCTGTAACGCCCGCTAAGAAGGTATATATGGCCCCTGTGATCACACCGGTTCAGACCGCCACGACATTGCCAACGGCGACCACCGTGGTGGTGATTGGCGGCGGCATCGTCGGGTTAACGGCCGCGCTGGCGCTGGCAGAACGTAATATTCCCGTCGTGCTGCTGGAAAAAGGCCGCCTGGCGGGGGAGCAGTCTTCACGTAACCTTGGCTGGGTGCGTAAAACCAGCCGCATGGCCGAGGATATTCCCCTGGCGCTGGCATCCGATCGCCTGTGGGCCGCGATGCCGGAACGCACCGGGCAGGATGTGGGTTACCGCCAGGCGGGGATTATGTTTGTCGGCCGCACAGACACGCAGATGGCGATGCATGAGGGCTGGCTGAAATCCGTCGCGCATCTTGGCCTGGACTCACAGTTGCTGACGGCGCAGCAGATTGCCGCCAGGGTGCCGGGCGGTCGGGGCGACTGGGCCGGTGGGATTTATACTCCGTCTGACGGCCGGGCTGAACCGACGCTGGCCTCCAGCGCCATTGCCCGTACCGCCATTGCCAAAGGTGTGACGATTGTTGAGAACTGCGCGGTACGCACTCTGTCGCTGGCGGGCGGTAAAGTCAGCGGTGTGGTGACGGAGCAAGGTGAGATCCGCTGTGAGCAGGTGCTGCTGGCGGGCGGGCTGTGGTCACGGCGTTTTCTCGGCAACCTTGGTATTTCGCTGCCGACGCTGCCGCTGATCTGCTCGGTACTGCGCACCGCGCCGATGGAAGGCCCGACAGAGATTGCCGTGGGCGCCCCGGATTTCTCGTTCCGCAAGCATCATGACGGCGGCTTTATCATCACTCAGCGCGGCGCACTGGATGCCTCGCTGACGCTGGACCATCTGTTAATCGGTTCGCGCTACCTGCAACAGCTGCGCACGCAGCGCAGCTTCCTGCGTATCTCCGTCGGGAAAAACTTCGTCAGGGATCTGGCGTTGCCGCGTCGCTGGAAAGCCAACGGCCGTTCGCCGTTTGAGCGCGTTCGCACGCTGGACCCGGAAGTGAACCCGGCGCTGAATCAGGAAGCGATGACTAACCTGATTGCCGCCTGGCCTGCCTTTGAAAAGGCGGTGATTGCAGATGCCTGGGCCGGAGCGATTGATGTTACCCCGGACTCGAACCCGGTGATTGGTCCGGTGGCGAAAATTCCGGGTCTGACGCTGGCGACCGGGTTTTCAGGGCATGGATTTGGTACGTCACCGGCGGCGGGGCAGTTGGCTGCCGATCTGGTGTCGGCTTCAGCGCCGATTATCGATCCGCACCCTTATCGGTTTGAGCGGTTCTGAGTTTCCGGCTGCCAGAGCTGGATGCCGTCGCGGCCGGTACGTTTGACGTTGTACAGCGCCTGGTCTGCATGGCGCAGCCACTGATGAATGGAGTCTGCTTTGGCTGCCGGGGCAATGCCGATGCTCACCGAACACTGGAAGTTCGGTGACGCCGGGAGCTGTATCTGAGCAATTTTCTCTTTCAGCGCCGCCGCCAGTATCACGATGCTGTTGCTGTCGGCATCGCGCACAATCACCCCCAGTTCATCGCCACCAAAACGGGCGGGAATATCCCGGATGCCCACTTCCGTGCGCAGCAGCATGGAGATCTCGGCCAGCAGATAATCCCCGGCTTCATGGCCGAAACGGTCATTCACCTGTTTGAAATTATCCACATCCAGCAGCAGCAGCCAGGCGTGGCTGTCACCGCGCTGGGTGCGCAGATATTCGCTTTCAAGCCGACGATCAAACAGGCGGCGGTTAGGGATTTTCAGGCTCGGGTCCATCAGTGAAATGCGTTCCAGCTCGCGGTTTTTACGGCGCAGGCTCAGGGTTAACTGATAGGACACGGCGCTCAACACCATCATATAGCAGGTGGCCAGCGGCAGCGTCAGCCACACCGTGCGGGTGCTGAAGGTGAGCTGTAACGGCATGCCGGCCACGCTCCACGTGGGAATAAAGGCCAGCAGAAACGCGGCAATAGCCGGTCTTAACTGCGGCCAACCCCCAGCGGCATAGCGGTCAGACGCCAGCACCGACATGATGACCAGGGAGGGAAGTGGACTGATGCCCATCAGAGCCACCCAGACACCACCAAAGGCGGCATCAATGGTGAGGTTACGCCGTTCGGTTTTGGTGGGGTCGCTGGATGAATGTGCCAGGATCCAGGCAATTACCGGCCAGATAAAGGCATTAATACTCAGCAGAATGGTGAGCCACATGCCCCGATCCAACTCCATCAGCACCGACAGGATGGGGAAAAAACACAAAAAGGTCCCCAATTGGCGCATGGCGAACATGCGACGAATAAAGCGCACAGAGCGCTGTTTTAATTGTCTGTCATCAGGTGAGTAATAGTGCATGAATAAGCGACGCTGAGCCGATCGATGGTGCAGTGTATCGGAAAAAAAGTAACGCGTTGGTATTTTTATCTGGGCAGAAGAACAATGCCAGCCAGCGGTCGTGGCTGGCATTGCGGGGAAGTGAATTTATCTAATTAAAACGAGTAGTTAGCCGATACTGAGAAGTTACGTGGTGCACCGTAAACCACGTACGTACCCATGTAGTCATAATACTCTTTGTCAAACAGATTGTTGATGTTTGCCTGCACGGAAACCTGCTTCGTCACCTGGTAACGGCTGAACAGATTCACCAGCGTCACAGGGGACTGATCGATGTAGTCACTACCTGCCGGGCCGCCAGCAACCGTTGCCCAGGTTTTATTCTGCCAGTTCACACCACCACCCACGGTCAGATCCTGCAACATTGGCAGGCGATAGCGGGTAAAGAGCTTGGCGGTGGTGCGTGGCACTTCCGGCATCACGGCGGTGCCGTTACGCTGTTCTGCGATATAGCGCGATGCACCGAAGGTCATCTGCCAGTTATCGGTCAGCGCACCGTTCACTTCAAACTCGACGCCACGGCTGACGGCATCCACTTCGTTGTAGGCATACTCGGTAGTATTTGGAATATAGACATAGCTGTTAACGCCCAGCCCGTTCTGCTCGGTACGGAACAGTGACAGCGAGGCAGTCAGACGGCTGTTATTCCAGTCACCTTTCAGGCCGGTTTCGTAGCTTTTCCCGGTCACCGGGCTAAGGTATTTAGCCTCGCTGCTACGAGAGGTCTGTGGCTGGAAGATGCTGGTGTAGCTGGTGTATACCGAATACGTGTCATTGATATCGTAGGTCAGGCCAGCATAAGGAGCGATCTTATCGCTATTGTTGCTGCCTGAAGTGCCGTTAGCGCTCCAGTCGGTATAACGTGCGCCCACTAACAGTGACAGCGGGTCCGTCAGCGAGAAACGCGCGGCGGTATAGACTGATTTCTGACGAATGGTATCTGCCAGAGAGTTTGTCCACGGTGACCATGTACCTTCTGTGATGTTGCCGTTCCAGTCGCGGTAATCACCGATATTGACGCCGCTCAGATCAGAGTAGCTGTTGAAGAAGGTGTTCTCCTGCTTACTGTAGCTGCCACCAACCATCAGCTGATGGGTACGGCCAAACAGATCAAATGGGCCATTGGCATACAGGTCGGCGCTGTCCGTGGTGCGGCGGCCTTTGTTCCAGCCACTGTACAGAACGGAGCCTGTGCCGGTTGTTTTATCCGGGTAGCCGTCGGCATACATCAGACGGGTGTCAAAGTTGGTCCGGGTATGGCTGCCGCTCACCTGGGCCTGCCATCCGCTATCAAATTTCTGTGTCAGAGTAGCGAAAAACTTATTCGATTCTTTATCGCTGTACGTCCAGTCCGCACCGGAGTTGAAGCTGCGATCAAAGTTGGTACGTTCGCCATTGCTGAAGAACGTCGGGATCCCGCCCCAGCTTGGGTCTTCACTGCTACTGTCCTGGTAATCCCAGCCCAGTGACAGGGTAGTAGAGTCTGTCAGGTCTGCATCCACTACTGTAGTCAGGAATTTCTTACGCGCGTGATAGCGATCCAGCCAGGTATCGTTCTCCTGGTATCCGCCAATGGCACGGGCACGCACCGTACCGGATTCATTCAACGGCACGGTGATATCACCCACATAGCGCTGTTTATCCCAGCTCCCGGTTTCGGCAGACAGGCTACCGGTCAGCACTTTGCTGTCCGCGTGTTTGCGAACCATATTGATGGAGGCTGACGGATTGCCGGAACCGAGTGCCAGGCTGTTCGCCCCGCGAATCACTTCAACACGGTCATAGATAGCGGTATCTGAACGGGCATCACCCAGGTCCCAGACATCGGTTACTACCGTCGGAACGCCGTCGAACAGATAGTTATTAATCAGGAAGCCGCGGGAATAATAATTTGAACGATCTGAGTCGATATTCGAGGCCGAAACGCCGACAGTATTATTCATTACATCGCCAACGGTTTGTAACCCCTGATCCTGCATGCGCTGCTTACTCACGATAGAAACAGACTGCGGAATATCGCGTACCGTCAGCGGCATCTTGGTGCCCGCAGAGGTCACCGGAACGCTGTAGTCGGTAACGGCCTGCTGCGCAGCTGCATCGACATTGGCTTCAACGGTCAGGGTGTCGGTTTTGGTGTTGTCGGCGGCAAAGGCAGGCTGCAAGGCAGACATAACCAGCAGCGCGGCAACAGACGGGGTGAAAATACGGGATTCAGAGCGAGACATTGGCACGGTCATTCCTGGAAATAAGTTGCTGATGTTGAGTCAATACCTGCACCGGGTACGAAAAGATCTACCGGTTATCCATAGGCGGTATTGGCACGCTGACTTATCCATGATTTGACGGTGAGGCCCACGGGCACTGCAATCAGACAAAACGCTGCCTGTAATAGGAAAACAAATGAGAACTATAATTATTTAACGTTGCAGTGTAAATAAATATTGCATTAGGGGGGAACGAAAGCGGGAGCAGGGAGTCTTGTGGGGGCAGCAGGCGGTCAGGGGCGACCGAAAAAGAAGGTCCCCCCTGGGCAAAGTACCGTCGGGGCGACCATTTTTTCCGGTCGCCCCGCGGTTAACCGTTAGAAATCGGCTTTCAGTACCACGCGGAAATTGGCTTTTCCTGCGCGCACGTGGTCCAGTGCATCGTTGATTTTTGACATCGGGAAGAACTCGACGTGTGGCGCGATATCGCGGCGTGATGCCAGCTTCAGCAGTGAACGCAGCTGGCCCGGCGAGCCGGTAGATGAACCCGTTACCGCTTTGTCGCCCATGATCAAATCAAATGCGCTCACCTGGAACGGCTTCATCACGGCGCCAACGGTGTGGAATTTGCCTTTCGGTGCCAGCGCATCGAAGTACGGTTTCCAGTCGAGATCAACAGCAACGGTACTGAGGATCAGGTCAAAACGACCGGCCAGTGCTTTCAGCGCTTCGGGATCGCGGCTGTTCACCACTTCATCGGCACCCATATCGAGGATCGACTGTTTTTTATCCGGCGTGGAGCTGAACGCGACCACTTCTGCGCCCATCGCCCGCAGGATCTTAATCGCGATATGGCCAAGACCGCCAATGCCGATCACGCCAACGCGGCTGGTGGCCGTAATATTGCTCATCAGCAGCGGTTTAAACACGGTGATACCACCGCACAGCAGTGGGCCTGCGGTCGCGGCATCCAGACTTTCCGGTAATGGGATCACCCACTGCCAGTCTGCGCGCAGTTTCTCGGCAAAACCGCCGTTATTCAGGATCGTCGGGATAGTGCCCTGTTCGCAGTTCACCTGTTCACCGTTGATGCAGGAATCGCAGTGCTGACAGCTTTTCGCTGTCCAGCCAATACCCACGCGCTGGCCCACAGACAGTCCTTTGTTCTTTGCCGCCTCACCGAGCGCGGAGACGCGCCCAATCACTTCATGACCGGCGATAGTCGGGTACTGAGAGATGCCCCATTCGTTGTCGATCATCGACAGGTCGGAATGGCAGACGCCACAGTATTCCACCTCGACTTCCACTTCCTCTGCACTCAGCGCGCCTGCATCAAACTCATACAGCTCCAGAGCCTGTCCTGCTTTCATTGCTGCGTAGCTTTTAATTTTCACTTCATACCTCAGATTCAGTTTACGGTCAGGGGAGAGTGTAGCGCTCCGGGGGCAGAAAGTTGGCTTTTCGCCGCACAAACTGCCCATCTGTGGAGGTTCATGGGGATAATTTAGCCATGTCCCCCCGGTTAAAGGCCGAAAAGTGTGTATTTGTTCATCGGCAAAAAGTGCGATGCCGATGTTACATGATTCACTTTAATTCACTATTACCCCAGTGGAATCTTATTCATTTAAAAATCGATTTCAGATAACACAGGCGGTTGTTGTGTATTTTTATTTATTTTTTATTAGCAACGCTTAATCATATTATTTCTATTTTTAATGCCTGAATAGAAAGAACTTTATTATTGTTTTTTTATACGTTAGATCCAATGGTCAATATGAAGTAGTTGAAGTCTAAATAAGCTATTTCTGTATTTATTAATGGATTTAATAATAAAGGCGTTTTATGCGATCAGCTAATAATAGATTCATCTTTAATATCATTACCCTGCTGCTGTTTCCTCTGAGTGCTGAGGCAACATCAGCTTGGGAAGTGAACAATGGTCAGCAACTTCAGGTCAGCCAGGGACATATGACCACTGACGATAATCAGCCTGCGTTATCTGCCAGTGGGGCAAACAGCCATCTGGTGACCGATCCGAACCTGAATTTTACCACATCGGGATCTGCCTCTTACGGTGTGCTGGTCACTCAGGGAGCACAGGCTGACATCAACAAAGCTTCCATTTCGACCGGGGGAATCTATGCCAGCGGTGCCCGTGTTGATCAAGGCACGCTAAATATGGATGGAACAAATATTCATATTTCCGGGCAAAATGCTTACGGTATTTGGGCTGCCGGGAATTCGACACTGAATCTGAATGATACCCGTATTACCCTGGGGCACACAATGACTGAAGGGATCGATATTGCGGGCGGAACGCTTAACGGTAATGGCTTAATATTAACAGCAAATAACCCCACAATGCTGAATATGATTGAGATATCTAAACAGGCGCAGGTGACGCTGAAAAATGTCCAAATTACTCTCAATGGCCTGAGCTCAAGTTTTGGTATTCATGTTGATGACGCCACGCTGAATGCATCAGGTTTAATGATTAATGCCAGTAATAAAGGTCAAGGTATTCTGGTTGAAAAGGGCAGCCAGGCCGGTGATTCGTTGATCCTGAATGACAGCAGTATCAATACGGAGGGGAAAACTGCCAGCGCGATAGTCACGCGTGGAAAAAGTGTTCTCAATAACGTGAATCTCAACACCAGCGGTGATTTTGCCCATGGCGTGAGCCTGGAACATGCCGGATCGGCGCAGGTTAACGGGGGGCATATTGAGACCTCGGGATATGCTGCCTACGGTATCTGGACGACAGACAGAGAATCCATGTTGCAGGTGAAGGATACGGTGTTCAGCATCTCGGGTGAGACAGGTATCGCGGTGGCTGCACAGGGCGGTTACGTGTCACTCGACAATGTTCAGGCCATGATCACCGGAGAAAGAGGCCGCGGCATTGTCACCGAAAATCAAATGGATGCGAAAAACATTAATGTGCTAACGACGGGAAACAACAGTACTGGTGTGCAGTCCAGTGGCGCAAAAGGTGATTTGACGATAAGCGATTCGTCCATCACCACCACCGGGACCGGCGGTTCAGGGATGGCAGTGGTCAGCGGAAAAATCCACGCTGATGGCATCAAGATGACCATGAAAGGCGAAAAGACCATTGCGCTATGGTTGAGAAACGGGACGCTGAACATGGCAAACAGCACCATTACCACCGCGGCGGGTCCTGGGGTATATGCGGATGGTAGCGCGCTCAGCGAGGCCTCCCTCGATAATACTCAGCTGGAGAGCGCGGGCTACAGTGCGATTCAAACGCTGGGCAGTTCGCTGAATCTGAATCTGAGTAACGGGACAGTCGTTACCGGGAGCAGTGGCGATGTGTTAAAGGCCCTGACGGTGAAAGATGCTCAGGGCGCAGAAGTCCGCAACAGTCAGGTAAATCTGATGGCGGATAACGCTACCCTGAATGGCAACGTGATCTCGGATTCTGTGCGGAATCAGGTCAACCTCAACCTGCAAAACGGATCGACCCTGACCGGCGCGATGGAAAAGGTTAGCAGTACAATACTGGATGCGACCAGCACCTGGAATATGACTGGGAATTCCGATCTGAATACGCTCCAGCTGGATGGCAAGGTCCTGTTCGATGGCCAGGATTTCCATACGCTGACCGTGAACAATAACCTGAGCGGCAGCGGTTATATCGGTATTCATACCCGGCTGGATGGTGACGATTCACCGAGCGATCGGCTGAACGTGAAGGGCGATGCGACGGGCAAGTTTACTGTCGATATCACTAATCAGGGCGGCCAGGGTGCTAAGACGAACATGGGTATTCCGGTCATTAACGTGGCAGGTGAAACCAAAGATGTCACCTTTACGCAGTCACAACCTGTACTGGCCGGGAACTATGAGTACTTCCTCAACCCGGTCAACAGCCATGACTGGTACCTGCAGTCCAGCTATAAGCCCGTGGTCGATCCCGGCGTCCCGGTTCCTGAGAAACCCTACCGCCCGGAGACAGCAGGCTACCTGATAGGGCCTTATCTCAACGCGGCTTATGCTTACACTGCGGCCGGAACCTATCATCAGCGCCTGGGCGCCCGGCAGGAGGACCAGGCCGTTTGGGGCCGTATTTATGGGCGTCATGATATTTATGGTGCAGGGCGCTTCGGGTATGACAGCACCACCGCCTTTATGCAGCTGGGGGGAGACCTGTGGCAGGGGCGTTTGACGCCTGAAGTCCAGGCGCGCTCGGGCGTGATGGTGACCCTCGGTGACATCCACAGCAATGCACGTGACTATGCCCGTAGCCAACGTCTCGGTCTGTCGGTGAATACGGGCAAGATTAATACCACGGCATACAGCCTTGGCGGCTATTTCACGGCTGATAACGAGGATGGCGCGTATCTGGATACCGTGGGGCAGGTGACCTGGTATCGTAACCACTACAAAAGTATCAACAATACTGGGCAGGGCAGTTACAGCACCTTGCTGTCGGCTGAAATGGGCGTCCCCTTTGCTGTCAGCGGCGAGTTTAAACTGGAGCCGCAACTTCAGCTGATGGGGCAGTATCTGCATAATGGGGAAATCCGTGCTGGTGGGGCCAAAGTGGATAGCAGCCATGATTTTATGGGGCAGGCGCGCGGTGGGTTAAGACTGTTTTACGATGCGCAGGATGTTCAGCCCTGGGTGCAGGTTGATATGGTTCAGCGGATGGGGAATGTTCCCGAGATCGCGATGAATCAGGAGAGTCTGTCACCGGATATTCATTCCGGTTGGTGGCAACTGGGAACGGGGATCCGCGGTCAGGTTAACCCGGCTCTCAGCCTGTACGCCGATGTGAACTACCAGCACAGCTATGGGCACGGTGTTGAAGGCTACGGCGGGAACGTAGGGATGAAATACCAGTTCTGAGTTCGCCAGGCTTGCCCTATAAAAAAGGGCCGACCGGACAGGCCGGTCAGCCCTCATCATCTCAACCAGAACTATTCGTTAATACGCGGATGCTGATCGATCAGGCGGGAGCGTTTGGCTTCCAGCTCGCTAATCTGCTCACTAATATCGTCGATTTTCTGCTCAATGTTATCGTGATGCTCCTGCAGGATCTCTTTCGCTTCGGCCATATCCGACGCGGCAGGGGTGGCGCCACGCAGCGGCATATTGGCGGTTTCTTTCATCATAATCCCGGTCACCAGGCCAATCACGGCCACCACCATCAGGTAGTAAGCTGGCATATAAAGATTATTGGTGGTTTCTACCAGCCAGGCCACGGCGGTCGGCGTCAGGCCGGCAACCAGTACTGAGATGTTAAAGGCACTGGCCAGCGCACTGTAACGGATATGGGTCGGGAACATGGCGGGCAGGGAAGAGGCCATGACACCGGTGAAGCAGTTAAGGATCACCGCGAGGATCAGCAGGCCGGCAAAAATCAGCCCCATCACACCGCTGTTAATCAGCATAAAGCATGGCACCGCCATCACCAGCAGCGCGATGCTACCAATAATCACAAACGGACGACGGCCAAACTTGTCGCTCATCAGGCCCATTACCGGCTGCACAAACAGCATACCCAGCATAATGGCGATGATAATCATCACGCCATGATCTTCCGAGTAGTGCAGGTTATGCGACAGATAGCTCGGCATGTAGGTCAGCAGCATGTAGTAGGTAACGTTGGTGGCAATCACCAGACCAATACACGCCAGCAGGCTTTTCCAGTGCTTAGTGGCAATCTCTTTAAACGAGACTTTCGGTCCATCGGCCAGGCCTTCACGGTCGCCCTGTTCCAGTTTCTCTACGTGCTGCTGGAACGCCGGGGTCTCTTCCAGCGCGTGGCGCAGGTAAAGGCCGATGATGCCTAGCGGCAGCGCAACGAAGAACGGAATACGCCAGCCCCACTCAAGGAAGCGTGCTTCACCGATGATGGCTGAAATCAGCACCACCAGTCCCGCACCCAGGACGAACCCGGCGATGGAGCCGAAGTCCAGCCAGCTGCCCATAAAGCCGCGCTTACGGTCAGGAGAGTACTCAGCAACGAAAATGGATGCGCCGGTATACTCACCACCGACCGAGAAGCCTTGTGCCATTTTACACAGCAGCAGCAGGATCGGCGCCCAGATACCAATGGAGGCATAGGAGGGAATTAAGCCGATACAGAAGGTACTGATCGACATAATGATGATGGTGATAGACAGAATTTTCTGGCGTCCGTACTTATCCCCCAGTGCGCCAAAGAACAGGCCACCTAATGGACGGATTAAGAACGGAACGGAGAAGGTTGCCAAAGCGGCAATCATTTGTGTGCCGGGATCGGCGCCTGGGAAGAAAACTTGCCCCAATGCATAGGCAACAAAGCCATAAACACCGAAATCGAACCACTCCATGGCATTGCCTAATGAGGCGGCGGTAATCGCCTTGCGTAATCTTGCATCGTCAATAATGGTAACGTCTTTTAACCCAATCGGCTTGACACGCTTCCTACGTAGCTTCATATAGAGCACCCTGTAATTATCTGTTTTTCCTGGATAAAAATCTCTACGCTGTGGTCAGCCCGTGGTGTGTGGTTGACCGCTCACGGGAGAAAACCAACTGCAAAATGCGCCATCGTCAGGCATTGGTTGGCACAAAATAGCGCGCCAATACGGCACGGCAGCGCACTCTGCCAGCTATACAGTATATAGGCTCTGCGCAAGCTGACATAATTTCAGTCGGAAACATCCGAGCTTAGAACGAAAAATCGGAATTTTCACAGCCATTCATGCTACGAATTTGCTCTGCGCTGGCGAATTAAAGGTAAGGAGTTGGTTATCAGTAAATTGATAAGTTAAATTTATCAATCACTTGGTGAGAATAATCTTAAAAAATTCTCCTGCCAGATCTTGATCGGCTGTCATCTATCAGTGATACTCGTCGCCGCCTTTTGGGGGGGGACGATGTGAGTAATACCAGGAACGAGAATTTCCAGAACCACTGGTTGAATATGCTGGACAGTGTTGAAGAAAATTTAACGTATTATTGCCGTGCTCGCGTGTTATCCGATGGTGTTGCCAGCGTAAACGGTGGCAAAACACCGCAGACTAATGAGTGGCTTAACTGCGCATCGAGCGCGGAAAATGTGCTGCAAACGCTGTCGCTAAAGAGTAAAAATTTAGGTGAAAAGATCACCCTGCTGCGAGGGGAGAGCCTGGTTTCCGGCCGTGCTTATCGCCTGATCCTGCGCTTCCAGTCATTACGCACGCGACTGGCTGAACGGACAACCTCGGCACAGACTCGCGAACTGTATGCGGAATACTGTCAGCTGGCAGACCAGATTATGCCAACGCTGGCGCGCATTAATAAACGGGTAGCGGCTCGCCGTCAGATGCTGGACATCAGCGGCGACGAAAGGTGGATGATGTCGCACCCTGCTGATGACACCATTGATGTCGCGCTGCGCGCGGTGCAGAAACAGCGTATCTGACGGAGGCGGCTCTACAGGCTGTTTTCTGTCGGACGGTTTTGCTGCGTCATCCACTGCATCAGCGTGTGACTGTCCATCGGTGTGGCATAGTAGTAACCCTGAATATAAATCACGCCGTGCCTTTTCAGATATTCCATCTGGACGGCGTTTTCTACCCCTTCCGCCACCACTTTTAGCATCAGCTTATCCGCCAGCATAATAATTGCATTTAGCACCGGCGTTTCTCCGTCGACTGTCTCAATGGCGTTCACAAAGCCTTTATCAATTTTCAGATAATCGATCGGAAAGGTTTGCAGGTAGCTCAGTGAACAATGCCCGGTACCGAAATCATCAATGGCGACTTTCATGCCTTCGTTGCGCAGTGTCACCAGTTTTTGCCCTACCTGCTCGCCATCGCTGATCAGGCTGCGTTCTGTCAGCTCAAGTGTGATCGCTGGCTGTAAATGCGCAATCTTCTGGGCAAACTGGCGAATATCACTGACAAAATCCTCATGTTGCAGATGTTCCGCTGCCACATTAATGCCGAGGTTAAACGCAGGCCGTACCTGCCAGTCGGCACAGTCTTTTACGACCAGCGCCAGCAGATGCCGGGTGAGGGGAATAATCATTCCTTCGTCTTCCGCGGCCGCGATAAAGATATCCGGCCGCACCCAGCTGCCGTCGGATCGCTGCCAGCGCAGCAGCGCCTCGGCACCCGATAAGCGACCGTTGAACTGGTCATACACTGGCTGGTAATTGACCGTAAACTCATCGCGGGCAATGCCACGGCGAATATCGTAACGGAAAGAGCTTTTACGCTTCAGCCAGTTGCTGGTGAGTAGGATGAACAGCAGCGAGAGGATCATCGCCATCGGCAGGAAGGTGAACAACGTTTGCAGCCAGCTTTGTAGCGCTTCGGCACGCGGTGCAGTGAGGCTTACGCTAATGGCAAAGCGGCGCGAGCTGCTGGTGAAGGTCGAGGTGCCAAGCATCCCCTCATCGATATATAACGGTTTGCCGCTGGTGATACGGTAACCGTCACCAAAGCGCATCGTAATATGGTAATCATGCTTGAGGCCGAGAGCAGTCATAAAGTCGATCAGATACTGGCCTTCAACGATGGCATAGCTGCTCAAACCGTTGGGGCTTTCCTGCATAAACATCACCGCAGGCCGATCTTTCACACCGAAGGTGCCCGCCACGGAAAGCATCCATGCGGGCAGGCGCTCTGCAGGTAGCGGGCCACGTAGCATCGTTTCCAGTGTTCCCTGAGTGGTGCCGAAGGCCGAGGAGCAATAGACTTCATCACCCCGAACTTGACCCACCGAACGGAAATAAGGGTACAGCGTGCCGTAGCGTTGGAGTTGGGAGCGGATATCCGCGCACGAGCTGCTATGTAACTGTTTCAGGCGGGTGGTCATCTCCCAGGCGAGTTGGCTGACGTGTTCGGCCTGGTCGATCAGCGTGGCGGCTGTGGTTTTCTGTTGATTGATGACCGTGCTACGGGCGTCGATAAAGGTGAAAATAAGACAGAGAACCAGCGGCAACAGCCCGGCAACGGTGAGCCAGATATAATCTTGCTTAGGTTTTACGAGTGCTTGCAAGCGGTTCCCCTGTTTGCGGTTTTGTCGGACCGCAGCGGCGGCAGATAGTCGATTGAGTTGATATTATGCGAAAGATTACTCAGTTCGCCATCTTACACACTGAAATTTTTACTATCAGCACTTTCCCCTTTCAAATACGCTTCCCACGGTCAAAAAGGGCCAGGCATTTGCCTGGAAAGGACATCATCAGTCACTGTACGCATCAGTGCTTGCTGAGGTTATTCCATTGACGTAGGTTATTTTTTTACGCTTAAGGAAGCCTGACGATGAAGATGAATGATATCCCTTTCGGCACGACTGACTGGTCAACGCTTGCCGCTACAGAGCACCCGGGAGAAACGGGTTCAGCCTGGTGGCGTACACAGCAGTTCGGTGAGGTGCGGGTCAGAAGAGTGGATTACAGTGCCGGATACCTGGCGGACCACTGGTGCAGTAAAGGGCATATTCTGTTGTGCCTGTCCGGTGAACTGCATACCGAGCTGGATGATGGTCGTGTATTTATTCTGACGGCGGGCATGAGTTACCAGGTGGCAGACCATGCTGAGGCGCACCGCTCCTGGACGGAGAGCGGTGCGCAGTTATTTATCGTCGACTGACGCGTCATACTTCAAAAGCGAAAACCTGTTGGATGTGCCCCAAAACAGGCCCCATGAGGGGGCCGAATTATTGAGCGTCAGAACTGAAGAAGATCTGCGTTAACGCCCGCTCGACGCCACGAATTTCGGCCAACCCTTTCAGGCGACCAATAGCGGAATAGCCGGGGTTGGTTTTTTTATGCAGATCGTCCAGCATCTGGTGGCCGTGGTCCGGGCGCAGCGGGATAGCGCGCTGATTGCCTGCGTGGCGGCGGCGCTGCTCCTCGGCAAGAATGACCTTAATCACCCCGACCATATCCACATCCCCTGCCAGATGCGCCGCTTCGTGGAAGCTGTTCGGATTCTCCTCACGCTTTGTAGAACGCAGATGTGCGAAGTGAATGCGGTCAGCAAAGGTTTCCGCCATTTTCACCAGGTCGTTTTCCGCACGCACGCCGTAAGATCCGGTGCAGAAGGTGAAACCATTGTGCACGCTGTCGACGGTCTCTTTCAGCCACTGCATATCTTCAATGGTGGAAACAATGCGCGGCAGGCCGAGGATCGGGCGCGGTGGATCGTCCGGGTGTACCGCCAGCACAATCCCGGCTTCTTTCGCCACCGGCACGATAGCGCGCAAAAATTCGGCCATATGCTCACGCAACTGCGCTTTGTCGATACCGTCGTACTGGGATAATTGTGCCTGGAACTGTTCCAGCGTGTAACCCTCTTCTGCGCCCGGCAACCCGGCGATAATATTGCGCGTCAGGGTGTCGATCTCTTGCTGGCTCATCGCGGAAAAACAGGCAGCGGCTTCGTGCTGTTCCTGCGCATCATAATCCTGCTGCGCACCGGGGCGTTGCAGGATATGCAGCTCAAACGCGGCAAAGGCAATATGATCAAAGCGCAGCGCTTTTGCCCCGTCCGGTAACGTCCAGCCGAGGTCGGTACGCGTCCAGTCCAGCACCGGCATAAAGTTGTAGCACACGGTGTCGATGCCGCAGGCACCAAGGTTGCGCAGCGACTGCTGATAGTGGGCGATGTACTTTTTGTAATCGCCGCGCTGGGTTTTAATCGACTCGTGGATCGGCACACTTTCCACCACCGACCAGACCAGGCCTTTCTCCGCCAGCAGCGCCTGACGGGCTTTGATCTCTGCCACCGGCCATACCTCGCCGTTCGGGATATGGTGCAGAGCGGTCACGATCCCGGTCGCACCCGCCTGGCGGGCATCATCCAGCGAAACCGGATCGTTAGGGCCGTACCAGCGCCATGTATGTTCCATATGTTCTCCTTAGTTAATCCGCAATCGGGTCTTTCACGATAAAGAAATAAGCCAGTGCGCCTGCGAAGGTGACGCAGGAGCAGATCACCAGCGCCATATTGAACGAGCCGGTGGTATCGACCACCCAACCGGTGACAATCGGGGCAAATGAGGCACAGATAAAGCTACCGAAGTTTTGAATGCTGCTGACCGAGGCCACCATGCGTGACGGAGCCATGACCTGGACCAGCCCCCAGGCGGAAGTCCCGGCAAAGTGTACAAAGAACAGTGCCAGACTGATAAAACCAACCGCCATCGCAGTTGAGGTGGATTGCACCACGAGCAGGGTACAGGCGGCGGAACAGACCAGACCAAGGCAGATCAGTACCTTACGTGTTTTTGCCAGCGCATAGCCGCGACGTGCCAGGCGGTCAGCGACGGTGCCATTCACCAGCATCCCTATTGAACCGAACAGGAAGGGAATGGCGGCGACCCAGCCGGTACTGGTCAGGCTCAGACCGCGTTCAGCCTGTAAATAACCCGGCAGCCAGGAGAGATACAGCCACGCAGTGTAGTTCACACCGCTGAAGCCGAGGATCATCCCCCATACGGTGCGCTTCTTAAACAGCGCACCCCACTCCTTCAGCGATACGCGGGTTTTCTGCGACGGCGTGGAGCCTTGATCAAGGTACTGCTGCTCCTCCGGCGTCAGCGCAAAACGGTCGCGGTTGCGATACCAGGCGTACCAGCAAAGTGCAATCGCCACACCCGCCACACCGATAATCACAAACATCATGCGCCAGCCGAAGGCCAGCATCAGTGCCACGAGGATCGGCGGCGCAAAGGCCTGGCCGAAGGTGGTCGATGAGTTAAAAATCCCCATCGGCAGGCCGCGTTCACGGGCGTTAAACCAGTCGTTCACCACCTTCACGCCGCTCGGCATAAACGGCGCTTCGCCGATCCCCAGACCAATACGCAGCAGGATGAAGTGGCTGAAGCTGTTCACCGCGCCAGCCATTGCCTGCATCACCGACCAGAACAGCAGGCCGCCGCCGAGGACCACGCGCGGGCCAAAGCGGTCGAGCAGCAGGCCGCTGGGCAGTTGGGAAATGCCGTAAGAGAGGGAGAACGCGGAAAGCAGCACGCCGAACTCGGTGGCAGACAGACCGAGATCGTGGCGGATCGCCGCATTTGCGATCGACAGCGATCCGCGATCGAGGAAGTTAATGATCCCGGCAAGGAACAGCAGCGTGAGGGAAACCGTTTGTATCCGTCTGAGGCGACTGGATTTTTGTAGCGGTGAATCAAAGGCTGAAGCCGTCATGGGTATTCCTTGTCCGGCTCAACGGCCGTTTTCTTATCATGGGATCGCAGGGTTATCTCTCTGGCCCAGTGGTCAGGCCGCTGGACCAGAGCATAAACGTGAGATGCCTGTGGGTTCCGTGATCGCGATCGCAGCATGAGGATCCGGTACGCATTTACACGTGGTGGAAGCCCTGTGATAAGCTCTGCCATCACCTCTGCCGCCGGGAACGGGTATGGAATTACCAACACTGAAAGTCGAACGCCTTTACCGGCAGATCTCTAACCTGCTGATTGGCTGTATTAAAAAGGGACAGTTCCCCGCCGGGGCCATCTTGCCGCCTGAGCGTGAATTAGCGAAGCAGCTGGGCGTCAGCCGTTCGTCTATTCGTGAAGCCCTGATTGCCCTGGAGATCACCGGCTGGGTGGAAATCCGTACCGGCAACGGTGTGTACGTGATGAATCCGCTGCCGCAAAGCGAGGGTGCCCCGGCAGAAGAGGAGTTCAGCCTGAAGGCGCTGATCCAGGCGCGTCAGGTGTATGAAGCGATGACGGCCGAACTGGCGGCACGCAACGGCAGTGACGACCAGCGTGCCGAATTGCAGGAGATCACTCAGGATCTCATCCAGTTACACGTTAATGACGAGAAGTTCCTGCGGGAAGATAAGCGTTTCCATTTGCTGATCGCCGAGATGACCGGCAATGAAGTGCTGCGCGATATGATGGAATACCTGTGGAACAAGCGTAAAAGCTCGCGCTTTGTGCGGCTGGAGAGCCACTACGCGGAGAGCGATTTCCCGCGTGAGATGAACCAGGATCATAAAGACATTGCCCGTGCGATTATCGCCCGGGATGCCGTCCAGGCGCGGGCCTGCATGGAGCGTCATTTGCAGCATGTGTATGACAGGCTGTTTGTTGAATAATGCGGGCAAAAACCCGGGCGAGGCATGCCTCGCCCCGACGTCATCGGCGTAATGTTTTATAACGATTTCCGGCCATTCCCCAGCAGGATCGCCAGCTTGCCGCCGCCGGGGGTGGTTTCCATCAGGATTTTACAGACGCTGGTCAGCGGTACTGAGAGCAGCATACCGACCGGGCCGAGCAGCCAGCCCCAGAAAATCAGCGACAGAAAGACCACCAGGCTCGACAGCCCAAGGCCACGCCCCATCACCCTGGGTTCCAGCAGATTCCCCAGCAGCATATGAATGGCGATAAACAGGGTCGCGACCAGCCCGGCTTCCAGCGGGGTGTTCAGCAGCAGCGCCTGCAAGACCGGGGGGATCCCGGCAATCACCGGCCCGATATTCGGCACAAAATTCAGCACAAAGGCGACCACGCCCCACAGCAGCGCGAATTTCACCCCCAGCGCCAGCAGCGCCAGCCAGACCAGCACGCCCGTCGCCAGGCTGATCAATGTTTTCAGCGCCAGATAGTGGGTAACGCCTTTCAGCGCCTTATGCATACCGGCAATACGGATCTGCGGATTGACCAGCGCGTAACGCAGCTTGTACGGCAGATGATGAACCTCAAACAGCATAAAAATCACCGTCATCATCACCAGAACGATCTGCGCCATCGCCCCGGAAAACTGCCCCAGCATGGTAGTGGCGACATCCATCACCGCATTCGGGTCCAGCCGCTGTGCCAGCGACTCGGGAGAGATCATGATATGAAAACGGGCGGCAATGTGTTGCACCACGGCCAGTTTTTGCTCCGTCTGTGCCTGAAGCTGCGGGTAAACGTCACTAAACTCCTGCAGCGACCCGGTAATCATCGCGATCAGCAGCGCCAGCCCAATCAACACCATCACCACCACCAGGCTGATAGCCAGACCACGGCGTATTTTTCGCCGCATCAGCCAGCTCACCAGCGGGTTCAGCACGATGGCGAAAAACAGCGCCATCAGAAACGGCACCACGATCTCTGCCGACAGTTTGATACCACCCAGAATCACCACCAGCGTGGCCAGTTTTAGCAAAATGTTTTGCCCGATCTTCTCCTGCGGCAATGGCTTCATTGCGTCTCCGTTTTGACAGTATGCGCAGCAAGTGTAGTGGCTGTGCCACACCCGCCACTCACTTTAGGAATGATCGCATTTCAGGGTGAAGTCCTTCACTCCCGTTCGCATCGTTGAAGGATCGTCTGTGTGTGTTAACGGTTCAGGTATTTCGCGTATAGTGGCATTTCATCCATTTTTCCCTGCGAGCAGGATCTTCATGTCTGAGCAGCCCGTCGGGGCCACGGCGCTAAGTGGCTTTCGCTTAAATCTGCGTATTTTCTCCGTAGTGATGTTCAATTTCACCAGCTACATGACCATCGGTTTACCGCTGGCGGTGCTGCCCGGCTATGTCCACGATGTGATGGGCTACAGCGCTTTCTGGGCGGGCCTGGTGATCAGCCTGCAATACTTCACCACGCTGTTAAGTCGTCCCCATGCCGGGCGCTATGCCGACCTGTGGGGCCCGAAAAAAGTGGTGATTGTTGGCCTGTGCGGCTGCCTGATCAGCGGGGTTTGCTACCTGCTGGCGGCGCTGAGCAGCGGGCTGCCGCTGTTGAGCCTGCTGCTGCTGTGTGCGGGCAGGCTGGTACTGGGCGTCGGGCAGAGCTTTGCCGGCACCGGTTCAACGCTGTGGGGCGTCGGCGTGGTGGGATCGCTGCATATTGGCCGGGTGATTTCCTGGAACGGGATTTTCACCTACGGGGCAATGGCGATTGGCGCACCGCTGGGCGTGGCGATCTATCACTGGGGCGGCCTGATGCTGCTGGCGGAGATCATCACGGCGATTGCGCTGGTGGGTATCCTGCTGGCGCTGCCTCGGGCGCAGGTGAAAAGCAGCAAGGGCAAGCCGCTGCCATTCCGTGCGGTGCTCGGCCGCATCTGGAGCTTTGGCCTGCTGCTGGCAATGGGATCGGTGGGCTTTGGTGTGATTGCCACCTTTATCACCCTGTTTTATCAGGATAAAGGCTGGGATGGGGCGGCCTTTGCGCTGACGCTGTTCAGCGTGGCTTTCGTGTGTACCCGGCTGCTGTTTCCCAATGCCATTGCCCGCCACGGCGGGTTGAATGTGGCGCTGGTCTGTTTTGCGGTAGAAGCCATCGGCCTGTTTATGGTCTGGGGAGCGTGGGACCCGTGGCTGGCACGCGTCGGTGCGTTGCTGACCGGGGCCGGGTTCTCGCTGGTGTTCCCGGCGATTGGCGTGGTGGCAGTGAAAGTGGTGCCGCCGCAGAATCAGGGCAGTGCGCTGGCAACCTATACGGCGTTTATGGATCTGGCGCTGGGTATTACCGGACCGCTGGCAGGGCTGGTGATGAGCTACGCGGGTGTGCCAATGATTTATCTGCTGAGCGGGCTGCTGGTGTGTCTGGCGATGGTGGCGACGCTGCGGCTGAAAAAAGCGACCCCCGAAGGGGTCGTTGTCAAATGACACAGATAAGATGAAGATATTTTCCGCCTGTCGGGTCGGGCATGCCCGACCCCTACGACAGCGTGGGATCCCGTAGGGGCGAGGCATGCCTCGCCCGGTGTCGGATCAGCCCTGCAACAAGGCAATGCTCTGGCGGATCTCACGTTCGATATCCGCCGCACTCCAGTTATCCATCACTGAAGCAAATGGCTCGAAGGCGTAAACGCCTTTGTAGCCCAGTTCTTCCAGGCGCTGCACCTGCCAGACGCTTTTCAGCAGGTCATCATCACTCAGCATCAGACGCTCTTCGTCGGTCAGCTCGTTCACCGGGCGGCCATCGATCACCCCTGACAGATGCACCAGACCAATCTGGTTCACATCAATGCCGTCGGCAAAGTCCTGCTCCGCGCCTTCGTACAGATGGTGATGGAAGGTATCCAGCACCATCTTGAATGGCACGCCTGCCTGTTTGATCAGCTGTTGCGCCTGCCTTGCGGAGCGCAGAGAACTCACCGGGAAGCCCAGCGGCTCAACCAGTCCCTCCACGCCGTAGCGGGCAAACAGTGGAGCCAGCGTACTCAGTGCCTTCTGCGTGTCTTCGGCTGAAATTTTTGTGCCGTCGTTAAGCGGGCACATCACCAGCGCTTTCGCCCCAATGCCCTGTGCGTCTTTCAGCAGACTTTCAGCACGGGCCAGCAGGTCATCGCTGATCTGGTTAAACGGATACAGTGCGTTGATGGTGACAATTTCCAGACCGTATTGCTCTGCCAGTACGTGAACCTGCTGATGGCTCAGGTTGTCGGTCACGCTGCCACCCTTCATATCGTTACGCAGTTCAACTTTATGCAGGCCCAGCTTTTGCACCAGCTGGAAAAATGCTTCGATGCTGAGGGCGGGGGCAATTTTACGGTTAATACAAAAACGGGTCGGATCGATAGCCATCTGGTGGCTCCTGTTGAGTAGGGTAGGAAGGTAAAATATTCATTAAAGGTGCCCCGCCAGCCATTTTTTGTTCATTGCAGGCCGGTCGGTGGTTGAGCACAGGCTACAGGAGAACATTTATTTCATATCTAATGAATAATGAAATTTAAATTTTTAGATCCGTCTCGCAAAATTTCACTCAGCGCCGGATTAAACCAGCCTAAATACAGCGTCATCCTGGCGTTTTAGTCGGGTCAAACGTGGCGTTATGTTACGGCGGTCGTGAAACGACTGCTCCGCGTGCTGCCTGCGCTGAGGGCTTTTTTTACCCGGGTTCATTCCCGAGGTGAAAGGTCCAGGACTCTCCCCCTGAAAAATGCGATCCAGGCCGCTAAAAACGAATTTTCTAAAGTGAAAGATTTGAAAAATTTATTTCAATATTATACTGTCTCAACACGAATCAAGGTTTTGCCCGGCAAGGCAGCGGTATGACGTCAGACTGCCTGCAAGGAAACTCATACTTCAAAGAGGCCAGCACATGACTATCGTAGGAAACTTTATTGGCGGTAAAACGTCTTTCAGCGCCAGCAACGAAACCATTCCGATTTACGATCCGGCAACCGGTAAGCCTGTGCGCGAACTGACGCAGAGCACCAGTGATGAAGTCGCCCATGCGATTGCCGTTGCGCACGAAGCATTTGATAGCTGGTCCCGCACGTCTCCACTGCGCCGCGCCCGTATTCTGTTTAACTTTAAAGCACTGATGGAAGAGCATCGTGATGAGCTGGCCGAGCTGATCGTCAGTGAGCACGGTAAAGTCTGGTCAGATGCGCTGGGTGAACTGACCCGTGGCCTGGAAGTGGTGGAATTCGCCTGCGGTATCCCGCACCTGATCAAAGGTGAAAACTCTGCGGATGTCGGAACTGGCGTTGACAGCTACTCGCTGATGCAGCCACTGGGCGTTGTGGCCGGGATCACCCCGTTCAACTTCCCGGCGATGGTGCCACTGTGGATGTTCCCGATTGCACTGGCCTGTGGTAACACCTTCGTGCTGAAGCCACCGGCCCTTGACCCCTCTGCTGCCGTACGTATGGCTGAACTGCTGACCGAAGCGGGCCTGCCGGATGGCGTATTCAACGTGATCCACAGTTCGAACGAAAATGCGGAGCAGCTGTATAAAGATCCGCGCGTTCAGGCAGTGAGCTTCGTCGGTTCTTCCGGCGTGGCAGAGCACATCTACACCACCGCCAGCGCCCACGGTAAACGTGTGCAGGCCTTCGGCGCGGCGAAAAACCACGCTATCGTGATGCCGGATGCCGATCTGGATGCGACCGTGAACGCCATCATGGGTGGCGCGTTCGGTTCTGCCGGTGAACGCTGCATGGCACTGCCGGTTGTGGTTGCTGTGGGCGACGACACCGCAGACAAACTGATTGCTGCGCTGACCCCGCTGGTGAAAGCTCTGCGCGTTGGCCCTGGCATTCACAAAGGTAAAGACGAAAACGAAATGGGGCCGGTTGTCTCTGCTGCGCACCAGAAGAAAGTGCTGGGCTACATCGACAAAGGTGAAGCAGAAGGCGCGAAACTGGTGGTTGACGGTCGTGGCATCCAGGTGGAAGGCAACCCGGATGGTTACTACGTTGGCGGTACGCTGTTCGATAATGTCACCACCGATATGGTGATCTGGCGTGAAGAGATCTTCGGACCGGTACTGAGCATCGTTCGTGCTCCTGACTACAAAACCGCACTGGATCTGGTGAACAGCCACGAATTCGGTAACGGCAGCGCCATCTTCACCAGCAACGGTCACACCGGTCGTGACTTCGTACGTGAAGTGCAGGCGGGCATGGTTGGCGTTAATGTACCGGTTCCGGTACCGATGGCCTTCCACAGCTTCGGCGGCTGGAAACGTTCCGTGTTTGGTGCGCTGAATGTGCACGGGCCGGACGGTGTGCGCTTCTACACCCGCATGAAAACGGCCACTGTGCGCTGGCCGAGCGGTCAGAAAACCGTGTCTGAGTTCAGCATGCCTACGCTGGGATAATTGAATACGGGCGAGGTTCGCCTCGCCCCTGTGAACAGAGAGGCTGTATGTCATTGCTATCCAAAGTAAAACAGCCGGATGCGCAGGGCCGTATCCAGCACGTCACCCCGGAAAGCGCTGGCTGGCGCTATGTGGGTTTTGATGCATACCAGTTGAAGAAGGGCCAGACGCTGACGCTTGAGAGCGGCAGCAACGAGCTGTGCCTGGTGCTGGTTGCCGGGCTTGCCTCAGTGAAAACCCGCCAGGCGGAGTTCCCGAATATCGGTAAACGCCTGTCTCCGTTTGAGCGCACTCCTCCTTACTCTGTGTATGTTCCGCACAACGAGCAGGTGGTGGTGGTGGCTGAGTCTGACCTTGAGCTGGCGGTGTGCAGTGCCCCGGCGACGGAAGGCAAACTGCCTGCACGCCTGATCGCGCCTGAAGATGTGGGTGTTGAGCAGCGCGGTAAAGGGAATAACAAACGCCTGGTACACAACATTCTGCCTGATGATAAGCCTGCGGACAGTCTGCTGGTGGTGGAAGTGTATACCGACGAAGGCAATACCAGTTCGTACCCAAGCCATAAACACGATCAGGAAGATTCACCTGACGAAACCTACCTGGAAGAGACGTATTACCATCGTTTCAACCCGGATCGCGGTTTTGCCATGCAGCGTGTGTATACCGACGACCGGTCGCTGGATGTCTGTATGGCGCCTTACAATCAGGATGTGGTCACCGTTCCACGCGGTTATCACCCGATGTCGACCGTTGCCGGTTATGACAACTATTACCTGAACGTGATGGCCGGGCCGGTGCGACTGTGGAAATTTACCTGGGAGAAAGATCACGCCTGGGTGAACAGCGATGCGTATCCGCGTAAGGGATAATCGTGCATGGGCGATCGTTGCTGGGTCAGGCATGCCTGACCCCTACGAAACCCCGATTGACGTAGGGGCGAGGCATGCCTCGCCCGATGTTGCTGTAGGGGCGGATCAACGATCCGCCCGCAAAGGTTGATGTTGAAAACGGGTGGCCCTCACAGGCTGCCCGTTTTTTTATTCAGCTTTTGACGTTGGTCAGCGCCAGCGACACGGCCAGCGTCTGGGCCAGGCAGAGCGAGGCCACCTGCGAACGGAAGCCATCCACCTGCGCTTCACGCACCACAAAACAGACATCACTGAAGGCGGCGAGTGGGCTGACCTGGCTGTCGGTAATGGCAATCTGATGTGCGCCACGTTTCGCGCCCAGCTCCACCAGCTCAACGGCTTCGCGTGCATACGGCGAGTAACTGATGGCAATCACTACGTCTTTCGGGTTCACCATGCTCAGCTGCTCGGCAAACATACCGCCCAGACCGTCGATCAGAAACGCGCGGCGCTCCAGATGACGCAGGGCGTAAGTCAGATAGGACGCCACGCTGAATGAACGGCGCAAGCCGATAACGTAAATGTTGTCGGCCTCGTCCAGCATCTTCACGGCTTTTTCCAGCTGCTCAGGATTGATCTGCATCGCCAGCTGTTGCAACGCCTGCGAGTTGACCATCGTGAATACATTCAGGATTTCAGCCGGGCTTTCCGGGGCGCTGGCGGTTTCATCGGTGGCGGTCTGACGGAACAAGCGCGCACGTTCAGTATAGTTGACCGTCTCTTCCATCAGGTGCTGACGGAACACCTGCTTCATTTCATTGAAACCACTAAAGCCAAAAGCATTTGAGAAGCGGATCAGCGTAGAGGGCGGAACATCAGCCTGCTGTGCGATAGAGGCGACGGTATCAAAGGCGATGCTGTTGCTGTTATCAAGAATATAGCGAGCCACCTGCTTCAGGCGTTTACTGAGAGTGTCGTAGCGGCGACGGATATCGTCCTGCAACAGAGAAAGTTGGGTCGGATTATTGGTCATTTACGGCTCGCAAAAAGTCAAATAGTGTTCTTCTGTGCGTTATTCTACCAGATGAACAAAAAATTTCACTTGATGACGAAAGCAGCGGCTTCTATTTCATCAGGGTTGGGAATTAGTTCACAAAATCGTAACCTTCTGCGTGCGCCGGGCAAAATAATAAATTCGTTTCAAAAAAAAAGGGTGACCCTGTACCAGGTCACCCTTATAGCCGCAGCGCCCGAATACGGGCGGCTGTGCAGCGTTTTACTTCGCCGGACGTGCTTCGCGCCAGTAGCCGATCAGCGTCAGGTAGTTACTTTTCACTTTCTCAATCAGCGCGGCATCATCCAGTTCACCCTGTAACCACTGGCGTGATGGCTGGCCGAAGATGGTGCGACCGACGGCAAAGCCTTTCACCCACGGGGATTTCGCGGCAGCGGCAAAGCCTGCTTTCAGTTCGGCTTCCGGTGCATCCAGGCCCAGCAGCAGAATGCCACGGCAGTGTGGATCGTGCTTTTCAATCAGCGCACTGATGGCTTCCCAGCTGGCATGTGACAGCGGAGGCAGCTTCCACCAGTCCGGCTGAATGCCCAGGCTGTAGAAGTGGGTGAGGACCTCCAGATAATACTTCTCATCTTTATCCGGGTTGCTCTCCGGCAGGATCACTTCCAGCAGCAGCTCGTGGCCTGATTTGTTACAGCCTTTCCACACATCGAGGATCAGATCATCCTGCTCCTGACGCATCTCTGCGCTGTCTTTCGGATGATAGAAGGTCAGACATTTGACCACGTGTTCCTGCGGCCAGTCGATCAGCTGGGAACCGATATTACCGTGCTCCAGACGCAGCGGGCGTGAACTTGGCAGTTCGATAGGGCGACCAATCCACCAGCCTTTACCGGTGATGGCATTCAGCGCGGGCTGACCATACGTGGTGTCTGCCAGAATACCGCAGCGGCCATCGTCCAGACCGGCTTCTTTCGCCGCAGCCTGCGCACCCTGCAACAGCAGCAGTTTGAGATCGGGGATACGTGCATGACTAACGCCCGCTTCTGTTGCCATATCGGCCAGCTGTTTACGGTGGTCAAAAGCAAAGATGTTCAGTTCGTTCCACTGCTGCTTGCGGGTGGTCACGCGGTGCAGGTGGTTGAGGCGGCTGTCGAGATCAGGGCGTTTCACGTCTTTATCGCGGCTCAGGAAGTCATCCAGCTCTTCTTTGGTCGGCATGGCCGGGGCGCAGCCGTGACGGGAAACCACCAGCGCACCGCAGGCATTAGCATAACGGCAGGCCTGTTCCCAGCTTTCATCGCTCAGCCAGCCGCGCAGCAGGCCAGACATAAAGGCATCGCCTGCACCCAGCACGTTCAGCACGTCAACGCGCACGCCGGTTTGCAGTTCGGTTTGTTCCCAGCTGTCCGGGATCTCACCTTCAAATACCACACAACCCAGCGGGCCACGTTTGCACACCAGCGTCGCTTTTGTTGCTTTACGCACATTTTTTAGCGCGGTCAGGCTGTCGGTGCTGCCACCGGCAATGTGGAACTCTTCTTCTGTTCCCACGACCAGGTCGAAATAGTGCAGCACTTCCTGCAATTGCTGCGTCACACGCTCGGATTCTACAAAGCGGGTTTCGCCATCGCCCAGTGAGGTCAGGCCCCACAGAACCGGACGGTAGTCGATGTCCAGCGCGGTACGCAGACCATGACGACGTGCAATATCCAGCGCTTTCAGCACGGCGGCGCGGGTATCAGGATGCGACAGGTGCGTACCGGTCACAGCAACAGCACGTGAGGAGGCGATGTACTCTTCCTGAATGTCATCCGGCACCAGGCCCATATCGGCGCAGTTATCACGGTAGAACACCAGCGGGAAGGTTTCCTGATCTTTGATCCCGAGGATCACCAGACCGGTCAGGCGGGTTTTATCGGTAATCAGACTCTGGGTATCACAGCCCACGCGCTGTAACTCTTCACGCAGGAAGCGGCCCATGTGTTCATCACCGACACGTGCCAGCATGGCAGATTTCAGACCCTGAATCGCTGTGCCGTAGGCAACGTTGCCAGAGGAGCCACCAAGATACTTCGCAAAGGTAGTCTCATCTTCAAGGCGCGCACCGATTTGCTGGCCATAAAGGTCGACAGCGATGCGCCCGATACAAATCACATCGAGCGGCTTCTGTTGTGTACTCATACCTGTTGTTTCCTCTGTTTTATACCCAACCTCCTTGCCGTTTAACTGCCACGCCAGTGATTGTGGGTAGTGCCGATGCTGTTGAGCGTTTCCAGCCGAATGGAGCAATAAGCCCGATCGAATCCGGGTCTAACATGTAGCGAAGTATGAGGAATAAAAATTCCAAATTCAATATGAAATGAAATTATTGCCCCAAAAGTGTGAGGTGGTTAAAACTCTTGCATCGTGGATTTCGCTACCCGGCGGGGCTGTGGTGTTTCGCGGCATTAAAGAGATGTGAGCGGCCTCTCAACTTTCTTAACGTGCATCAGTGAACATGTTGAAGTGAAACGATTTTTCTCTTTTAAGAGTAAAGGTGTTGTTATCGTTTCATTTACCCGATGTAAATCACCCCATTCACCCCCGTTACACTGCAGAATTTGATCTCACTCGCAAAATGAAATGTTTCTTCTGTAATTGTGTTTAGTGAAAAAAATATTTGTTTATAATCGGCTCACGTTTCACTTATAGCTGTCGCCGTTTTGATCCTAAGGCGACCACAAATGCGAACCTCGGTGGACCTTATGATGTGGCCACCGATACTGAAAGGAAGAGCAAATGGGCAAGATCAGATTAACCACAGCACAGGCTCTGGTCAGATTCCTGGATAACCAGTATCTGTCGGTAGACGGCGTTGAAACTAAATTTGTTAAAGGTATTTTCGCTATCTTCGGCCACGGTAACGTACTGGGCTTAGGTCAGGCGCTGGAACAGGACAGCGGCGATCTGGTGGTCTACCAGGGTCGTAATGAGCAGGGCATGGCGCATGCGGCCATCGGTTTTGCCAAACAGAAATTGCGCCGTGAAATCATCGCCTGTACTTCATCCGTTGGACCGGGTGCGGCGAACATGATCACCGCCGCAGCCACCGCGACCGCCAACCGCATTCCTTTGCTGCTGCTGCCTGGCGATGTGTTTGCCACCCGCCAGCCGGACCCGGTGCTGCAACAGATTGAGCAGAGCCACGATCTGAGCATCAGCACCAATGACGCTTTCCGTGCCGTCAGCAAATACTGGGACCGCGTCAGCCGTCCTGAGCAGCTGATGACCGCCTGTATTAATGCCATGCGTGTGTTGACCGACCCGGCCGACACGGGCGCGGTGACGATTTCACTGCCGCAGGATGTGCAGGGTGAAGCCTATGACTTCCCTGACTACTTCTTCCAGAAACGTGTCCATCGTCTGGAGCGTCGCCTGCCAACCGAAGGCCAGCTGGCCGATGCGCTGGCGCTGATTGCCAGCAAGAAAAAACCGATGATTATCTGCGGCGGCGGGGTGAAATACTCCGGTGCAGGCGATGCGCTGCGCGCCTTTGCTGAACGCTACAACATCCCGTTTGCTGAAACCCAGGCGGGCAAAGGCACCATCGTGTCTGACCATCCGCTGAACGTGGGCGGTGTGGGCGAAACTGGCTGCCTGGCGGCAAACCTGCTGGCGAAAGAAGCGGACCTGGTGATTGGTATCGGTACGCGTTATACCGACTTCACCACCGCCTCGAAGTGGATTTTCCAGAACGACGACGTCAGCTACGTCAACATTAACGTCAGCAACTTTGATGCTTACAAACTGGATGCGGTTCAGGTGGTGGCTGATGCACAGGAAGCACTGACCGCCCTCGACAGCCGTCTGGCCGCCACCGGCTTCAATAATGGCTGGGGCGAAAAAGTGTCACAGGCGCAGAGCAAACTGCTGAAAGAGACCCAGCGTGTTTACTCTTCTGTCTACAGCGGCACCGACTATGTCCCAGAGATTGACGATCATATGGATCGCGAAGCGGTGTGGGCTGAGTTTAACCGCCTGACCGACTCCTTCCTGACGCAGAGCAGCGTACTGGGTACGCTCAATGAGCGCCTCCCAAAGGATTCAGTGATTGTCGCGGCAGCGGGCAGTCTGCCGGGCGACCTGCAACGCATGTGGCGCACCAAAGATTACAACAGCTATCACGTCGAGTATGGCTACTCCTGCATGGGCTACGAGGTCAGCGCTTCACTGGGCGTTAAGCTGGCTGAGCCGCATCGTGAGGTCTTCACGATGGTGGGTGATGGCTCCTTTATGATGCTGCACTCCGAGCTGGTGACCTCGATCCAGGAAGGCGCGAAGATCAACGTGATCCTGCTGGATAACATGACTAACGGCTGTATTAACAACCTGCAGATGGAACACGGTATGGATAGCTTCACCACCGAGTTCCGCTTCCGTAATGCCGACAGCGGCAAACTGAACGGCGGTTTTGTGCCGGTCGACTTCGCCGCTATCGCCGGTGGCTACGGCTGTAAAACCTATCGCGTCACCACCCTGGAGCAGTTGCAGGCGGCGCTGATTGATGCGCAGAAACAGACGGTATCAACGCTGATTGATATTAAAGTTCTGCCAAAAACCATGATCCACAAATACTTCAGCTGGTGGCGCGTAGGCGGTGCCCAGGTGTCCACATCAGAGCGCGTAGACGCCGTGGCCCGGATGCTGAATGACCATATCGACCAGGCTCGTGAGTATTAATTACCCTTCATTCTTCACGCTGCAGGTGCGTTGGCTGCACCTGCTCACCCCAGCCACAGAGTGATCTATGCTCCTGGGATTCGCAGGCTGGCCGCCTTCCTGCAGCGCGAATTATTTTGGGTATAACCATTTGTTTTATTTTATTAAACGGGCGTTAACTCAAGTCAGTTAGCCCGCTCTTACCCCCCTACTCGTAAGGAAAGACCATGACTTTAAAATTAGGTGTTATCGGAACGGGCGCTATCGGCCAGGAACACATTCGTCGTTGCAGCAAAGTGCTGCAGGGTGCGCAGGTGGTGGCTGTTTCTGATATCAACGTGGACGGTGCCAAAGCGGCCCTGGCACGCATTGGTATCGAAGCGGAAGTGTTTGCTAACGGCCACGACGTGGTGAAATCACCGAACGTTGATGCCGTGCTGGTGACCTCCTGGGACCCGACGCACGAAGAGTTCACCCTGGCGGCGATTGAAGCCGGTAAGCCGGTATTCTGCGAAAAACCACTGGCGATGAGCGCGGAAGGTTGCCGTCGCATCGTTGATGCTGAAATCAAATTTGGTAAACGCCTGGTGCAGGTTGGCTTTATGCGCCCCTACGACAGCGGCTATCGTGCGCTGAAAGACGTGATCACCAAAGGTGAAATCGGTGAGCCACTGATGCTGCACTGCGCGCACCGTAACCCGACCGTGCCGGAAAACTACACCACTGACATGGCGATCACCAACACGCTGATCCACGAACTGGATGTGCTGCGCTGGCTGACCGAAGATGATTACAAATCGGTACAGGTGGTGTTCCCACGTTCGACGTCGAAAACTCACGGTAAGCTGCGTGACCCGCAGGTGGTGCTGTTTGAAACCCGTAAGGGCATTCGCATCGATGTGGAGATCTTCGTGAACTGTGCCTACGGTTACGACATTCAGTGTGAAGTGGTGGGTGAAGAAGGTATCGCCAAACTGCCAGAGCCGTCTGCCGTACAAATGCGTAAAGACGCTAAGCTATCTACATCTATCCTTACTGACTGGAAAGATCGTTTCATTGATGCCTACGATGTTGAATTGCAGGCATTTATTAACGATGCCACCGCAGGCAAGCTGACCGGGCCATCCGCCTGGGACGGCTATGCTGCTTCTGTCGCTGCCGATGCCTGCCTGAAAGCGCAGGAAAGCGGTGCGATTGAGCCGGTGGAACTGCCGCAGCGCCCGGCTTTCTACAATAACTGATTGTTAGGTTATCACCCGGACGCGCTTAACCCCCGTCGAAATGACGGGGGATCACCGTAAAACAGCGTACTGATTTATCACGGAGATTCTGATGAAAATTGCCTTTGATGTAGATGTCATTCGAGATTTGGGCATCACAAAAATGGTTCACCAGGTGGCTGACTGGGGCTACAAATATATTGAGCAGTCCCCGCATCCGCAGATCAACCCGTTCTATAAACATCCAAAAGCCAGCCGTGAAATCATCACCGAGTATAAAAACGCGCTGCGTGAGACCGGGCTGGAAATCTCCTCTTATATCGTTGTGTACCGCTGGTCCGGTCCGGACGAAGCGCGCCGTCAGGCCGCCGTCAGAAACTGGAAACGCATGATTGAAATCGCGGTTGAAACCGGTGTGCAGGTAATTAATACCGAGCTTTCGGGTAACCCGAACGAGCCTGAAATTTGCGAAGAGATGTTCTATCGCTCAATGGAAGAGCTGCTGCCTATCGTCGAACGTGAAGGTATTCGCATCGAAATCCAGTCCCATCCGTGGGATTTCTGCGAAGAGAGCAACGAAACCGCCGACATGGTGAAATCGTTCCGCAGTGAGAACGTCAAGTATCTGTACAGCGCGCCGCACACTTTCTTCTACGACAAAGGGAAAGGGGATGTGAAAAGCATGCTGGAATATTCCAGTATTGACCTGTCACACGTGCTGATCGCCGACACCATGAACCACACCAAACACTGCCGCTATATTGTGAACCCGCCTGGCGTTGACGCCACGATTCACCAGCATGTGGGTGTGGGCGAAGGGGAAGTCGATTTCCAGACGTTGTTCCAGACGCTGCGTGATATGGACTTTGCTAACCGTACGTTCAAAGTGGGTGGCGAGTCCATTATTGCCGCTTCACTGTTCGGCTACCCGGAAAAAATGAATCGTCAGGCAGTGGAAACGCGCGAACTGATCGAGCGTGAACTGCTGAGAAAATAAAGCAGGGCGGCGGTGGCCGCCCGGTGAATCTCTGAGGTAATACCATGAACAAAGATAACGTCAAACTGGCTATTGCACCGATCGGCTGGACCAACGATGACATGCCTGAGCTGGGTAGCGAGAACACCTTCCAGCAGATCGTCAGTGAAATGGCGCTGGCCGGTTTTACCGGCAGTGAAGTGGGCAGCAAGTACCCGCGCGATCCGGCTGTGCTGAAGCCGATGCTAGACATCCGTGGCATCGAGATCGTCAATGCCTGGTTCAGCACCTTCTTTGCCAACGGCGATAAAGCCAAAACCATTGATGAATTCATCAACCATCGTGATTTTCTGCATGCGATGGGGGCAAAAGTCATTGGCTGTTCAGAGCAGAGCCTGAGCATCCAGGGTACCACCAAAGCGGTACTGGAAGAGAAGCCTCACTTCACCGACGAACAGTGGCGTTTGACCGTAGAAGGTTATAACGAGCTGGCGAAACTGGCCGCTGAGAAGGGCATGACCGTCGGTCTGCATCACCATATGGGCACCGGTATTCAGACTACCGCCGAGGTGGATCGCTTTATGGCTGAGACCAACGATGATGTTTATCTGTTGTTCGATACGGGCCACGCTTACTACTCTGAAGGGTCTCAGGAAGCTATGCTGGCTATCCTGACCAAATATCTGCCGCGCATTAACCACGTGCACCTGAAAGACGTGCGTGATGAGATTGTGGCACAGGTGAAAAGCGAGAAGCTGTCATTCCTGGATGGCGTGAAGAAAGGCACCTTCACCGTTCCGGGTGATGGCGTGATTGATTTTGATCCGGTGTTTAAAATTCTCGACGATTTCGGCTACAAAGGCTGGATGGTGGTGGAAGCGGAGCAGGACCCCGCGCTGGCTAACCCGTTCGAGTATGCGGTAAAAGCACGCAAGTATATTCGCGAACATGCCGGGCTGTAACTGCCAATAAAAAGCCCCCCGCGCCAGAGGCGCGGGGGGCTTTTTTACGCCATCAGATTATTTCAGCTGAATGGTGCTGATAATGCTTTCGGCTTCGGTCTGCGCCTGCTGCTGGTTTTCCGCTGGCAGTGTGATCTGCAGTGTCAGCAGCTTATTATCGACTTTACCCAGAACCACAGAAGACCATGAAGACTGGTTATTGGCAGAGATCACGGTATCCAGCTGCTGTAACGGCTGGCCTTTCACGGTAATCGCTTTGTTGGTCACTACCTGAAGCTGTGCATCGCGGTTACGCTGCTGCGCTTCCAGACGGCCTGCCAGCACATCCAGCCCTTCGTTAGTGCTCTCACCATCAATCACGATGATCGCTTTCTGGCCTGACTCATCCGCATAGACGTGCATATTGTTCGCCTGAGTACCGAGCTTACCGCTCTTATCAGACATACCTGCCGGCAGAGTGAAGCTCAGTTTGCCATCCATCAGAGTGACATTCTGATTGGACTGACTGCTGCTGACGCCATTGTCATCGGCGGCGGCTTTCTCGTCTTTCTTGCCATCACAGGCAGTCAGTCCAGCTACCAGCAGCGCGATTCCGGCATATTTCAGTAAGTTACGCATCAGGGTTCCTTTCACATTAGTCGCGTAGAGTTTTCAGGCATTCATAGAATCGTATTCAGCGGCTAAAAGCAACTTCTACCCTTCATACTTCAGGCCGCAGCTGTGTTGGCTGCAGCTTGAATGACTGGGGTAAGTAATGATTTAAGTAATGATTATTGAATGCAGATTAACCGAAGTTGACGCGGGTGCTATTGGATTTCTCTGCTAATCGTTTCAACGCGGCATTCAGCAGGACGCCGTACGCAGGCAGGAAGAACACCATGCAGATAAGGACCTTGAAGCTGTAATCCACCAGCGCGATCTCAACCCAGTTCGTCGCCATAAACGGGTCCGGGCTTTTATAGAAGGCGATAAAGAAGAAGGCCAGGGTATCACTGATATTACCGAGGAACATCGCCGCCGCCGGAGCCACCCACCATGCGGCTTTCTGGCGCAGGCGGTTGAACACGTGGATATCGAGGATCTGGCCGAGCGCATAGGCCATAAAGCTGGCGCAGGCGATGCGGGCAACAAACAGATTCATCTCTTTCAGCGCCGCAAGGCCCTGCCATTCACCCTGATAAAACAGGGCGGAAATGGTGTAGGAGATAAACAGAGCCGGGATCATCACAGCGAGGATAATGCGTCGTGCCAGTGGGGCACCGAAAATCCGTACCGTCAGGTCAGTCGCCAGGAAGATAAACGGGAAGCTGAAAGCGCCCCAGGTGGTGTGCAGGCCAAAGAATGCCACCGGTAGCTGTACCAGATAGTTACTGGAGGTGATCACCAGCAAATGGAAAAGGGACAGCCAGACCAGCGCGTGGGTGCGCTGACGCGTAGAAAAAGCGATCATTGTTGTAAGCCTTTTTAGATTGGGGTGAGGGAACCCATGAAAATTTGTCTGTGTTTCGCTCAGGCGAATTCGCGGCATATTACCGTTTTGACCTGCTAATGCAATGGTTAATTTTAGCGCAAACGTTATCGTTGCAGGCAATCCTTGCACGCGCACCGACTGGCGCTAAAATAGGCGCCGTCCGTTACATAATTACTGAGAATATCATGAGCGACCTTTTCGCCAATCCCGACCAGACCCTTGATGCGCTGGGCCTGCGCTGCCCGGAACCGGTGATGATGGTGCGCAAGACCGTGCGCCATATGCAGGACGGTGAAACCCTGTTGATTATCGCTGATGACCCGGCTACCACGCGCGATATCCCGGGTTTCTGCCGTTTTATGGAGCATACGCTGGTGGCACAGAACACCGATGTCCTGCCTTACCAGTTTTTGCTAAAGAAAGGAATGTAGGGATCCCCCCATCGCTGTTCGTACAGGCTGACCGCGACAGACGGCCAGCCTGACTCATGAGCCTTGATCACCCTCCGTAGCCACCAGGCTCCGTCTCTGCGGCTGAAGCAAAGCGCGCATCTTGAGGAAAAAGCAGGGCGGCTTCCCGTCGATAACGCCCGGCAGTGTCGTGCTGCTTCTGGTGATGTAACACCTGAATCAGACTGGCGTAAACGTTCTTATCGATACGCCGTTGCAAATAGTCTTGCGCCCAGTCGCGATAATCTTCCAGCAGGTATTCATCTTGCGTGTGGTTATATCTCATCAGACCGCCCACTTGTTCATCAAAGGTAATGCGCTCCTGAAGTATCAGGCGTGACAGTGGTGGTAACGTTTTTAATGGCGTGACATCTTCCATAGCGAAACTTTCCACTTCCCTCAGTACTTGCTGCCCACGGATGGCAAAGCCGGCCAGCAGGGCAATGCTGAGTGCCATAGCCGCCATCACACCCGGCAGAAGGGGGTGACATCCGGTTGGCAGAGGATGGCTGTGAATGGCCCCCTCACTGAGGCGATCTGCCGCGGCGAGCAGCAGCAGAAAGACGACAAAATGCAACGTTGAAAGATAAAACGGAAACTCCAGCTGGGTATGGATAGCCATAGGCAGGGCGATGATACACAGCGCCGTCGGCACCCCAGCCAGGCGACCGTCAGACGCCAGCGCCAGGCGATCCCGCCTGATGGCCTGGCGGACGAGGGTCCACAGGCCATATAAAATCAATATGACGCCGACCAGCGTTATCAAGCCGCCTTCAACGACCCAAAACAATATTTCGTTATGGGGATGGCGGGCGATTTCGACGATGGAAACGGGAGGGGATTGATTCAGGCGAAAATGCTGGAAGTCATACTCAAACCCGCCATATCCCCAGCCCAGCCAGGGTTTGTCGGCAATCATTGCCAGCGTGTCGCGCAGCATGGTCCAGCGAGCCTGATTGCTGAAGGTGTGGTCAGTCAGCGGAAGCAACGACTGGCCTGAATACAGCCAGCTAGCCCCCAGTATCACTCCGGCGACCACAGCGGCTATAGCGGCGGTAGTGCGCAGAGTATTGAGTCGGCCAAAGCGCAAAAGGATCAGGGTCGCCGCCACACCGCCCAGCCAGCCCGCGCGCGACTGAATGCATACCAACAATGCTGACAGCCCCAGGAGTAACAGATGAAGGCTGGCCTGTCGCAGGCGTTCATATCGTGGTTGAGACAGGGCCAGACTGGGTAACAGCAGTAAGGCCAGGCTCAGGGCAATACCGGTAGCCAGAAAGCTGGCGAGTACGTTGGGTTGAAAGAAGGTGCCATAGATTCGACCGCTGTACATCGGCACCCAGGCACTGAGGGGGCGAAGCAGTTGCTGTGTGGCAATGACAGCCTCAACGGTGATAAGGAGCAATCCGCCGTAAACTGCCACCAGCAGGGTACCGCGACACCAGCGAAGTTGTAGCAACGAAAAGAATAGCGCGAGTCCACTGATAACCGTCGCAATGCGCCAGGCGGCGTGCGCAAAGCGAACGTCTGTGGTGTACGCCAGCGGCACCGCGAGCACCATTATTCCGGCGGTGAAGCAGGTAAGGGCGCGAGTGATCGTGAGGCTGCGTGTATTTGTGGTACGCCAAAACCAGAATATAAGCATCCCTAGAGACACGGCACAGGTTGTCAGCGCATTAATATAAAAAACCAACGTGTTTCCTTTTTACTTATTTTATGGTGCTGCACTGTGCAACAGGTTTACCGCTTCAGGTGCGCGATTTTAGTAATGATACCAGTTGTTTATGTGGTTTTTTTACTTTTTAAATTCAATAATTCTCTTATTTCTAGTGCTTTAGTTTTTTATGTCGCGATTGTGTTTTTTGCGTTTTAATGTTTCGTTTTTATGCTAAGCAGTTTTAATTCGCGAGGTTAAAATCTTTATTGTAATCTTTATAAGAAAAATCTCTTCCTGAAAATGATTTTATTTGACATCATCGCCTTCGGCACAAGGACCTGTGCATGTTTTTCCTTCTAATAAAATTATTCAATCATATTAGTGTTGTGGTTTTTTTATACATTTCAGGTCCCTGTTCTTTCTGAACTGCATAGCCTTTTTGCAATCATTTATATTTGGGAAGTTTAAATCATGAAATTTAATAAAAAAATTCTGGCTGCGGCCATGGTTTTCGGCTTAGTGCCGATGGTTAATGCTGCTGATCAGGGGCACGGTAAAATTACTTTTTCCGGTTCTATCATTGATGCTCCGTGTTCAATCGCACCTGACTCTGTTGACCAGACCGTTGAGCTGGGGCAGATTGCTAATGCCGCACTGAAAAATAGTGGTAAGTCTGCACCGCGCAACTTTGATATCAAACTGGAGAACTGTTCATTCGGTGATCCAGCAACGAAAAACAAAGTGGAAGTCACCTTCACTGGTAAGGAGTCATTAGAGAATAAAGGTCTGTTGGGCATTACTGGCCAGGCGAAAGGAGCCAGTATTGCGCTTACCGAGTCAAATGGTGAGTTGATTAAACTGGGTACGCCAACGCCAGCGCAACCGCTGGGTGACGGCGGAAATACGCTGAGATTCGCTGCCTACATGCAGGGTGACGGTGCATCAGCGACTATTACTGAAGGTGACTTCCAGGCCGTGGCCGATTTCACCCTGGCGTACAATTAATAGATTTATTCCCAATTCTCCTTTGTTTTTTTAAATAAAGGCGTGCCTGTGCATGCGGGATCCCTGCATGCCTTTTTCAGACGATCTGACCTGAAAGATAATAAAAATTCACGATAATTACCCTATGGCTTTTGTAAGAAGCCTGATGATTATTATTGTTTGGCACATTTATGGTTGGAATATTGATAAGTATATCCGCTGGTTGAGTTGGTCACGGAATGAAAATGATAAGGCCAGGGAATGAAATTGTCATCGACCGGAAAACGGGCTCGACTCAAAATATTGAACTTATATGTCTCCCTTGCGCTGGGTACGCTGATATCCGGGGAATGTGTGGCAGAGGAGATTCAGTTCAATACTGATGTGCTGGACGTGAATGACAGCGAGAACATCGACCTGAGCCAGTTTTCCCGTGGCGGCTACATCATGCCGGGTGCCTACAGCATGATGGTGTATGTGAATAAAAATGATCTGCCGGAACAGCCGATTGAATTTCATGCACCAGAGGATGATCCGAAGGGGAGCCAGGCCTGTATCAGCAGAGCGCTGGTGAATAAATTGGGGTTCAAAGAGGGTGCGCTGAAGGAACTTCAGTGGTGGCACGGTGGCGAATGCCTCGACGAGGACAGTATACCGGGCATGGAAGTGCGCGGCGATCTGGCGACTAACGCATTATACCTGAGTATTCCGCAAAATTTTCTTGAGTACAGTGCAGAGGACTGGGACCCGCCATCGCGCTGGGATGCCGGTATTCCAGGGATTCTGCTGGATTACAACGTTAACGTGCGGAGCCAGCAACAGCTGCAACAGAGGACGCGGGGCTACAGTCTTAACGGTAACGGTACTACCGGCATTAACCTGGGCGGCTGGCGGTTGCGTGCCGACTGGCAGGCCAGATTGCATCATGAGACCGGGTCGGGACAGCCCACAGAGCAACAACTGAGCTGGGATCGTTATTACGCCTACCGTGCCGTACCGTCGCTGCGTTCGAAGCTGACGCTTGGGGAAAGCTATCTGGATTCCGGCATGTTCGACAGCTTCCACTTTATCGGGGCGAGTCTGATATCGGACGACAGCATGCTGCCGCCCAATCTGCGCGGTTATGCACCGGAAGTGGTGGGAATGGCGAAAACCAACGCCAGAGTGATTGTCAGCCAGCAGGACCGCATTCTGTATGAAACCACCGTGGCCGCTGGCCCTTTCCGCATTCAGGATATTAACAATGCGGTCAGCGGTGATCTCAACGTACGGATCGAGGAGCAGGATGGCAGCGTGCAGGAATTTGTAATGAGCACCGCCAATATTCCCTATCTGACACGGCCCGGGAGTGTGCGCTTCAAGGTGGCAGTGGGCAGGCCTTCAGACTATCAGCATCGCACTCGCGGTTCGTTGTTTGGCAACGGTGAGTTCTCTTGGGGGGTCAGCAACGGCTGGTCACTGTACGGTGGCTTGCTGACGGGCGGTGATTATAACGCGTTATCACTGGGAATCGGTCGTGACTTGCTGCTGTTCGGTGCGCTGTCGTTCGATGCCACCCAATCACAGGCGCGATTGCCGCAAACAGAGGGGACGCTGGGCGGTGGGTCATATCGTCTGAGTTACTCGAAAAACTTCGACGAGTACGACAGCCAGGTCACCTTTGCCGGTTACCGTTTCTCGCAGCAGGAATTTATGAGCATGAATGAATACCTGGATGCGCGTTATTACGGTAGCCGTAGCGGTAATGGCAAGCAGATGTACACCCTCACCGTAAATAAGCATTTTCGTGACTGGGGATTGAGTGCGTACGCTAACTACAGCCACCAGACTTACTGGGACCAGTCTGCTAACGACCGCTACAGCCTGACGATGTCACGCTATTTCGACGTTGGCTGGTTACGCAATCTGAGCCTGTCAGTGTCGGCGTATCGCAATGAATACAATGGCAGTAAAGATGACGGAGCTTATTTGTCACTGTCACTGCCATGGGGTGAGCGGGCGACAGTCAGTTATAACACTACAGCCAGTCGCGGCGACATTGCACACCGGGTGGGCTACTACCGACAGGTTGACGACAAAAACCACTATCAGCTGAACGCAGGGACTTCACGCCGCGGAGGCAATATTAGCGGCTATTACAGCCATGATGGCGATGCGGCGAACATGACGGCGAACGCCAGCTATCAGCAGGGAAGTTACAGCGCTGTTGGTATCTCCGCACAAGGCGGAGTGACACTGACAGCGGAAGGCGGCGCGGCCCATCGTTCAGGTATCGCGGGCGGTACTCGCATGCTGATTGATACCAGCGGCGTGGCGGGTGTACCGGTGCGCGGCTATGGTAGCTCCAGCCGTACCAACGCCTGGGGTAAGGCGGTCATTGGTGACGTCAATAGCTATTACCGCAATGAGGCGAGCATTGATCTGAACAAGCTGAGCGACACCGCAGAAGCGACCAGCTCGGTGGTGCAAGCCACCTTGACCGAAGGCGCTATTGGCTATCGTAAGTTCGAAGTGATTGCCGGTGAGAAGGCGATCGCGATGATCCGCCTGGCCGACGGCAGTGAACCGCCGTTTGGCGCGACGGTCATGAACAGGGGCAAAAAACAGACCGGTATCGTCAGCGAGGGGGGCAGCGTCTACCTGAGCGGCATCAATGCCGGAGAATACATGAGCGTCAACTGGAATGGCGAAGCGCAGTGCGAGGTGAGGATGCCGGCACCGCTGCCGCCTGACATGTTGATGAATACCTTGCTGCTGCCGTGTTATTCGCAGCGCACAGCCAGCACTAAAGATGAATGAGACAGAGAGCGCACCAATGAAAAACATGATCGTCAATTTTTCCGTTGCACCAGGCAAGTTCCTGATGTCAGCGGCAATGGCTGTTCTTCTGGGGGCGCCGGTTGTCCAGCAGGCGCAGGCCGCCATTGCCCTGGATCGCACCCGAGTGGTATTCGACGGTAGCCAGAAGTCGATAAGCCTGAGCATTAGCAACCAGAATAAGCAGCTGCCCTATCTGGCGCAGGGCTGGATTGAGGATGTGCAGGGTAAGAAAATTCACAGCCCGCTTATCGTGCTGCCACCGATACAGCGTATTGAGCCAGGGAAACCAAGCCAGGTGAAGATTCAGGCGCTGCCGGCAGCGATGCACCTGGCGCAGGATAAGGAATCGATTTACTACTTCAACCTGCGGGAAATTCCCCCGAAAAGCAGCAAACCGAACACGCTGCAAATTGTGTTGCAGACGCGGATCAAGCTGTTTTACCGCCCGACGGGAATAGCGATAGATCCGAGTGCGCCGCCGCCGCAGGAGCAGTTGACGCTGACCAGACAGGGTGAAAAGTACCTGGTGAATAACCCGACGCCTTACTACGTAACGATTGTTGATGCAGGAAGTAAGAAAGGCATACCGGGGGTGAAAGGTTTTCAGGCGCTGATGGTGCCACCAAAAGACAGCCTGTTGCTGGATGTCAGTGTTGCGAACATCGGGACCAGCCCGGTGCTGACCTACATCAATGACTACGGTGGTCGGCCAACGCTGAGTTTCCACTGCAAGGGTAACAGCTGTGCGGTGGTGCCGGAGAAGCAAGGCGATTGAGTGGGCACTGGTGAACGGTTGTGGTAATAAAAATGGATGAGTAGTAACGGGAATAGCGTATGACCACACTGATGAAGGTTCTGCTGTTTTCCTGCGGATGGCTGGCAGGCAAAGCTGCGTTACAGGCGAAGAAAGGCGAGGCAGAGATGACCTTTCGCGGCACGCTGATCGAAACGCCAGCATGCAGTATTAACGACGGCAATCAAGTGGATGTCAACTTCGGTGAACGTTTGGGGATCAATAAGGTAGATGGGGTCAATTACCGCCAGAAGCTCAACTACCAGATCAGCTGTGAAACTAACCATAATGACTGGCAGCTGACGCTAAGCCTGAGCGGCAATGTGGCGACATTTGATAGCGTCGCGCTGAAAACCGATAAGGATGATCTTGGTATCCGCATCTACCAGGGTGATAAACCGGTAGCACCAAACAGTACGCTGGAGATTGATCTGGCCAACCCGCCGCTTCTTGAGGCTGTGCCGGTGAAGCGTACGGGGGCAACGCTGACGGAAGGCGCCTTTGAGGCCTGGGCCACGCTGCGGGCAGATTATCAGTGAGGTTCAGGATGAGAGAAGGGATATGCCAGCCGGGTTTGCGTCCGGTGAAGCGAGACTTGCGCTTATTATTGATGCTGTTAATGGCTCCATTTGCTGAGGCTTCACAAGAGTCATTGATACTTTTTGATGTTACGATTGTTGCACCAGTCTGTGTCGTTAACGATAATAAACCCATCGACGTTAATTTCGGCTCTGATGTGAAAATATCGCACATTGGCAGAGGGGACTACAAATTGGTTCCGGTCACATTTAGTCTGAAATGTGAGAGAGGTGGCAATTATAACCTGGTGGTTCAGGGGGCTGGCGCTGATTTTGACTCGGAAGTACTGGCAACAAATACATCCGATCTTGGTGTAGAATTTATTATCAATAATAAACGTAACCCAATAAATCGTGCGGTGTTATTTAAATACCCCTCGCTGCCATTGATTTATGCCAGGCCCGTTGTCAGTAATGTTAAAAGACCTCTGGCGGGAGATTTTTCTGCCACCGCATCTCTACAGGTAATTTATGACTAAACGTTTTTTTTTGTTAACAGTTTTGCTGCTTTCTTCTTTTGATGGTATCTGTAATTCATTAACATTCAAAAGGGTGGGTGCAGGCGGTTATATGATTTATGGGAAAGTAAATGCTAATATGCTTGAAGAGAGAAAGGGGCATTCTTGGGGTGACTTTTATTTAACAGTTCATGAGTCAGGGAACAGTTATTATTCGTATACTTTGAATGGTGAATATTGTCCTGATAATGCTATCGGCGCGGCAAATTTTATAAATAATAAGCTCAGTAATGGTATTTATGCGAGCAAAAGAGCAGTCTTTGCTGATAATCGTCCTAACTGGACGGCAGATGTATTTTGTAGCTTTACTCCTGATAAAATATGGTTGATATCGACAAATGTTCCTTCACCACCGGGATCTGCTGAGTGTGCGATTACTTATCCTGCAAATGTTTCATTTGGGAATGTGATATTAGGGGATGTAAAAGATATTAACTCTGAGATTAAAATATCGTGTAATGCATCTGCTGATGTCAAAGTAAGTCTTTCAAAAGATACGGTTAAGCTGGGTGATGCTGAGGTGAATTATTATTTTCCTGACAATAAAAAAAACCACAGTGTATCCGTGGATGTCAATCGCCCCGCTAATTTTAATGTTCGTTTTGCCCTGGAAAAAACCGGCAATAGTTTAGGTTATAAAACGGGCGATGCCGTGATAATTTTCAGCTGGCAATAAAACCTGTTTTCATGAGCGATAAGGGTCCCGGGATGAAACGAAGGACAGGGTATTATCTTTACACACTCACTCTCAAACGCTGGCTTTTTACCGCGCTGGCGCTGCTGTTGAGTGCATCGGTTTTCGCTACCGGGGAAAATAACGTTCGTCTTTACGGCGCGCTGGTCGCAGAGCCGTGCGTGGTGCAGCCGGGCGACGAAGATATCCACCTGGATTTTAGCTCAGTGATCGACAAGATGTTGTATCAGAATAGCCGTACGCCTGGGCAGTCTTTTGCCATCCATCTGCAAGGGTGCGACCTGTCACTGGGTAATATGGTGGCCGTGACGTTCCATGGCGTAGAAAACAGCATTTTGCCAGGTTTACTGGCGATTGACAGCAGTAGTCAGGCAAAGGGGATCGCCGTGGGTCTGGAAACGGCGGAGGCTAAAGCGTTGCCGCTGAATGCAACCAGCAATAAATATCGTTTGCAGAAGGGGAGTAATGTGATCGCGCTGAAGGCGTATGTGCAGGGCGAGCCTGAGGCGATCGCCAGCCAGAAAATTGAGCGTGGATCGTTTAGCGCTACCGCTACCTTTAACCTGGAATATGAGTAAGGCCAGAACGCTATCGTTGCCTGCTTAACCCCTGGGACAGCGGCTTGAGCCGCCCCAGGGCTATCCTTCGATTGCTGAAACTGTCAGGGTATTAACGTTGCCGTAACAGCCGCAGTGCGTTAGCGGTTACTAACGCTGTCGCCCCTGAATCCGCCAGCACCGCCAGCCACAACCCCGTTATCCCCAGTAACGTCGTCACCAGGAACAGGCCTTTCAGCCCCAGTGCCAGCGCCACATTCTGGCGGATATTCGCGTGTGTGGCGCGCGACAGGCGGATCATCGTGGCCAGGCCATTGAGCCGGTTATGGGTCAGCGCCGCATCGGCGGTTTCCAGCGCGACATCGCTGCCGCTACCCATCGCAATACCGATGGTGGCGGCTTTCATCGCTGGGGCATCGTTAATGCCGTCACCGACCATCGCCACCGGCTGCTGCTGGTTCAGCTGGCCTATCGCCGCGACTTTATCTTCCGGTAACAGGCCTGCGCGGTAGTCAATATTCAGCTCAGCGGCGATGGCCGCCGCTGCACGCGGATTATCGCCCGTCAGCATCAAGGCCTGGATACCCAGCGACTTCAATTCGTCCAGTGCGGCTCTGGCATCGGCACGCAGCGTATCGCGCAGCGCGATGATCCCCAGCAGCTGCTGGCCATCATGCATCAGCACCACGGTATTACCCGCGTTTTCCAGGGCTTCCACGTGGTCACGCTGTGGTGCCAGTAACGCTTCAGGCAGTTTTGACGGTGCGCAGATAGAAAGTAAGCGACCACTTACTATCGCTTCTACGCCGATGCCCGCCAGAGCGCGTTGTGATTCGGCTTCGGGTATTGTCAGCTGTCGGGCTGTCGCCGCCGCCACAATCGCCAGCGCCAGCGGGTGGGAGGAACCCTGCTCGATGGCGGCAGCCGTCGCCAGTAACTGCTCCTCATCCAGTGCGGCCAGTGGCAGAAGAGAAGTGATCTGCGGCTTGCCTTCGGTCAGCGTGCCGGTTTTATCAAAGGCGATGGTACGTACGCTGCCCAGGTTCTCCAGCGCCGCGCCGCCTTTAATCAGTGCGCCACGGCGTGCCGCAGCAGCCAGCCCGGAGGTGATCGCCGCCGGGGTGGAAATCACCAGCGCGCACGGGCAGCCGATCAGCAGCAGCGTTAAACCTTTATAGATCCACGGCTGCCATGCAGCGCCCATGAGCAGGGGCGGTATCAGCACCACTGCCAGCGACAGTGCAATAATAGCCGGGGTGTAGAGACGGCTGAAGCGGTCGAGGAAGCGTTCAATCGGCGCGCGCCGCTCTTCAGCTTCTTCAATCAGATGCAGAATGCGGTCAATGGCACTTTTGCCGGGTTCGGACACCACTTCCAGCTGCACCAGACGATCCACGCTCAGGCAGCCTGCGGCGATGATCTCATTTTTCTGGCGTTCAACCGGCACTGACTCCCCGGTGAGCGCACTTTCATCAAAGCTGGCAAAAGCACTGAGCAGCTTTGCATCGGTGGGTAACCGGGCGCCCGCGGCCACTTCAATCACATCTCCGGGGCGTAATGCGTTCACCGCCACGTTTTCACGCAGACCCGATCGCAGGCGTAGCGCCGTATCGGGCTTCAGTGCCATCAGCGCGGTAACGCCTTTGCGTGCACGTCCGGCGGCAAAAGACTCCAGCCGCTCTCCCAGCATAAACAGCAGCAGCACCATCGCCGCCTCTGCGGTCGCACCGATAAACAGAGCGCCGAGAGCCGCAACGGTCATCAGGGTTTCAATGCTGAAGGGTGACCCGCTGCGCATCAGGCGCAGGGCGCTGCGGCCAATCGGCCAGACGCCAACCAGCGTGGTCAGGGTAAAGGCCAGCGTACCCGCCGGATGATTCAGGCTGGTCAGCAGTGCGCTGACGGCCATCATGACAGCCAGCAGAATCAGGCTAACGTTCTCCTGCCAGAAACTCTGTTCGGCTTTTGGGGCTGCCGGGGTATCGCTGCGTTGCAGTTGAAAGCCCACTTGAGCCACTGCCCGTTCAACGTCATCACGGATATCGCTGTTGGCATCGACCCGCAGTTTTTCGCTGGAAAACACCACGCGTGCCGTCGTGACCTGAGGCAGTTGCTTTACGGCGGTTTCCACCTTGCGCGCGCAGGCCGGGCAGTCCATCCCCACCACCTGCCAGCTGAAGCTTAATGTACCTGCGAGCCTGTCGCCCTCATCGTCGGGGTCGCTCCCCGAGCTGCAGGCTTTATCTTCACAACAGGGCGCATCAACGCTGGCTGCGTTGACGGAGGTGATTTTTTGAATAACGGAACGCGGACGGGTGCTGCATCCGGGCTGCTTGCTGGCGTGGTGATGACCACAACCACATGAAGAGTGCTGTTGCATAACGCCTCCTGACCGATCTCGGCGGGCACCAATGCCCGTCGAAACCTATCTTACACTCTGGAGTACACTCCAGAGTCAAGCATTAGTGCAGGTTACAACCACAGGGCGCGCACGATCATAAAGTGACCGCCAAAATAGCAGGCGGCGATAATTGCACTGTCCGCACTAAAGCGGCGACGGTAATGGCTGAATAACCAGACGATGTTACCCAGCAGCAGCAATATTGCTCCGGCCATCAGGGTTAAGGCCTCTTCGGATGGCAGAACAAAATAACGTTCCATCGCCAGCCAGACCATCAGCAGCGCCATACCGAAAAAGGTACAGATCGGCCAGCGTAGTTCGTCCAGACGGCTCCATATCGTCGCGATCACCACGCCACCGATGACCAGCAGCACTAACGGAATGGGCCAGAACACACTGAGCGTCATCTGGCTGGCGAAGTAGAGGGTATAAAGCAGGTGCGACAGGAAGAAAGCACCGATGGCATACAGCATGCGTTTGGTGGGCAGTAACGTGAGCGCATCGCCAACCAGCGTTGCCAGTACGCCCAGCAGAATCAGGTAGTCCGTGGTTGCCAACACCGGAGCCTGCCACGCCCAGGCCAGCAGCAACAACATGGTGACGGGTTTAAATACCCAGCGCTGCCACTGTGGGCCACGATAGGAAGCATCAACATACAGCCAGCCGGAAAAAAGAACCGCAAGGAATGACCAAATCATAAATTGTCCCTGTTGTTATAGATGAAAGTGACGCAACTTTACCCAGTCTAGGTGAAGGGGAGGTGATGTGACAATGAGAGGTCTCCGGTTGTATCCTGTTGCGCACGCGATGCACACACCCCTTTTTACCTTCAGGAGGATGAAGAAAACATGAAGCCCCCTCTGATCTTTTTTATCGTACTGGCCGTGATCGCCATCTTAGCGACGCGCCAGTTTATTAAGCAGCGGCGTGAAGTCGCGGTGAACGATGCTTCGCCGGTACGCGCTCTGGTGGTGGAAGTGAAATCCAAGCGGGAATACCCGGCACCGAACCGCCGTTCACGTCAGCGCGAACATATTCCGGTAGAGGATATGCGTTATGAGGCCTGGTTCCATCCGTTAAATGGGGCGGGCGATTTTAAGCTGGAGTTGCATGCCGGGGACTATTATCAGATGGACAAGGGCAGTAAAGGTGAGCTGAAGGTCAAAGGTTCGCGCTTTGTCAGCTTCGTGCCCGAGACCGCGCCCTGATGCCATGCCGGAAAATGATCTTTCCGGCACACAGATTTCAGGTCTGATGGAGATGCGCTGAATTACTGCTTAGGAAAATTCTTCTTCTGCCAGGCCAGCAGCTCAAATACACCAAAGAAAAACACTTTAGCCTGCATCAGGCCGCTCAGTTTTTCTGCGCCTTTCGGCTGAGTGGTGCGCATCAGCACCAGTTGCAGCCCATGCATGATCACCATGAAGAACAGGGCAACGTTAACAAAGTACGTCAGCGGCTTCGGGAACGGGTGTATTACGTTAAGCAGTAAAAAGGCCCAGACAAACAGCATCAGCACGCGGCCTGCATTAATCAGCATTGGAAATCTCCTTATCAGTGCTGTGACGGATATAGAGCCGATAGGCTACCTGACCCGCAATCTTCTCGCGGTGAATCTGCCAGTTTACCGGAACGGGCGGGATGCCGTGCTCCACTTCACTTTCAACATACACCAGCGCGCCATCACTCAGCCAGCCGTTGCTCTCCAGTAACTGGGTGGTTTGCTCCAGCAGTCCCTTACGAAACGGCGGGTCGATAAACACCAGGTGGTGCTCATCCCCTTTTTGCGCCAGAAATTGCAGCGTGTTGGTATTGACCACGCGCCCGCTCTTCGCCCCGAGGGTCGCAAGGTTTTTTTCCAGCTGCTGGGCGACCGGGCGCTCCAGCTCCAGCAGCGTTGCACTGGCGGCGTGGCGTGACAGCGCTTCCAGGCCGAGCGCGCCGCTCCCCGCATAGCAGTCGAGGCATTTTGCCTGCTGAATATCAGCGGCCAGCCAGTTGAACAGGGTTTCGCGTACCCGGTCAGTGGTCGGGCGAAGGCCCGCGCTGTCGGGAACCGGCAGCTTACGACCGCGCCACTGCCCACCAATAATACGTATTTGTCCTGCTGCGCCGCTGCGGGGTTTCTTATTCATCTTGCTGAACTCTTAATAATTTGTTGCACAGTTTAACGGGCTAACCGGGCGGAGGAAACGTAAAAAGGGTGCTGTGATGCGCTTGGCAGAAAGTGTTAGACTAAGAGATTAATTAACAGATTAATTTTCGTACCGGAACCGGAACGGTTTTCCCGCGAGGAGTGTGGTTGCACCATGGCAAAGAATAAAAAACGTGGCTTTTTTTCCTGGCTTGGTCTGGGGCGTGAAGAACAGACGCCACAGGAAGAAGTAAAAGAAACGTTACCACCGCAGCCCTCTGCCGATACGCCAGCGGAAGTGCCTCCTGTCGCCGACTCTGCCGCCCCTGAAAACGCTCACGACGCAGAAGCTGAAGTGGCTGCCCACGCAGAAGCGGAAGCCGCTGCCCGTGCAGAAGCGGAAGCCGCTGCCCGTGCAGAAGCGGAAGCCGCTGCCCGTGCAGAAGCGGAAGCCGCTGCCCGTGCAGAAGCGGAAGCTGCTGCGCTGGCCGCTGAGGTCGTGGAAGAAGAATCTCAGCCGCTGGTGGAGCAGGTTCGTCCGACCAAAGAAGGCTTCTTTGCGCGTCTGAAGCGCAGCCTGGTCAAAACCCGTGAAAACCTGGGTTCTGGTTTTATCGGCCTGTTCCGTGGCAAAAAAATTGATGACGATCTGTTTGAAGAGCTGGAAGAGCAGTTGCTGATTGCGGACGTTGGCGTGGATACCACGCGTCGCATTATTGCCAGCCTGACGGCGCAGGCCAGTCGTAAGCAGTTACGTGATGCCGAAGCGCTGTACGGCCTGCTGAAAAGCGAAATGGCTGAGATCCTTGCAAAGGTTGAAGCACCGCTGGATGTCACGGGTAAAACGCCGTTTGTTATTCTGATGGTCGGTGTCAATGGCGTGGGTAAAACCACCACCATCGGCAAGCTTGCACGTCAGTTCCAGGCGGAAGGTAAATCCGTGATGTTGGCCGCAGGCGATACCTTCCGTGCCGCTGCCGTTGAGCAGTTGCAGGTGTGGGGCGAACGCAACAATATTCCTGTGGTGGCGCAGCATACGGGTGCGGATTCCGCTTCGGTGATCTTCGATGCCATTCAGGCAGCGAAGGCGCGCCACGTTGACGTGTTGATCGCTGATACGGCCGGGCGTTTACAGAATAAATCGCACCTGATGGAAGAGCTGAAAAAAATCACCCGCGTGATGAAGAAGCTCGACGACCAGGCACCGCATGAGGTGATGCTGACCATTGATGCCAGCACCGGCCAGAATGCCATCAGCCAGACTAAACTGTTCCACGAGGCCGTCGGCCTGACCGGGATTACCCTGACCAAGCTGGACGGTACAGCGAAAGGTGGGGTGATCTTCTCGGTGGCAGATCAGTTCAACATTCCGATTCGCTACATCGGCGTTGGTGAAGGTATTGAAGATTTACGAACGTTTAAGGCTGACGATTTTATAGAGGCACTTTTTGCCCGAGAGGATTAAATTAGGATGATTCGCTTTGAAGAAGTCAGTAAGGCTTATCTCGGCGGTCGGCAAGCGCTGCAGGGGGTAGATTTTCATCTGCGTCCTGGTGAAATGGCGTTTCTGACCGGACATTCCGGGGCGGGGAAAAGTACCTTGCTGAAGCTGATCTGTGGCATTGAGCGCCCGAGCGCCGGGCATATCTGGTTTGGCGGCCACGACATCAGCCGTCTGAAAAGCCGTGAAGTGCCGTTTCTGCGTCGGCAGATCGGTATGATCTTTCAGGATCACCATCTGCTGATGGATCGCTCGGTGTATGACAACGTGGCGATCCCTCTGATTATCAGCGGAGCCAGCGGTGAAGATATTCGCCGACGCGTTTCAGCCGCACTGGATAAAGTCGGCCTGCTCGACAAAGCAAAAAGTTTCCCGATTCAGTTGTCTGGCGGTGAACAACAGCGTGTTGGCATCGCCCGTGCGGTGGTCAACAAGCCCGCCGTACTGCTGGCGGATGAACCAACCGGTAACCTTGATGAGGCACTGTCAGAAGATATTCTGCGCCTGTTTGAAGAGTTTAACCGTGTGGGGGTCACCGTTCTGATGGCCACCCATGATATGGGGCTGATTGGCAGCCGTCAGTATCGACTGATGACACTCAACCAGGGACGTTTGCACGGAGGTCATCGTGGCGAATAAACGCAATCCCCGCCCGGCAGCAGCCAAAGCGGTGAAGCAGAAGGTGCAATCCAAAAGCAAAGCGCTGAAAGGCGGATGGCAGGAGCAGTGGCGTTATGCGATGCATGGCTCGCTCTCCGATATGTGGCGCCAGCCGCTGGCCACGCTGCTGACGGTCATGGTGATCGCCATTTCTCTGACGCTGCCCAGTGTCTGCTATATGGTCTGGAAAAACGTCAGTCAGGCGGCGGATCAGTGGTATCCCGCCCCGCAGTTGACCGTTTATCTGAGCAAAACGCTGGACAATGACGCTGCCGAAAATGTGGTGGCTCAGCTGAAAAAAGAAGAGGGCGTCGACAAGGTTAATTATCTGTCACGCGAAGAGGCGCTGGGCGAGTTTCGTAACTGGTCTGGTTTTGGCGGCGCAATGGACATGCTGGAACAGAACCCGCTGCCCGCCGTAGCGATCATTACGCCGAAGCTGAATTTCCAGAACTCATCCACTATGGATAACCTGCGCGAGCGCGTGTCGAAAGTGCAGGGTATTGATGAAGTGAAGATGGATGACAGCTGGTTTGCCCGTCTTGCGGCGCTGACCGGGCTGGTAGGGCAGGTTGCATCAATGATCGGCATTCTGATGATTGCGGCGGTGTTCCTGGTGATCGGTAACAGCGTACGCCTCAGCATCTTTGCCCGGCGTGACACCATTAATGTGCAAAAGCTGATCGGAGCCACCGATGGCTTTATTCTGCGGCCTTTCCTTTACGGCGGTGCGCTGTTGGGCTTCTGTGGTGCGCTGCTGTCGTTAGTGCTGTCTGAAGTGCTGGTGCTGAGGCTGGAGTCGGTAGTCACGCAGGTGGCTTCCGTATTTGGCACCACGTTTGGGTTGCACGGTCTGGCGTGGGATGAAAGCCTGCTGCTGTTATTGATTGCCGCAATGATCGGCTGGATAGCCGCATGGCTGGCGACGGTACAACATTTACGCCGATTTACGCCTCAGTAACCCCTTTACACGTTTTTTTGATATAATCTTCCTCTGCTGCGTGAGAGTTTACCGCAGAGGAAGTTCATCAACCTGTCACTTCCCCCTGCGATCCTGTTTCTCTCATGCACCGCATGTTGTGTGTAAAGTACCCACTAACCTGATGGAACTTGTGGATAACTTTAGTGTCTCAGTATGCAGATTTAGACCAAAAGCTTCGCACAGATTGCTTTCGATTTTTATCGGCAATTCGCGTAGTGTAGTCAGCGCGTCAGGGACTGGCGCTGTTACCACGCTTAACACAGAGAGGATTTGAATGACCAAAGAAATGCAAAATTTAGCTATTGCTCCCTTAGGCAACCTGGATGCATACATCCGGGCAGCTAATGCCTGGCCTATGCTGACGGCAGAAGAGGAAAAAGCGTTGGCTGAACAGCTGCATTACCAGGGCGATCTGGAAGCAGCTAAAACGCTGATCCTTTCTCACCTGCGCTTTGTCGTTCATGTTGCTCGTAACTATTCTGGCTATGGCCTGCCGCAGGCAGACTTAATCCAGGAAGGTAACATCGGCCTGATGAAAGCCGTGCGTCGTTTTAACCCGGAAGTGGGTGTGCGCCTGGTGTCCTTTGCGGTGCATTGGATCAAAGCTGAAATTCATGAATACGTGCTGCGTAACTGGCGTATTGTGAAAGTTGCCACCACCAAAGCACAACGTAAGCTGTTCTTTAACCTGCGTAAAGCCAAGCAGCGTTTGGGCTGGTTCAACCAGGAAGAAGTCGAAATGGTGGCGCGTGAACTGGGCGTCAGCAGCAAAGATGTGCTGGAAATGGAATCGCGCATGGCTGCGCAGGACATGACCTTTGACCCAACGCCGGACGACGAAGGCGAAGGGCGTTCCATGGCGCCGATGCTCTACCTGCAGGATAAGTCTTCTGACTTTGCCAACGGTATTGAGGAAGATAACTGGGACGATCACGCAGCGGATAAACTGAGTGATGCGATGCTGGGCCTGGACGAACGTAGCCAGCATATTATCCGCGCACGCTGGCTGGATGATGACAACAAAACCACCCTGCAGGAGCTGGCCGATCAGTACGGCGTTTCTGCAGAGCGTGTGCGTCAGCTTGAAAAGAACGCGATGAAGAAACTGCGTCTGGCGATTGAAGCCTGATAGCCCCTTCGGCCTGTTGGCCCTGACGTTAAAAACCGCCTTTCGGGGCGGTTTTTTGTTTTCTGCTGCCGTGCAAAACAAGAAATTTCCCCGCCGCTGACGTAAAGTGAACGTTTTAACCCTGAGCAAAAAGCAATTTTGTTCTACAGCCCGGAATGAAAATGGACGCTAACGCCGCCCCCGAAGAGAAGGCCACGCTGTTTTGCTTCGAGGAATTTGATGGACTGAGCATGCTGGAAGCGAACTATCACCGTCGCCGTTTCCCGCGCCATGTGCATGAAACCTTCTGCGTCGGAGTCATTGAAACCGGTGCCCAACGCTTTTGGCGATCCGGGGGCGACCATGTTGCGCCCAGCGGCGATATTATTCTGGTCAATGCCGATGAAGTGCACACTGGCTGCTCGGAAGTGGCCGGCGGCTGGTCGTATCGCGCAATTTATCCGCATCCCGACCTGTTTGCGCGGCTGGCGGCAGCGTCAGGCAGCGATGCAGGCCCGGTCCCCTGGTTTCCTGATGCGGTCCTGCACGATCCGGCGCTCTCCGCCCAGCTGCGGCTGGCTTTTTCGCTGCTGCCGCAGCCGGGGAACAGCCTGCTGAAAGAGTCATTATTGCTGACGGCATTTTCCTGGCTGATGGTGCGTTACAGCCGCACGCGCCCCGCAACGCTGGTGATGCCCGATGCCAGCCGGGCACTCTTGCCGGTGCAGGATGTCATGGCGGCGGCCCCGGAGCAGAACTGGTCACTGCAACAGCTGGCCGATGTTGCCGGGCTGAGTCCGTGGCATTTTTTGCGTCAGTTTAAAAAGAGCACGGGAATGACGCCGCACGCCTGGCTGGTGCAGGCGCGTTTGCGTAAAGCACGTGAACGGTTGGGGCGCGGGGAAACCCTGGCTCAGGTCTCCACGCTGTGTGGCTTCTCCGATCAGAGCCATTTCACCCGCCATTTTAAAAACTCGATGGGCATCACGCCCGGCGACTATCTGCGGGCAATCAGACCAGGGTCACCGCGCTAACTCCCCGCGCAATTTTATTCAATCCTTCATCCCGCCACGCCTGCACACTGCCCCCTGATTTTATTCAGAGGAGCACGTTATTCATGTCTGACACACTGAGTTCACCCCAGCCGCCGCAGGATGTCCGGCGCGGGTCTGGCTTTTTTACTGGCGCAGTGAATATGTTGCCGCTGTGCCTGTCCGTGGTGCCCTGGGGGATACTGGCCGGATCGATGGCGGTGCAGTCCGGGCTGACGTTACCGCAAAGCGTGGGGATGTCGGCGCTGGTCTTTGCCGGAGCGGCGCAGCTAGTGACGCTGGGCCTGCTGGCTTCCGGTGCTGGCGTTACCACCATCGTCCTGTCGGTATTTTTTATTACTTCGCAGCACTTTCTTTATGCGCTCAGCCTGCGCGATACCGTGTCGCGCTTTCCGGCTCGTTTCCGCCTGCCCACCGGCTTCCTGCTGTGTGATGAACTGTTCGCCCTGAGCAGTGCACAAAAGGCTGCACGCGGTCTGACGCCGGGTTACCTGATTGGCGCCGGGCTGACTTTTTACCTCTGCTGGAATCTCTTCAGCCTGGCCGGGATATTACTGGCGGCCTCGATCCCTGATTTGTCGCGCTATCATCTTGATTTCTCGATTGTCGCGACCTTTATCACCCTGGTGGTACCGATGATCAAACGCCTCAGCGTGCTGGCTGGTGTGCTGAGTTCACTGGCGCTGTCGATGATTTTCAGCCTGATGCAGATTGAAGGGGCGGTGATGCTGGCGGGACTAACGGGCATGGCGATAGCGGTGATGGTGGCGCGTGTCCGGGGGGAAGTGCAATGAGCTGGCTACTGTTGCTGGGCCTGGCGGCGCTGGTGTTTTTCAACCGTTACCTGTTTCTGGAGCCGCGTGTGCCTGTCCGGTTACCGGCGCTGCTGCGCCAGGCGCTGAATTATTCGGCCCCTTGCCTGCTGACGGCGATCTGCGGGCCGATTATTCTGCTGCACGACGGCACGCTACGCAGCCTGCCGGATAACCCTTACCTGTTAGGTGCCGTTGTCGGGGTGGTGATCGCGGCGTGGGTGCGCAATATGATCCTCAGCGTGCTGCTGATCCTGCTGGCGTTTTATTTGCTCTGCTGGCTGCTGTAAGCCCACTCGCCATTTTGCTGTGTAAATCCGGCCGCCTGCATAAAGGCGGCTATCACCGCTGGCTCTGAGGTGCCGTCCTGAGCAACTGACCAGTGCTGCACTGCCGGGTTTTGTGCCAGTACCTCTTCCACTAAGTAGAGTCCGACACCGCGCCTGCGGGTCACTTCACGCACCTCCAGCAGCGATAGTCGCCCTGCACTGGCGGCGATCGTCACGTTAACGGCAGCCAGCAGCCGATCGTTGAAGCGTGCTGCATAGAGTTGATGCTGTGCGTCCAGCGTGGCTTCCAGCGCCTCAGCGTCAACCTGTGGCCAGATTTTTTTTAAATCGCTGCGATCCTGCTCTGATAACTGTTGCAGGCGGATGATAGTCAGTTTCATCGGAATAACCCGGTCGTGAGAAAGGCATATTGTAGCGAAGTTGACCATACTATAACGTGTTAGTTTTTTCGTACAAAAACGAGGCGATGTGTTGAGTCTTTATCATATATGCCGAGTAAACCATTGTTGCTGTTTTATCAGCCAGCATAAACTCCTGGATATCTGGCTGGAATGCCACCGTTCGTGTTAGTGAATTGTCCTGTGGCCCCCGCTATTTACTGAATATGTCAGTTGATTTACAGCAGAATATTCCTGTTTAATAACCTGAAATTTAAAGCCTTATTCATAAAAAATGCCGGTAATCACTCTAACTCGTTCTTAGTTAAGCGTTTATCGCTGATTACACGGCACATAATAAATAGTAACCACAACAGATGGGGTAGTTCGGATGAAAATGAGTAAAGGTAGTGCGTTCCTGGCGGGCTGTGTGGCCCTGGCAATGAGCCATGCAGCAATGGCAAAAGACATCAAAGTGGCCATCGTGGGTGCGATGTCTGGCCCGGTTGCCCAGTATGGCGACATGCAGTGGACCGGTGCGCAGCAGGCCATTGCCGATATCAATGCCAAAGGCGGTGTTAACGGCGACAAACTGATCGCGGTGAAATATGACGACGTCTGCGATCCCAAGCAGGCGGTGGCAGTCGCCAACAAAGTGATTAACGACGGTATCCGTTACGTGATCGGCCACCTGTGCTCTTCTTCCACTCAGCCTGCTTCTGATATCTATGAAGATGAAGGCGTGCTGATGATTACCCCGGCAGCGACGGCACCTGACCTGACCAGCCGTGGCTACAAACTGATTATGCGTACGACCGGTCTTGACTCTGACCAGGGCCCGACCGCAGCAAAATACATCCTGAGCGAGATCAAACCGCAGCGTATTGCCGTGGTTCACGATAAGCAGCAGTACGGTGAAGGCCTGGCGCGTTCCGTACAGGACAGCCTGAAAAAAGCGGGCGGCAACGTGGTGCTGTTTGAAGGCGTCACCGCAGGCGACAAAGATTTCTCTACGCTGGTGGCACGTCTGAAGAAAGACAACGTCGACTTCGTCTATTTTGGTGGTTACCACCCGGAAATGGGTCAGATCCTGCGCCAGGCACGTGCGGCCGGTCTGAAAACCCAGTTTATGGGCCCGGAAGGTGTGGGTAACGCTTCCCTGTCGAACATCGCGGGTGCGGCTTCCGATGGAATGCTGGTGACGCTGCCAAAACGCTATGACCAGGTTCCGGCCAACAAAGCTATCGTTGATGCGCTGAAAGCGAAAAAAGAAGACTCTACGGGTCCATTCGTCTGGACAACCTACGCTGCCTTGCAGTCACTGGTTGCTGGTATGGAGCGCAGCAAAAGCGCAGAGCCGGAAGCTATCGTGAAGAACCTGAAAGAAGGCGCAGCCGTGCCAACGGTGATGGGCGACCTCAACTGGGATGAGAAGGGCGACCTGAAAGGCTTCGAGTTTGGTGTATTTAAGTGGCACGCGGACGGCTCTTCCACCGCTGTTAAATAAGCCAGGCTGTGGGCCAGGCTTGCCTGGCCCCTACGGAATAACGGAGGTCCGTGGGGGGAAGCCCAACGAATCCCCGTAGGGGCCGGGCATGCCCGGCCCTTTGTCGTTTTCATTCACCTGATCTGCTGTGCAGGTGGATTCGTAAGGTATTAAGGTATGTCCGAGCAGTTTCTCTACTTCTTGCAGCAAATGTTCAACGGTGTGACGTTGGGCAGCACCTATGCGCTGATCGCCATTGGTTACACCATGGTGTACGGCATCATCGGCATGATTAACTTTGCCCACGGCGAAGTGTATATGATTGGCAGCTACGTCTCATTTATCGTCATCGCCGCGTTGATGATGATGGGAATTGATGCCAGCTGGCTGCTGATTGGCAGCGGCTTCGTGGTCGCCGTGGTTATCGCCTCCTGCTATGGCTGGAGCATTGAGCGCGTGGCGTATAAGCCAGTGCGATCCTCTAAGCGCCTGATTGCCCTGATTTCCGCCATCGGGATGTCGATCTTCTTACAAAACTACGTCAGCCTGACCCAGGGATCGCGCGACCTCGCGCTGCCAAGCCTGGTGACCGGGCAGTGGACGATTGGCGAAAGCAACGGCTTTGCGGCCACCATTTCCACGATGCAGATCGTGATCTGGAGCGTGACGTTCCTCGCCATGCTGGCGCTGACAATCTTTATCCGCTATTCGCGTATGGGCCGCGCCTGCCGCGCCTGTGCGGAAGACCTCAAAATGGCCAGCCTGCTGGGCATTAACACTGACCGCGTGATCTCACTGACTTTCGTGATCGGTGCGGCAATGGCGGCGGTGGCCGGTGTGCTGCTGGGCCAGTTCTATGGCGTGATCAGCCCTTATATCGGCTTTATGGCCGGGATGAAAGCCTTTACCGCAGCGGTACTGGGCGGCATCGGGAGCATTCCTGGTGCGATGATCGGTGGCCTGATTCTGGGTATCGCCGAAGCCCTGACCTCGGCTTACCTCAGCACGGAATACAAAGATGTGGTGTCGTTCGCGCTGCTGATCGTGGTGCTGCTGGTGATGCCTACCGGTATTCTTGGTCGCCCGGAGGTTGAGAAAGTATGAAGAAGCTCAACCTGCTTAACGCCCTTGTCTCATCGCTGATGCTGTTGGTTCTGGCGGCCTTCTTTATGGGGATGCGCCTGGATCTCGATGGCACCAAACTGGTGGTCAATAACGCTGGCAACGTGCGCTGGAACTGGATTGCGCTGGGTTGTGGCGTGGTGTTTCTGTTCCAGCTGCTGCGCCCGCTGGTGCAGAGTAGCCTGAAAAAAGTATCCGGCCCGTCTCTGGTCTTACCCGGAATTGATGGCTCCACCCTGAAACAGAAGCTGTTTCTGCTGGCGCTGATCGTGGCGGCGGCGGTGTGGCCGTTCCTGGTGTCACGCGGCACGGTGGATATCGCTACTCTGACGCTGATTTACGTCATGCTGGGCCTTGGCCTGAACGTGGTGGTGGGGCTGTCAGGGTTGCTGGTGCTGGGTTATGGCGGTTTTTATGCCATCGGCGCCTACACCTTTGCGCTGCTCAACCATTACTACGGTCTGGGTTTCTGGGAGAGCCTGCCGCTGGCGGGCCTGGTTGCGGCGGCATTTGGCCTGCTGCTGGGCTTCCCGGTGCTGCGTTTGCGCGGTGACTACCTGGCGATTGTGACCCTCGGTTTCGGTGAAATCGTGCGTATTCTGCTGCTGAATAATACGGAGATCACCGGTGGTCCGAACGGCATCAGCCAGATCCCGAAACCCTCGCTCTTTGGGCTGGAATTTAACCGCAGCGCGCGCGACGGCGGTTGGGATACCTTCCACAACTTCTTCGGTCTGAAGTACGACCCGAGCGACCGCATTATCTTCCTGTACATGGTGGCGCTGCTGCTGGTGGTGATCACGCTGTTTGTCATCAACCGTCTGCTGCGTATGCCGCTGGGCCGTGCGTGGGAAGCCCTGCGTGAAGATGAGATAGCCTGCCGCTCGCTGGGCCTCAGCCCGACGCGCATCAAGCTGACCGCCTTCACCATCAGTGCGGCCTTTGCCGGTTTTGCAGGCTGCCTGTTTGCGGCCCGTCAGGGCTTTGTCAGCCCCGAGTCCTTCACCTTTGCCGAGTCCGCGTTTGTGCTGGCGATAGTGGTACTGGGCGGGATGGGGTCGCAGTTTGCCGTTATTCTGGCCGCGATCCTGCTGGTGGTGTCACGCGAACTGATGCGCGATCTTAACGAGTACAGCATGCTGGTGCTCGGTGGCTTAATGGTATTGATGATGATCTGGCGTCCACAGGGACTGTTGCCGATGAAGCGCCCGCATCTGAAGTTGAAAACTGCGGAAAAAGGAGAGCAGGCATGACTCAGCCTCTGTTAGCCGTTAATGGCCTGATGATGCGCTTTGGTGGCCTGCTGGCCGTCAATAACGTGGAACTGGAGCTGCGCCCGCAGGAAATCGTCTCGCTTATCGGCCCGAACGGCGCCGGTAAAACCACGGTGTTTAACTGCCTGACCGGGTTCTACCGCCCGACGGGTGGCTCCATCAAGCTGGGCGACAAACAGCTTGCGGGCCTGCCTGGGCAGAAGATCGCGCGCATGGGCATTGTGCGCACCTTCCAGCATGTGCGTCTGTTCCGTGAAATGACGGTGATTGAGAACCTGCTGGTTGCCCAGCATCAGCACCTGAAAAGCGGCGTGTTCTCTGGCCTGCTGAAAACCCCCGCCTTCCGTAAAGCGGAAAGCGAAGCGCTCGATCGTGCGGCGACCTGGCTGGATCGCGTCGGGCTGCTGGCGCTGGCTAACCGCCAGGCGGGTAACCTCGCTTACGGGCAGCAACGCCGCCTTGAGATCGCCCGCTGCATGGTGACGCGCCCGGAAATCCTGATGCTGGATGAACCGGCTGCCGGTCTGAACCCGAAAGAAACTCACGAGCTGGATGAGCTGATTGCGGAACTGCGCAACCAGCACAACGTCTCGGTACTGCTGATTGAACATGATATGAAACTGGTCATGGGCATTTCCGATCGTATTTACGTGGTCAACCAGGGAACGCCGTTGGCTAACGGTACGCCGGACGAGATCCGTAATAACCCGGACGTGATCCGCGCCTACCTGGGAGAGGCATAATATGAGTCAGGCGATGCTTTCCCTGAATAATATCAGCGCGCATTACGGCAAAATTCAGGCGCTGCATAACGTCAGTCTGCATATCAATCAGGGCGAAATTGTCACGCTGATTGGTGCGAACGGCGCGGGTAAAACCACCATCCTCGGGACGCTGTGCGGGGAACCGCGTGCGACTGAAGGGTCAATTACCTTCGACGGTAAAGACATTACCGACTGGCAGACGGCACGCATTATGCGTGAGGCGATTGCGATTGTGCCGGAAGGGCGGCGCGTCTTCTCGCGGATGACGGTGGATGAGAACCTGGCAATGGGCGGTTTCTTTGCCGAGCGCCAGCAGTATCAGCAGCGCATCAAGCGGGTGTATGAGCTGTTTCCGCGACTGTATGAGCGCCGTGTACAGCGTGCTGGCACTATGTCGGGCGGTGAGCAGCAGATGCTGGCGATTGGCCGCGCGCTGATGAGCCAGCCGCGCCTGCTGCTGCTGGATGAGCCGTCGCTGGGCCTGGCCCCGATCATTATCCAGCAGATTTTTGACACCATTGAACAGCTGCGTCAGGAAGGCATGACGATTTTCCTCGTCGAACAGAATGCCAACCAGGCGCTGAAGCTGGCCGACCGTGGCTATGTGCTCGAAAACGGTCATGTGGTGCTGGAAGATACCGGCGATGCATTGTTAGCCAATGAGGCAGTGCGTAGCGCGTATTTAGGCGGTTAACAGCCGGGTCGGGCATGCCCGACCCCTACGTAATTCGTAGGGGCGAGGCATGCCTCGCCCGATATCAATGAAACACCACCGGTCGTCACCTCGCTGTCACTCTACTGTCACAACCCCGTTATTTTTCTGTCATTTTCGCATGTCATGTTACCTCCCGACTCAAAGAATGCGCGATAACGCGCCTTACAACACCGGGTACAGGAAACCGACATGTCATCAATCGCCTTTCGTCATACCGCACTTAGCGTGGTACTGGGACTGACTCTTAGCGCCAATGCGCTGGCCGCCACCGAGATCCCATTCTGGCACTCAATGGAAGGTGCGCTGGGTGAAGAGGTCAACTCGCTGGCCACTCGCTTTAACGCAGAAAACCCTGACTATAAAATCGTACCGACCTACAAAGGTAACTACGAGCAGAGCATGTCAGCCGGTATTGCCGCGATTCGTTCTGGCAAAGCACCCGCGATTTTGCAGGTATACGAAGTGGGTACGGCCACGATGATGGCATCGAAAGCGATTGTTCCGGTCAATGAAGTGTTTAAAAACGCCGGCATTGCGATGGATCCGAAGCAGTTTGTCCCGGCAGTCGCGGGCTACTACAGCGATTCCAAAGGCCAGCTGATCTCCCAGCCATTTAACAGCTCCACCCCGGTGCTGTACTACAACAAAGACGCCTTCAAAAAAGCCGGTCTTGACCCTGAGCAGCCGCCAAAAACCTGGCAGGATCTGGCGAAATACACTGAAGCACTGCGTAAAGCGGGCATGACCTGTGGTTACGCCAGCGGCTGGCAGGGCTGGATCCAGATTGAGAACTTCAGCGCCTGGCATGGTTTGCCGGTTGCCACCAAAAACAACGGCTTTGACGGCACGGACGCGGTACTGGAATTCAACAAACCGACTCAGGTGCGCCACATTGCCCTGTTGGAAGAGATGAACAAGAAGGGTGATTTCACCTACTTCGGCCGTAAAGATGAATCCACCGCCAAGTTCTATAACGGCGACTGCGCTATCACCACCGCCTCTTCCGGCTCGCTGGCCGATATCCGCAGCCACGCCAGGTTCAACTATGGCGTCGGCATGATGCCGTATGATGCGACCGTGCCGAACGCACCGCAGAATGCCATCATCGGCGGTGCGAGCCTGTGGGTGCTGAAGAACAAAGATGCGGCAACCTACAAAGGTGTGGCCGAGTTTATGCAGTTCCTGGCGAAGCCTGAAATTGCCGCCGAATGGCACCAGAAAACCGGCTACCTGCCGATCACCACAGCGGCTTACGAGCTGACGAAGAAGCAGGGCTTCTACGACAAAAACCCGGGTGCAGATATTGCCACCCGTCAGATGCTGAACAAAGATCCGCTGCCATTCACCAAAGGGATGCGTCTGGGCAATATGCCGCAGATCCGTACCATTGTGGATGAAGAGCTGGAAGGCGTCTGGACTGGCAAGAAAACCCCGCAGGCGGCACTGGACAGCGCCGTTGAGCGTGGTAATCAACTGCTGCGTCGCTTCGAACAACAGACCAAATAGCGTTTGTCGTAGGTGCGGATCGTTGATCCGCACGTATGTAGGGGCGGATCAACGATCCGCCCGCCAGGGGCGACCAGAACTACGGTTAGCCCCTGCAACGTTTTTCGCACGAGATAACCCTTTATGTCCCAACCCCGTCCCGTATTTCGCGCGAAAGCGCTGCCCTATCTGCTGGTGCTGCCACAGCTGTTAATCACTATCGTTTTCTTCCTGTGGCCAGCGGGTGAAGCCCTGTGGTATTCGGTGCAAAACGTCGATCCTTTCGGCATCTCCAGCACCTTTGTCGGGCTGGAAAACTTTATTCGCCTGTTTGGTGACAGCTACTACCTGGATTCCTTCTGGACCACGCTGGTGTTCAGCGGTCTGGTGACCGTGATTGGCCTGGTGGTTTCTCTGCTGTTTGCCGCGCTGGTCGATTACGTGCTGCGCCTGAAACGTTTTTATCAGACGCTGATGCTGCTGCCTTATGCGGTGGCCCCTGCGGTGGCGGCGGTGCTGTGGATGTTTCTGTTCAGCCCCGGCCTGGGTCTGATTACCCATTTCTTAGGGCTGCTGGGCTACAACTGGAACCACGCGCAAAACAGCGGCCAGGCGATGTTCCTGGTGGTTCTGGCGTCAATCTGGCAGCAAATGAGCTACAACTTCCTGTTCTTCTTTGCCGCGTTGCAGTCGATTCCTAAATCCCTGGTGGAGGCGGCCGCGATTGACGGCGCTGGGCCGGTGCGGCGTTTCTTCAGCCTGTCGTTACCGCTGATTGCCCCGGTGGGCTTCTTCCTGGTGGTGGTGAACCTGGTGTATGCCTTCTTCGATACCTTCCCGGTGATTGATGCTGCCACAGGCGGCGGGCCGGTACAGGCCACGACGACGCTGATTTATAAAATTTACCGTGAAGGCTTTGCCGGTCTGGATCTCTCCTCGTCATCGGCGCAGTCCGTCGTGCTGATGGTGCTGGTGATTATTCTGACGGTGATCCAGTTCCGCTATGTCGAGAAGAAGGTGCGCTACCAATGATTGAAAACCGACGCGGGCTGGACATTTTCAGCCATACCCTGCTGGGCCTCGGTATCCTCACCGTATTGTTCCCGCTGTATGTGGCGTTTATTGCTGCCACGCTCAGTACGGAGCAGGTGTTTCAGGTGCCGATGCCGCTGATCCCCGGTACGCACCTGTGGGAGAACATTTCCAGTATCTGGACCCACGGCGTGGGGCAAAACAGCGCGCCCTTCAGCACCATGCTGTTTAACAGCCTGATCATGGCGCTGGCGATCACCACCGGAAAAATCACCGTCTCCATGCTGTCGGCTTTTGCGCTGGTGTGGTTCCGCTTCCCGCTGCGCAACCTGTTTTTCTGGATGATTTTTATCACCCTGATGCTGCCGGTTGAGGTGCGTATTTTCCCGACGGTGGATGTGATCGCCGACCTCAATATGCTCGACAGCTACAGCGGATTAACCCTGCCGCTGATGGCGTCCGCCACTGCTACGTTTCTGTTCCGTCAGTTCTTTATGACGCTGCCGGACGAACTGATGGAGGCTGCACGCATTGATGGTGCCAGCCCGATGCGCTTCTTCTGGGACATCGTGCTGCCGCTGTCGAAAACCAATCTGGCGGCGCTGTTTGTTATCACCTTTATCTACGGCTGGAACCAGTACATGTGGCCGCTGCTGATTGTCAGCGACAGCAAACTGGGGACGGCAGTCGCGGGGATTCGCAGCATGATTGCCACCGGCGATGCAGCAACCCAATGGAACCTGGTGATGGCGGCGATGATCCTCACGCTGATCCCACCGGTAGTGATTGTTTTAGTGATGCAGCGCGCCTTTGTTCGCGGTCTGGTTGAGAGTGAGAAATAACGATGGCAGGTGTAAGACTTCAGGCAGTAACGAAATCCTACGATGGGATAAACCAGATTATTCAGCCGCTGGATGTGTCGATCCGCGACGGTGAGTTTATGGTGATGGTCGGGCCAAGCGGCTGCGGAAAATCGACGCTGCTGCGCATGGTTGCCGGGCTTGAACGCGTGACCAGCGGGGATATCTATATTGATACCCGCCGGGTGACCGAAGAGGAGCCAAAAGATCGCGGTATTGCGATGGTGTTCCAGAACTACGCACTCTACCCGCATATGAGCGTGGAAGAGAATATGGCCTGGGGCCTGAAAATTCGCGGCATGGGCAAAGAGCAGATCCGTCAGCGCGTGCTGGAAGCGGCACGCAGCCTGGAGCTGGAAGCGCTGCTGCAACGCCGCCCGCGCGAACTGTCCGGTGGTCAGCGCCAGCGTGTGGCGATGGGGCGCGCGATCGTGCGTGAACCGGCGGTCTTTCTGTTTGATGAACCGCTGTCTAACCTGGATGCCCGACTGCGTGTGCAGATGCGACTGGAGCTGCAACAGCTGCATCGCCGCCTGAATACCACCAGTTTGTACGTGACCCATGACCAGGTAGAAGCCATGACGCTGGCGCAGCGGGTGATGGTGATGAATAAAGGCGTACTGGAACAGCTCGGGACCCCGGTCGAAATCTATGAGCGCCCGGCCACGCGTTTTGTTGCCAGCTTTATTGGTTCCCCGGCGATGAACCTGCTGGAAGGGCAGGTGAACACTGACGGTTCACGTTTTAATCTCAGCGACAGCATGGCGCTTCCCCTGAGCGTACCGAAGGCAAAATGGGCCGATCGCGCATTGACGATGGGGGTTCGCCCGGAGCATATTGAGCTCTCTTCCCAGCAGGACGGCGGCATTCCGCTGGTGGTGGATACGCTGGAAATGCTGGGCGCCGATAACCTCGCTCATGGCCGCTGGGGCAACAATAAACTGGTGGTACGCCTGCCGCATTCGGTGCGACCTGAGATGGGCAGTACGCTGTGGCTGCATCTGCCGCCGCAGTCGTTGCACTTCTTTGACCATAACGGACAACGGATCGACTAATGAATAAAACCTGGCCATACCCGCCCATTGTCGCCCATCGCGGCGGCGGGAAACTGGCGCCGGAAAATACCCTGGCCGCTATCGATATCGGTGCGCAGCTGGGCCACCGGATGATTGAGTTTGATGCCAAGCTGTCGCAGGACGGGGAGATCTTCCTGCTGCATGATGACACCCTCGACCGCACCAGCAACGGCTGGGGCGTGGCAGGGCAGTTGCCCTGGGATAAGCTGGTGCAGTTGGATGCCGGGAGCTGGTTTGGTAGCGCGTTTACCGATGAGCGCCTGCCGCTGCTGGCCGATGTCGCGGCACGCTGCCGCCAGCACCGTCTGATGGCCAATATTGAAATTAAACCGACCACCGGTCTGGAAGCAGAAACCGGGCGGGTGCTGGCGCTGGCGGCAAGGGTGATGTGGCTGGGGCAGATGATGCCGCTGCTGTCGTCGTTCTCGTATCAGGCGCTGGAAGCGGCACAGCAGGCGGCACCGGAGCTGCCACGCGGGCTGCTGCTGGATGAGTGGGATGACAACTGGCAGGCGCTGACCACCGCGCTGGGCTGCGTGTCGATCCACCTGAATCATACACTGCTGGATGCAGCGCGCGTTGCCCTGCTGAAACAGGCCGGGCTGCGTATTCTGGTGTATACGGTCAACAATCCCGAGCGCGCGCGCGAGCTGTTACAGTGGGGCGTGGATGCGATCTGTACCGACCGCATTGATGTGATTGGGCCGGATTTCGTTTAATAAAAAGGGCGGACCAGAACCGCGGTCCGCCCTTTCAGTTTGTTACAGGATTAATTCTGCGGCAGTTTTTTCACCTGACCGTCTTGGGTGCGCTGGGCCGCACTGTCACGCTGTTCCTGCATTTTCCGCTGCAAATCCTGCTGCTGACGCTGTTGATCCTGCTGGAGTTTCAGCTTCTGCTGCGACTGCTGGTTTTGCATATTCTGCTGTAAACGCTGCGTGCTGGGATTGTAGCCCGGCTGCTGTGGGTTGCTGTTATTGCTGTTGTTGCTCAGCATGTTCGCCATACCGGTTAACGGCAGAATGGCGGCAAAGATAACTAACCATTTCATTTTCATTTTTAGTCCTCCGTGTTACTGCCTTAAGTTTACGTCAGCCACAAGCCCTGTACGCCAGGAGTGCTCCTGATTTGCGTTAACGTTCGCCTTTCCCTGGTTTTTGTGCATATTTATCAATGGCAAACACAACAAAAAAATCCCAATAAATTTCAAGTTACAGGAAGGCGGCAACGGAATGCATCCCCGGGAGCTGACTGAAGTCAGTGACTGGGGTAAATGAAGGCAGCCAACGCACCTGTAGCTTGAAAGGTGACGGGGTTTAAACTTAAAGGATGTAACAATGATGACACAAGGTACTCTGAAGCGCCTGTCGTGGTCGCTGTTCGCCGGTTTACTGGTGTGGCAGGGGGCAGGTGCAGCACCCACGGCACCACCCGTTTCTTACGGGGTCGGGGCGGACACCTTCCATGCGGTGAAGGCGCAGCACGGTATGGTCGCTTCGGTCGATGCAACGGCAACCGAAGTGGGGGTGAAAATCCTCGAACAGGGCGGTAACGCGGTGGATGCGGCGATTGCCGTGGGTTACGCGCTGGCGGTGACCCATCCGCAGGCAGGGAACCTCGGCGGCGGCGGTTTTATGCTGCTGCGCACCGCGTCCGGGAATACCACTGCCATTGATTTCCGCGAGATGGCCCCGGTACACGCCAGCCGCGATATGTTCCTGGATGCGGCGGGCAACGCCGACAGCAAAAAATCACTGACCTCTCATCTTGCTTCCGGCGTGCCGGGCACCGTGGCGGGTTTCTCCTACGCCCGCCAGAAATATGGCACCCTGCCGCTGAGTACCTTAATCAAACCGGCCCTCGAGCTGGCCCGTAAAGGCATCGTGGTGAACGATTCGCTGGCAGATGACCTGAACGTGTACGGTAAAGAGGTGCTGGTGGGGTATCCGAACAGTAAAGCGATCTTCTTTAAAGCCGACGGCACGCCGTACCTGAAAGGCGAAAAGCTGGTGCAGCGCAATCTGGCGCGCAGTCTTGAACTGATCGCACAGCAGGGACCGGATGCCTTCTATAAAGGCAAAATTGCCGATGAAATTGCAGGCGAGATGCAGCAGCACGGCGGGCTGATCACTAAAGCGGACCTGGCGAACTACCGTGCGATCGAGCGTAAGCCGATCAGCGGTACCTACCGTGGCTATGAAGTCTTCTCGATGCCGCCACCGTCATCAGGCGGCATTCATATTGTGCAAATCCTCAATATCCTGGAAAACTTCGACCTGGCGAAGATGGGCTTTGGCAGCGCAGATGCGATTCAGGTGATGGCAGAAGCGGAGAAATATGCCTATGCCGACCGCTCGGAATATCTCGGTGACCCGGATTTCGTCAAGGTGCCGTGGCAGGCGCTGACCAGCAAAGCCTATGCGAAATCGCTGGCGCAGCAGATTGATGTCGCCAAAGCGCGCCCTTCTGCGGAGATAAAACCCGGTAAGCTGGCGCCGTATGAAAGCGATCAGACCACGCACTTCTCGGTGGTGGATAAAGACGGCAACGCGGTGGCAGTGACCTACACGCTGAACACCAATTTCGGCAGCGGTATTGTCGCCGGTAACAGTGGCATTCTGCTGAATAATGAGATGGACGACTTCTCCGCCAAGCCGGGCACGCCAAACGTCTATGGCCTGGTCGGCGGCGAAGCCAATGCGGTGCAGCCGTACAAGCGCCCACTCTCTTCCATGTCGCCGACCATTATTGCCAAAAACGGGAAAACCTGGCTGGTGACGGGCAGTCCGGGCGGAAGCCGTATTATCACGACTGTGCTACAAATGGTGGTCAACAGTATCGATTTCGGCATGAACGTCGCTGAAGCGACCAATGTGCCGCGTTTCCACCATCAATGGTTACCGGATCAGCTGCGCGTGGAGAAAGGCTTCAGCCCGGATACGCTGAAACTGCTGAGTCAGAAGGGGCAGAATGTGAAGGTGATGTCTGCAATGGGCAGCACGCAGAGCATTATGCTGGGGCCGGACGGGATGCGCTACGGCGCGTCAGATCCGCGCACCATTGATGATTTAACCGCAGGCTACTGATGTGAGGCGGGCCGACCTTTTTTCGGTCGGCCCGCTGGAGATCACGCCTGACGTTTTTGCACGTGTTCACTGAGCTGCTGATCAAAGTGCACTTCCGACCATCCCTCCTGTAACGCCTGCAACAGCAGCGCCTGCTGGGTCAGTGGCACCAGCCCGCCCAGCGGTGGGTCAGTATCCAGATTGGTGGGGAACGAATAACCCTCTGCGGCTGCGGCAATCACCGCATTGCGCTGTTCTGTCTCCAGCTGGCGCTGACGCAGCGCCGGATAAAGGCTCAGCAGCACTTTAACGTGGTTGACCTTCTCCATGGTTTTACCAAAGCTGGAAGAGACCTGCAGCAGGTTTGCCGTGCGAATATGATCCGCCGTGGTGTTATTGCCCGCCGCATGGAACAGCGCCGGGTTGAAGAACAGCCCGTCGCCTTTTTCCAGCGGGAGCTGAATCGCATGCTGCTGGAAGTATTCGATAAATTCGGGCTGACGCCAGGCCAGATACCCGCCCTCATACTGATGTGAAAACGGCAGAAGCTGGGTCGGGCCAGATTCCAGCGGCATCGCCGTGTGCGCGACGGCTCCTTGCAGGGTGAGATACTGCGACAGGATCTGTAAAGGCAGCGGGAAGCGGGCCACGACCTCATTACTCTGGAAACCCAGATGGTAGTCGCGGTGCGGCTGCTGTGCTTGACCGCCCGGCCGGACCTGATTGACCTGCGCGGTGATCTCATAGCCCGGCCCGACCCAGCTTTCGCAGATCAGCGCCAGCAGGGGGTTGCCGTAGTAATCGATAAAGGCATCGGCATCGCGCTCCGCCACTTTTTGCAGAGCATTCCAGATACGTCCGTTGCTGCCCGCTTTGGCAAAATGATCGCCGCCGCCGCCGGAGGCGGCCTCATCGCGCAGGATCGCTTCAAACAGTTCACTGCTGCGATCCACTGCCGCCAGATCGCGGTACAACCCTTTAACGACAAACACCCCCGGCCCGGCAGAGAGCGCCCGATGCAGCTCACTCAGCACCAACTGGCGGTCGTCACGGGCGGCAGCGATCAGTGACTCAGCCTGATAGATCAGCACATTCCGCTGCGCGCTGTGTGCCAGCGGGTAATCCTGCTGACGCAGTGACTGCTGTGAGACGGTGGCAAAATCATCCAGCGAAAGCTGGGCTTCATTGAGATAGATTGCGTTCATAGTCGATCGCTCCTACAGGGCCAGTATCTGCTGAGGCTGTGGCGCGCCATCATCACCGCAGCCCACCACGTTCTGATCAAAGTCGATAACGGCGCCGGTCATCATCCCGGACTCTTCAGAGAGTAAAAATGCCACGCCGCGTGCGACTTCCCGGGGTTTCAGCAGGCGGCCAAAGGGCTGCTGGCGCTCCGCTTTTTCCAGCCAGTCATCGCTCGCCTGGTGATACTGCTTCTGGATGTCATCTTCATGTGGCGTATCCATCCAGCCAATGTTCAGACCGTTGACGCGAATGCGGTTGCGCATGGCGCTAAAGGCGACGTTTTTGGTCAGGGTAACCAGCGCCCCTTTCGACGAAGCATAAGGGGTAAGGAAGCTCTGGCCGCCGTGAGAGGTCATGGTGATGATATTGACGATGCTGCCTTCCACCTTGTTGGCAATCATCAGTTTGATCGCGGCCTGCATCAGGAAGAACGGCGCCCGCACGTTGACGGCAAAGATGGCGTCAAACAGCTCCGGGGTGGTAGTGAGGATGGTGCCGCGATCGGACATGCCGGCACAGTTCACCAGGCCATGCAGTGTGCCGAAGCGCGCTGCGGCTTCAGCTATGACCTGCTCGCAGGCTTGTGGGTCACTGATATCGGCGGCGACAAACCAGGCTTCACAGCCGAGTGCGCGCAGTGATTCTTCCTGAGCCGCTCCCGCCTTGCGGTTGCGGCCACAGAGGATCAGCCCACGAGCGCCGCGTTCTGCCAGTAATCGTGCAACGGCAGCGCCCAGCCCCTGCGTGCTGCCAGTGACCACATAAACATTACCGTGAAACTGCTGATTAATATTTAAGCTCATGATTAAGCTGCCTTTATTGTTAGTTTGTGTAGGGTTGGTTGTCGGAGAAAATGGCTCCAGACCACCTTAGCACCAACATTTCATTAACAATACGCACGGATGACCTCAAAAAAACCTCAAAAATAAGCTATCAGATGTGGATTAAATACCGGAGGTGGGATTTTCAGTGAATGCGTTTTTTTGCTTTTTCTCTGCCATTTACGACAATTAGCACGCATAAGTCTCGTTTTATCCTGTTTTAAGCGTAAGTTTTGGGGGTGTTAAGCGTCATGCGTATTCCTGAAAGTAACGTGGGGCATCCATCACAAGGACGGTTATGAAGTACTCTGCACTGATCATCTCGTATTGCACCGTGTTGTTTGCCGGGTCATTGTCGGCCCAGGCTGACCCTGTTCCTTTCTCTGCCCCGCAGCCGTTGTTAACCGTCTCCGTTCGGCCCGATGTGCTGATTGTGCCGGTGAGCATCAGCGGCAGGCAGTATCATTTTCTGCTGGATACGGGCGTCAGTACGCTGATGATTGATAATGCGCTGGCGAGTGAGTTGACGCAGCGTCTGCCCGCTAATCAGGTTCCGGTGTTGCAGCGGGCGATACTGGCGGCGGGGATCCGGACGTCGGCGGGGCCGCTGCCTCATGATGCTCTCCTGCTTTGGCAGCCGATGGCGATAGCCATCGGAGAAAGTGTGTTACCCGCCACTGCCCCCTGGTTGGGTGTGGATCTCAGCGTGTTTACCGAGATGACCGGCGTGAAAATTGACGGGATTTTAGGACAGGATATTTTCCGCCAGTTTGTGTGGCAGGTTGATAATCAGCAGAAGCAGCTGACCGTCTGGCAGCAAGCGCCCGCCACGCTGAATTATCCTGCGTGTGTTCCCTACCGCGATGCTTATGATTCCGGGCCTGAATTGGTGCTGGACTACCACAACCGGCTGGTGAATATGACGGTCGATACGGGCGTGGATTACAGTTACATCGGTAATGACCTGATTAAAGTGAGCCGTGAGCGCCCTGAAAGTGCGGTGCTGACAGGCATTAATCAGCCGGTTCTGGGGTTAACCGGCCAGAAGGTCAGTGATGGCTACTCACTGACAGGCTTAAGCTTTAACCAGATGCCGTTGGGCAAGCTGCTGACGCGTGAGAATAAGCAGGGGGCATATGGCTTAGGGATGAACTTTCTGGCGCGCTTCGACAGCTATCTCTTCTTACCGAAAAAAATGCTTTTTTGTTACCGGGAGCAGGGCTTTACGCGCGATGAACCTGCACCACAACGTATCCTGGCCGTTCGTTATTACGCGCACCGGGTTGAGTTATTTTCTAATTCCCCTGCTGCACTTACCCGCTTTGGCCTGCAAAACGGTGACGTGCTGGTGGAAGTTAACGGCAGTAAGGTCCAGCCTGAAGGCATTCATTACCTCCGTATTGCGCTGGCAGATACGCCAGCAGGACAGCTGACGCTCAAGGTTGAGCGCCGCGGTAAAATGAAAACGATCAGGATTTGATGATGCAGAGGAAGGGCGCTCCCAGGGGCGGTTATGGCCGGAAACGCGCCATATAGAGCGCATCAACCTGCTGACCATTACGGACCGCATAGCGTCGGGCGCGACCTTCCGTTTCAAAACCAAACTGCTCATACAGTGCGATAGCGGCAGGGTTGTCGGCAAAGACGGTGAGTTCGATGCGCTCAACGTTCAGCCAGTTATCACAGAGATCGACGATGGTACGCATCATCGCCTTCGCCACGCCCTGACCGCGATAGCGGATATCGACCCCGAGACCAAAGGTGGCGGTATGACGGCGGCGGGCGCGACTGTTGACTTCCAGCGTGGCCTGGCCTGCCACTTCGCCATCCAGGCAGGCGACCAGCATCTGCATGCCATCTGGCACCGAAGCGATGCGTTCCTGCCACTTTGTTAGCGAGGGATGGGGGAGCTGTAGTGTATCGGCATAGGTTTCCGGCTGACTGTACAGCTGATGAATAGCCGTTGCGTCCTCGGCAAGCACATGTCGCACAACAATCTCACTCATTTCTTCCTCTCCTTAGTGTGTAGAATCCCCTTTAAAATCAGGGTTTTTTATCGCTATATCAAGCAAAAAATAATCAGGAAATACTTTACAAGTGCGAATGATAATGATTATTATTGCCATGCGTTTTCAGGAATGCCTCTGGCACAGATTGAGAAGGCACGACATTGCTCACATTGCTTCAGTATTTCTTAGCCAGCTCGGGTGCTGGCTTTTTTTTGCCTGTTATTTATTTCTTTCCAACAATTTCCCTGTTTGTTAATTGATTTGTATATCGAATATTTTGAACAGAGAAGACAATTTTCTCCGCTATCATCCACAGCGTGACAGGTACAGACTGTGTCAAAACGTTGAGGAGAATTGAATATGATTTACTTACGCAAAGCACAAGATCGTGGTCATGCTAATCATGGCTGGCTGGACAGTTACCACACTTTCTCTTTCGCCGATTACTACGATGCCAATTTTATGGGCTTCTCGGCACTGAGAGTGATTAACGAAGATGTGATTGATGGCGGTCAGGGATTTGGTACTCATCCCCATAAAGATATGGAAATCCTGACTTATGTGTTGTCCGGTACGGTGGAACACCAGGACAGCATGGGCAACAAAGAGCAGATCCCGGCGGGTGAATTCCAGATTATGAGCGCCGGTACCGGCGTTCGTCACTCTGAGTACAACGCCAGCAAAGACGTCCCGCTGCATCTGTATCAGATCTGGATCATCCCGGAAAAAACCGGTATTGAGCCACGTTATGCACAGCGCCGTTTCGACGACGTGCAGGGCCGCCAGCTGGTACTGTCACCGGATGCCCGTGAGGGTTCGCTAAAGGTGTTCCAGGATATGACGCTGTCGCGCTGGGCGTTGAAGGCGGATGAGAAGGGTAGCGTGGATGTTGAAGACGGCCGCCGCATCTGGATCCAGGTGGTGAAGGGGGATGTTACCGTCAATGGCGAAGCGGCAACCACGTCTGACGCGTTCGCTATCTGGGATGAAAAATCCCTGGCGATTGTTGCCAGCAGCGATGCCGAAATCCTGCTGTTCGACCTGCCGCCGGTCTAAGTGTTCTCCCTGTCACATTTTGGGTGCGGTTTGCCGCACCCTTTCTCTTTTTTATCCCCATCTTTGTTACACTCAGCTCCATTCGTTCCTATCCGTTGAAGCCAGATGAAGAAAAAAAGACCGGTACTACAGGATGTTGCCGATCGCGTAGGCATCACTAAAATGACCGTTAGCCGCTATCTGCGTCATCCCGATCAGGTTTCTGCCGCGTTGCAGGGCAAGATCGCGGCCGCGCTGGATGAGCTGGGCTATATCCCTAATCGCGCCCCCGATATGCTCTCTAATGCCACCAGTCGGGCGATTGGCGTGCTGCTTCCCTCGCTGACCAACCAGGTTTTTGCCGATGTATTACGCGGCATTGAAGCGGTGACCGATGCCGCAGGCTATCAGACGCTGCTTGGCCACTTCGGTTACAGCGCTGAAAAAGAAGAATTGCAGTTACGCTCGCTGCTGGGCTGGAACATTGATGGCCTGATCCTCACCGAACGCACCCATACTGCCGCCAGCCTGCGCATGATTGAAACCGCCGGTATCCCGGTGATTGAGATGATGGACTGCATCTCGCCGTGCCTCGATATGGCGGTCGGGTTTGATAACGTCGAGGCCGCGCGCCAGATGACCCATGCCATTTTGCAAAAAGGCCATCGTCATACGGTGTATCTTGGCGCACGCCTGGATGAACGTACCCTGCAGAAAGAGCAGGGCTATCGCCTGGCGATGCAGGAAGCCGGGCTGGAGCCTCGCTGCGTGATGATGGAAGCGGCATCGTCGTTTTCCGCCGGAGCGATGCTGATGTGTGAAGCGCAGAAGCGCTATCCGCAAACCGACAGCCTGTTTTGTACCAATGACGACCTGGCGGTCGGTGCGATGTTTGAGTGTCAGCGTCAGGGGTTGCAGGTGCCGCAACAGATGGCGATTGCCGGTTTCCACGGCCATGATATTGCCCAGGTGGTTAACCCGCCGCTGGCCACGGTGCTGACGCCGCGTGAGCGCATGGGGCACGAATCTGCGGCGCTGCTGCTGGCGCGTATTCGCGGTGAAGAGGTGAATGCGGCACCCGTGGATGTTGGCTTTACGATTTTAGCCGGTGGCAGTATTTAAACAGGGTCGGGCATGCCCGACCCCTACGACATTAATCGATTACCCCTTTGTGCCTCTCTCCGTCTGAATCTGTCATTTTTTTGAACTTCCTCACATTTAGCAGCTTTTTCCGCCGTGGCTGTTGCCATACTCACTGCACATCCAGACAATGTTACCGATAACAAATAACCCAACATATCTGCTACCTCTCTGCCGGAGCCATAACAATGACCACTCATTCATCGCCTAATCACGTCTTCGTACTGATGGGGGTATCGGGAAGCGGAAAATCTGCCGTTGCCAATGCCGTTGCGCATCAATTGAAGGCCGCCTTCCTTGATGGTGATTTCCTGCACCCGCGCGCCAACATTGAAAAAATGTCTGAAGGTCATCCGCTGAATGATGACGATCGTCGTCCGTGGCTGGAGTCGATCAACGATGCGGCATTCGCTATGCAGCGCACCAACAATGTGTCGTTGATTGTCTGCTCGGCGCTGAAAAAAAGTTATCGCGATATTCTGCGCAAGGGTAACAGCAACCTCTCTTTCGTCTATCTGAAGGGTGACTTCGATACCATCGAGTCGCGTCTGCGCGCGCGCAAGGGGCACTTTTTTAAACCTCAGATGCTGGTGACGCAATTTGCCACGCTGGAAGAGCCGGGCAGCGATGAAGATGATGTGCTGGTCGTCGATATTAATCAGTCACTTGATGAAGTTGTTGCGGCAACGCTCAAAACCATTGACGGTGCGACAGAAAAAAATAAGTAGGGTGTAATGAGTACTGCAACACTGGTGTTAACGGCAGCAGGCTCGGTTTTGCTGCTGCTGTTTTTAGTGATGAAGGCAAGGATGCATGCCTTTGTGGCGCTGATGTTAGTGTCCATCGGCGCGGGTCTGTTCTCCGGGATGCCGCTGGATAAAATTGCCACCACGATGGAAAAGGGCATGGGCGGTACGCTCGGTTTCCTCGCCATCGTGGTCGCGCTGGGCGCGATGTTTGGCAAAATCCTGCATGAAACCGGCGCGGTCGATCAGATCGCTATCCGTATGCTGAAAACCTTTGGTGAAAGCCGCGCCCATTATGCGATGGGGATTGCCGGGCTGATTTGTGCCCTGCCGCTGTTCTTTGAGGTGGCCGTGGTGTTGTTAATCAGCATTGCCTTTGCCGTTGCGCGCCGTACCGGCGACAACCTGGTGAAGCTGGTGATCCCGTTGTTCGCTGGGGTGGCCGCAGCGGCTGCGTTCCTGCTGCCTGGGCCTGCACCGATGCTGCTGGCTTCGCAGATGCATGCTGATTTCGGCTGGATGATCCTGCTGGGTCTGTGTGCTGCCATTCCGGGGATGCTGATCGCCGGGCCGCTGTTTGGCCGTTTCATTAGCCAGCATGTGACTTTTGGTGTTCCGGCGGAAGGCGATCATCCTGAATTTGATGAGAGCAAGCTGCCCTCGTTTGGCTTCAGTCTGTCACTGATCCTGTTTCCCCTGCTGCTGGTCGGGCTGAAAACCGTTGGCGCACGCTTTACGACACCCGGTTCAACGCTGTACGAGTGGCTGGAGTTTATCGGCCATCCGTTTACCGCGATCCTGCTGGCCTGCCTGGTGGCGATTTATGGTCTGGCGTACCGTCAGGGCATGGATAAAGAGCGCGTGATGGAGATCTGCGGTGCGGCGTTACAGCCTGCGGGGATTATTCTGCTGGTGATTGGTGCTGGCGGCGTGTTCAAACAGGTGCTGGTGGATTCCGGTGTGGGTCCGGCGCTGGGTAACGCGCTGACCGGGGCCGGTTTACCGGTGGCGTTGGCTTGCTTCGTGCTGGCTGGGGCGGTGCGTATTATTCAGGGATCGGCAACGGTGGCCTGTTTAACGGCGGTGGGCCTGATTATGCCGGTGATTGAACCACTGCATTATTCCGGCGCTCAGATGGCGGCGCTGTCGATCTGTATTGCTGGCGGCTCGATTATCTGTAGCCACGTTAACGATGCCGGTTTCTGGTTGTTTGGCCGCTTTACCGGCGCAACCGAAGCGCAGACGCTGAAGACCTGGACGCTGATGGAAACCATTCTCGGCACCGTCGGGGCGATTATCGGTATGATTGCATTCGAATTATTGTCGTAATGTTCCTGTAGGGGCGGACCCTCTTTTTCGGTCCGCCCGCTATCACCGTCACAGCTTCAGATAAATGCGTATCCCATCCAGGAACATCTGCGTCGCCAGCATAATCAGAATCAAGCCCATCAGCCTTTCCAGCGCATTGACCCCTTTATCTCCCAGCAGGCGTAAAAACAGCCCGGATAGCAGCAAAATCACTACCGTCAGCCCCCAGGCAATCAGCAGTGCGCCGACCAGATGGCCCATATTATCGGGGTACTGGTGCGACAGCAGCATCAGCGTTGCCAGCAGAGATGGCCCGGCCACCAGCGGGATCGCCAGCGGCACCAGGAACGGCTCTTCACCGGCCGACAGCCCGCTACTGCTGCTCTCCTGCGAAGGGAAAATCATCTTAATGGCGATCAGGAACAGAATAATACCGCCGGAGATCGACACCGTTTCAGTGCGCAGATTGAGGAACGCGAGAATTTTTTCGCCCGCGAACAGAAACAGCAGCATGATCAGTAGCGCAATCAGCATTTCGCGAATGAGCACCATCCGTCGACGTTTCGGCTCCAGATGCTTCAAAACCGACATAAAAATCGGCAAATTGCCCAACGGATCCATTATCAGCAACAATAATATCGTGGCCGAGATCATTTCAGTCATCGTTGTTGTTCTCTTTATTAATCAATGTTCGCCTCTTATAAGCAGAGCTGCTAAAAAAAAACCTCTAATCGATTTAATTCACTTGCCACTTTTGCTGCAACTTGTAGATTTGACGACAGGATATTTTTCTAAGTTTAACTGAATTAAGGGCGTTATCGTCGCAGCCAGTTTCGTCACCGCCAGCGCACAGCACCCGCAGCGTACGTGAAGTACGTGAGGACTGCGAGCACTGCCGGGGGCGAAAATGGCAAGTAAGGTAGCCCGGGATAAAGGTAATGATGAAGACAGTTGGTTTAGTAGGTTGGCGTGGGATGGTGGGATCGGTGCTGATGCAGCGCATGAGCGAAGAGCGCGATTTTGATGTGATTCGCCCGGTATTCTTTTCAACGTCTCAGCACGGTCAGGCGGCGCCAGCCTTCGGCGGTCAGTCTGCCGGCACGTTGCAGGATGCGTTTGATATTGAAGCGCTGAAAGCGCTGGATATTATCATCACCTGCCAGGGCGGCGACTACACCAGCGATATCTATCCTAAGCTGCGCGCAGCGGGCTGGAATGGCTACTGGATTGACGCAGCATCAACGCTGCGTATGAAAGATGATGCGATCATTATTCTCGACCCGGTCAACCACAAGGTGATCCACGACGGCCTGAACAACGGAATTAAAACCTTCGTTGGCGGTAACTGCACCGTGAGCCTGATGCTGATGTCACTGGGCGGCTTGTTTGAAAACAATCTGGTGGAGTGGGCATCCGTCGCGACCTATCAGGCGGCTTCCGGCGGCGGCGCGCGCCATATGCGTGAACTGCTGACCCAGATGGGCATGCTGCACAACCACGTGGCGAAAGAGTTGCAGGACCCGGCTTCTGCCATCCTCGACATCGAGCGTAAAGTCACCGAGCTGAGCCGGACTGGAGTGCTGCCAACCGATAACTTCGGCGTACCGCTGGCAGGTAGCCTGATCCCGTGGATCGACAAACAGCTGGATAACGGCCAGACGCGCGAAGAGTGGAAAGGCCAGGCGGAAACCAACAAAATCCTGCGCACCAGCAACGTCATCCCGGTTGACGGTCTGTGCGTGCGCGTAGGCGCACTACGCTGCCACAGCCAGGCATTTACCCTGAAGCTGAAAAAAGATGTGCCGCTGGCAGAAATCGAACAGATGCTGGCTGCGCACAACGAGTGGGTGAAAGTGGTGCCGAACGACCGCGAGATATCTATGCGTGAACTGACGCCTGCTGCCGTTACCGGCACGCTGAACACTCCGGTAGGGCGCCTGCGTAAGCTGAACATGGGGCCGGATTATCTTTCAGCCTTTACCGTCGGCGACCAGCTGCTGTGGGGCGCGGCAGAACCGCTGCGTCGTATGTTGCGTCTTCTGGTGGGCTAATTCCGGCATTTTCCCCTCTGTTGTTGGCAGGGGGGATGTCACCCTATTTCGATTTGCATCAATATTTGTCACTGTTATTACGTGTACCTTCCTTTGTACTAACTGGCGATTCTCCGCGCCAGATTTCAGCGCCTTCCCCTTGTCCGGGGCTTGAACCCTGGCAGGCCTAAGAAGGGTCTGACGTTCCTGTCTCACGCCGTTAAAGAAATAAACTTTGATCTGAAAGAAATTTTTTTACGCATTAATCCATGGCTATTGTTCTCCCCTGGCTATGCTTAAAAAACCACTATATCCCTAAAACATTATTCTTTTTCACTTCGTCATTTTATTGCACGCTGCGGCGGTTTTTATCCAGTGATGGTCACCTCGTCGGTCAGTGTGTTTTGGGCTCAATGATAGAGCAGTGCATTGGCAATACCCGAGTCTGGGACTCAGCCAGTCGACTGCCGATCATCACGGGAAGAAAATCATGTCAGAGCTTATGGATCGTCGTGTCATTAACGCTTTAGTCTCTGGTCACTTTGCTGACCCCTTTTCTTTACTGGGCATGCACAAGACTGATAAGGGTCTTGAGGTGCGTGCTCTGTTGCCGGACGCCAGCGAAGTCTGGGTGATTGAAACCAGTACGGGCAAAAAATGTGTGCAACTGGTGTGCCTGGATTCTCGCGGTTTTTTTCAGGGGGTAATCCCCAAACGTAAAACCCCGTTTCGCTATCAACTGGCCGTCACCTGGCACGGCCAGCAAAATTTAATCGACGATGCTTACCGCTTTGGTCCACTGCTGCCGGAAATGGACAGCTGGCTGCTGGCGGAAGGGACCCATCTGCGTCCTTATGAAACCCTCGGTGCGCACGGCGATGTGATTGACGGTGTGATTGGCACCCGCTTTGCCGTCTGGGCACCCAACGCCCAGCGTATCTCGGTGGTGGGTGAATTCAACTTCTGGGATGGTCGCAGGCATCCGATGCGCCTGCGGCGTGAAATTGGTATCTGGGAGTTGTTTATCCCAGGCGCGACGCAGGGGCAGCTCTACAAGTTTGAGATTATCGACCATCAGGGACAGTTGCGGCTGAAAGCCGATCCTTATGCCTTTGAGGCGCAGATGCGCCCACAAACGGCCTCCATGATTTGCGGCATTCCAGAGAAAACTGCGCTGTCACCGGAGCGCCAGCGCGCCAACGGTTTCGATGCACCGATTTCGATTTATGAAGTTCATCTCGGCTCCTGGCGCCGCCACACCGATAACCATTTCTGGCTGAGTTACAAAGAGCTGGCAGAACAGCTGGTGCCTTATGCCAAAGAGATGGGCTTTACCCATCTGGAGCTGCTGCCGATCAATGAGCATCCTTTCGACGGAAGCTGGGGTTATCAACCGCTGGGGATGTATGCCCCGACGCGCCGTTTCGGCACCCGCGACGATTTCCGCGCCTTTATCACTGCCGCCCACAATGCCGGGCTGAATGTGCTGCTGGACTGGGTTCCCGGCCACTTTCCATCGGATGATTTTGGTCTGGCCAGGTTTGACGGTACGGAACTGTATGAACACGGTGACCCGCGTGAAGGCTTTCACCAGGACTGGAACACGCTGATTTATAACTTTGGTCGCCGTGAGGTGAGTAATTATCTGGCGGGGAATGCGCTGTACTGGATAGAGCGTTTCGGCATTGATGGCCTGCGGGTCGATGCGGTGGCATCGATGATTTACCGCGATTACAGCCGCGCCGAAGGTGAATGGGTGCCGAATCACGTCGGCGGACGTGAGAATTTCGAAGCGATTTCTTTCCTGCGTTACACCAACCGGACGTTGGGCCATGCGGCCCCTGGTTCGATTACCGTGGCGGAGGAGTCAACGGACTTTGATGGCGTGTCGCGACCGCCAGAAATGGGCGGCCTGGGCTTCTGGTTTAAATGGAACCTCGGCTGGATGCACGACACCCTCGACTACATGAAGCTTGACCCGATCTACCGCCGTCACCATCACAATCTCATGACGTTCGGCATGCTCTACAACTACACCGAAAACTTTGTGCTGCCGCTTTCCCACGATGAAGTGGTTCACGGCAAGAAGTCGATTCTCGACCGCATGCCGGGTGATGCCTGGCAGAAGTTCGCCAACCTGCGTGCCTATTACGGCTGGATGTTTGGCTTCCCGGGTAAAAAGCTGCTGTTTATGGGCAATGAGTTTGCTCAGGGCAAAGAGTGGAACCACGATACCAGCCTGGACTGGCATCTGCTGGAAGGGGAAGACAACTGGCATCACGGCGTGCAGCGCCTGGTGCGTGACCTGAATCATACCTACCAGGCACAGACGCCGCTGCATCAGCTGGATTTCGACCCGGCCGGGTTTGAATGGCTGGTGGTGGATGACTTCGATAACTCGGTGTTTGTCTTTGTACGCCGCGACCGCAACGGTAATGAGCTGATCGTCGCCAGTAACTTTACTCCGGTGCCGCGTTACGGTTACCGCTTTGGCGTGTCGGGGGCCGGGCGCTGGCGCGAAGTATTGAACACGGACTCCGGCCACTATCACGGCGGCAATAACGGTAACCTCGGAACCATCCGTACCGACGACTGGGGTAGCCACGGACGCAGCCACTCTCTTAGCCTGACGTTGCCCGCGCTGTCAACGATTTGGCTGGTGCGGGAGGTGGAATGACGCCACTTCGTGAGGGACTTCCGGCACCGCGCGGTGCTCACTATGACGGCAAAGGGGTGAACTTCACTCTGTTCTCGCAGCATGCTGAACGCGTGGAGCTGTGCCTGTTTGATGCCAGTGGTACGGAGACGCGCGTGGATCTTCCTGCACGGAGTGGCGACATCTGGCACGGTTATCTGCCCGCGTGTAAGCCGGGCCAGCGTTATGGTTACCGTGTGCATGGCCCGTGGCAGCCGCAGCAGGGGCAGCGTTTTAATCCGGCGAAGCTGTTACTCGATCCCTGTGCGCGCGAAGTGCTGGGTGAAGTGACGGACGATCCCTGCTTCCAGTGCGGGGTTAAGCAGCCCGATCCCCTTGATAGCGGGCCGCTGGCACCGAAAGGTGTCGTGCTGGCCGGTGATTTCGACTGGGACGAGGATGCGCCACCGTGCGTGCCCTGGGGCAGCACCGTGATTTATGAGGCCCATGTGCGGGGCCTGACAAAGCTGCATCCCGATATCCCGGAAGCGATACGCGGCACCTACGCGGCGTTGGGGCATCCGGTAATGATCAACTACTTCCAGCGTCTGGGGATCACCAGCCTGGAGCTGTTGCCGGTGGCCTGCTTCGCCAGTGAACCACGTTTACTGCGCATGGGATTGAGTAATTACTGGGGCTACAACCCGCTGGCGTGTTACGCATTGGAAGCCCGTTACGCCTCAGGCCAGCACCCGCGTCAGGAGTTCCAGCTGGCTGTTAAAGCACTGCATCAGGCGGGCATTGAGGTGATCCTTGACGTGGTGTTTAACCACACCGCGGAACTGGAGGAGAGCGGTCCCACGTTGTCGATGCGCGGCATTGATAATCAGAGCTACTACTGGCTGGACGGGCAGGGGGAGTATCAGAACTGGACCGGTTGCGGCAACACGCAGAATCTCAGTCATCCGCAGGTGATGGCGTGGATGCTCGACTGTCTGCGCTATTGGGTGGAAGAGTGCCATGTTGATGGTTTTCGCTTTGACCTGGCCACCGTGCTGGGGCGCACGCCGGACTATCGTCAGGATGCGCCACTGTTTCAGGCGATTGCGGCCGATCCCGTGCTGTCGGGCTGCAAGCTGATTGCCGAACCCTGGGATATCGGCCCCGGCGGTTATCAGGTGGGGAATTTTCCTCCTCCCTTCGCCGAATGGAACGACCACTTCCGTGATGCCACGCGGCGCTACTGGTTGCACGGTGAGCTGTCTAACGGCGACTTTGCGCGGCGTTTTGCCGGGTCGAGCGATGTCTTTGACCGTGGCGGCCGACGGCCTTCCAGCAGTATCAATCTGATCACCGCCCACGACGGTTTTACCCTGCGTGATGTGGTCAGCTATGAACATAAACATAACGAAGCGAACGGCGAAGATAACCGCGATGGCAGCAGCAATAACTTCAGCCATAACCACGGTGTGGAAGGATTGCAGGCGCCGTTGCTGATTATGGAACACCGCCGTCGTAGCGTGCATGCCCTGCTGGCGACGCTGCTGCTGGCCCAGGGGACGCCGATGCTACTGGCCGGGGATGAACACGGACACAGCCAGCACGGCAACAATAATGCTTACTGCCAGGACAATCCGCTGACATGGTTCAACTGGCAGCAGCACGATCGCGGACTGTTTGCTTTCACCGCCGCACTGATCCATCTGCGCCGCCATATTCCGGCGTTGCAGCAGGACCGCTGGTGGCAGGACGGTGATGGCAATGTGGAGTGGCTGAACGACCAGGGGCAGCCGTTGACCACCGCGCAGTGGGAGCAGGGGGCGCACCGTTTGCAGGTCAGGCTTTCACAGCACTGGCTACTGACGATCAACGCCACCGAAGAAGTGTATGACCTGGTGTTACCTGAAGGGAAATGGCATGCCATTCCGCCCTTCGCCGGGGATGATAACCCGATCCTCTCAACGGTCTGGCATGGAGCCGCCCAAGGTGTATGCGTGTTCCAGGAACAATCATAATAGGAATCAGACATGGTCAAATTAGATAAGAACGACCCTGTAATGCTGGCAAGGCAACTCCCTACACAAACTGTTGCGCTGATCCTTGCGGGTGGCCGCGGTACGCGTCTGAAAGACCTGACCGCCAAGCGTGCTAAACCTGCCGTCCACTTCGGCGGAAAGTTTCGCATTATCGATTTTGCGCTGTCCAACTGCCTCAACTCTGGCATACGACGGATTGCGGTGATCACCCAGTATCAGTCGCACACGTTGGTCCAGCACATCCAGCGCGGCTGGTCCTTCCTCAATGAAGAGATGAACGAGTTTGTCGATCTGTTGCCCGCGCAGCAGCGCCTCTCCACCGACCACTGGTATCGCGGCACCGCCGATGCGGTAACACAGAACCTCGATATCATCCGTCGTTACCGTGCCCAGTACATCGTGATCCTCGCCGGGGACCACATCTACAAGATGGACTACTCGCGCATGCTGATTGATCACGTGGAAAACGGCGCGCGCTGCACCATTGCCTGCCTGCCGGTGCCGCTGGAGGAGGCCAGTTCCTTCGGTGTGATGAAGGTGGATGACGACAACAAGGTGGTGGAGTTCCTTGAGAAACCTGAGAACCCACCCTCCATGCCGGGCGACAGCAGCCGGGCGTTAGCCAGCATGGGCATCTATGTGTTTGATGCCGAATATCTCTACGGCCTGCTGGAAGTCGATCAGGCGTTACCGGAGTCGAGCCATGATTTCGGTAAAGATTTGCTGCCGAAAATTGTCGCCAGCGGTGAAGCGCTGGCCCACTCGTTCAGTCTCTCCTGCGTGCAGCATGATGCGACAGCAGAACCTTACTGGCGCGATGTCGGCACGCTGGAGGCCTACTGGAAAGCCAATCTTGACCTCGCTTCGGTGATGCCGGAACTGGATATGTATGACAGTACCTGGCCTATCCGTACCCATATGGAACCGCTACCGCCTGCGAAGTTTGTGCAGGACCGCTCCGGTAGCCACGGGATGACAATGAATTCGCTGGTGTCAGGGGGCTGCATTATCTCTGGTTCAGTGGTGGTGAACTCGGTGCTGTTCTCCCGTGTTCGGATTAACTCCTTCTGCAATATTGAGTCGTCGGTATTACTGCCGGATGTGGAGGTGGGACGTTCCTGCCGTCTGCGACGTTGTGTGATAGACCGTGCCTGCGTACTGCCAGAAGGAACGGTGATTGGCGAAAACCCGGATGATGATGCCCGGCGTTTCCACCGATCGGAAGAAGGGATCGTTCTTGTCACCAGGACCATGCTGGCGAAGCTTGGCTGGTGTTAGCACAAAAGTTATCCAAGATAATTGAAGTTGTCTCTTCAAGTATGGCGGATAAAAAGGAGCCGATAATGCAGGTGCTACACGTCTGTTCAGAAATTTTCCCGCTGCTAAAAACCGGCGGACTTGCTGATGTTATTGGGGCATTACCGGCGGCACAAATTGCTGACGGGACGGATACGCGGGTGTTGTTACCCGCCTTTCCGGCGTTGAAAAAAGCCATTACGCCGACCCAGGTGGTAGCTAAGCTGCAAACTTTTGCCGGTTATGTGGAACTGCACTTTGGTCATTATGATGGCGTGGGAATTTATCTGATCGATGCGCCCGGCCTGTACGAACGGCCCGGTAGTCCCTATCACGATGAGTCGCAGTACGCCTATGCTGATAACCATCTGCGCTTTGCGCTGCTGGGCTGGATTGGCTGTGAGCTGGCGTGTGGGCTGGATAACTGGTGGCGGCCGGATGTGGTGCATGCACATGACTGGCACGCGGGGCTTGCCTGTGCCTATCTGGCTGCGCGGGGGCGTCCGGCAAAATCGGTGTTTACGGTTCATAATCTGGCATATCAGGGGCTGTTTGAAGCGTGGCATCTGGATCTGCTCCAGCTCCCGCCCTCCTTCTTCAATATGCACGGGCTGGAGTTCCACGGGCAGATCTCATTCCTTAAAGCCGGGCTGTTCTATGCCGACCATATCACGGCCGTCAGCCCGACTTATGCGCGTGAAATTACCCAGCCTGAATTTGGCTACGGTATGGAAGATTTACTGAAGCAGCGTCAGCGGGAAGGACGGCTGAGCGGGATACTTAACGGCGTTGATCCGGCCATCTGGGATCCGGAGCAGGATTTGCTACTGAATGCGCGCTACAACCGTGATGTGCTGGAGGCCAAGCTGGAGAACAAACGGCAATTGCAGATCACCATGGGATTAAAGATCGACGACAAAGCGCCGATCTTTGCTGTTGTCAGCCGTTTAACGAAACAGAAAGGGCTGGACCTGGTGCTGGAAGCACTGCCGGGACTGCTGGAGCAGGGCGGTCAGCTGGTATTACTGGGTGCAGGAGATACCGAACTGCAACAGGGATTCCTTGCTGCCGCGGCTGAATATCCGGGCCAGGTGGGGGTGCAGATAGGCTATCACGAAGCCTTCTCGCACCGCATTATGGGTGGCGCTGATGTGATTATGGTGCCGAGCCGTTTTGAGCCTTGCGGTCTGACACAGCTTTATGGATTGAAATACGGCACGCTGCCGCTGGTGCGGCGCACCGGAGGGCTGGCTGATACAGTGAATGACAGTTCACTGGAAAATCTGGCGGACGGTATTGCCAGCGGTTTTGCTTTTGAAGACAGTAATGCCTGGTCGTTATTGCGTGCAATTCGACGTGCTTTTGTTCTCTGGTCCCGTCCTTCGTTGTGGCGCTATGTTCAGCGTCAGGCAATGGGGATGGATTTTAGCTGGCAGGTGGCTGCTGTGGCCTACCGCGATCTCTATCAACGTTTGTTGTAACCAGAAAATGGGAAATTTGATATGAATGCACCTTTCTCTTATTCCTCACCGACGCTCAGTGTCGATGCACTCAAGCACTCAATTGCCTATAAGCTGATGTTTACCATTGGCAAAGACCCTTCTATTGCTAACAAGCACGAGTGGCTGAACGCCACACTGTTGGCCGTGCGTGATCGTATGGTCGAGCGCTGGCTGCGATCTAATCGTGCTCAATTGTCTCAGGATGTGCGGCAGGTGTATTACCTGTCGATGGAGTTTCTGGTGGGGCGCACGTTGTCCAATGCGCTGCTGGCGATGGGCATCTACGACGATGCAAAGTCGGCTCTGGAGGAGATGGGCTTCGATCTTGAGGAGCTGATTGAAGAAGAGAGCGATCCGGGGCTGGGTAACGGTGGTCTTGGCCGTCTTGCGGCCTGTTTTCTCGATTCCCTTGCCACGCTCGGTCTGCCGGGACGCGGCTACGGCATTCGTTACGAATACGGCATGTTCAAACAGAATATCGTCGATGGCCGCCAGGCGGAGTCACCGGATTACTGGCTGGAATACGGTAACCCCTGGGAGTTCCAGCGCTTTAACACCCGCTACAAGGTGCGCTTCGGCGGTCGTATTCAACAGGAAGGCAGCCGCGCGCGCTGGGTAGAAACCGAAGAGGTGCTGGCTACCGCTTACGATCAAATTATCCCCGGCTACGATACGGATGCCACCAATACCCTGCGGCTTTGGGGCGCGCAGGCCAGCAATGAAATCAACCTCGGGAAGTTTAACCAGGGCGATTACTTTGCGGCGGTGGAAGATAAGAACCATTCGGAAAACGTGTCGCGCGTGCTCTATCCCGATGATTCGACCTATTCCGGGCGTGAACTGCGTCTGCGTCAGGAGTACTTCCTGGTCTCGGCGACGGTGCAGGATATCCTTCATCGTCACTGGGCGATGCACCAGACCTTTGATAACCTGGCCGATAAAATTGCTCTGCATCTTAATGATACCCATCCGGTGCTGGCGATCCCGGAACTGATGCGCGTGCTGATCGATGAGAACAAATTTAACTGGGACGACGCGTTTGAAGTCACCTGTCAGGTGTTCTCCTACACCAACCACACGTTGATGCAGGAAGCACTGGAGACCTGGCCGGTGGATATGATCGGTAAAATTTTGCCGCGTCACCTGCAAATTATTTTCGATATCAATGACTACTTCCTGAAGACCATCCAGGATTACTACCCGGATGACTGGGCATTGCTGTCGCGTATCTCCATCATTGATGAGAATAACGGGCGACGTATCCGTATGGCCTGGCTGGCGGTGATAGTCAGCCATAAAGTGAATGGCGTCTCTGAGCTGCACTCTAATCTGATGGTTCAGTCGCTGTTTGCTGATTTTGCCAAACTGTTCCCCGGCCGTTTCTGCAACAAAACCAATGGCGTGACGCCGCGCCGCTGGCTGGCGCTGGCAAACCCGGCACTCTCCGATGTCCTGGATGAGACGATTGGCCGTACCTGGCGCACTGAACTGAGCCAGCTGGATGAGCTGAAACAGCATATCGACTACCCGAACTTTATTGAGCAGGTAGCGAGTGCCAAGCTGAAGAATAAAAAGCGTCTGGCGGCCTATATCAGCCAGAATTTGGATGTGGTTATTGATCCGCGTGCGATGTTTGATGTGCAGATTAAGCGTATTCACGAGTACAAACGCCAGCTACTGAATGTCTTGCACGTCATCACCCGCTATAACCGCATCAAAGCCGACCCGACGGCCGATTGGGTGCCTCGCGTGAATATTTTCGCCGGGAAAGCCGCCTCGGCCTACTTTATGGCGAAGCATATTATTCAATTGATCAACGATGTGGCGAAGGTGATCAACAACGATCCGCAGGTGAAGAACAAACTGAAAGTGGTGTTTATTCCTAACTACGGCGTGAGCCTGGCGCAGATCATTATTCCGGCGGCCGATCTCTCCGAGCAGATTTCACTGGCGGGAACCGAAGCGTCCGGGACCAGTAATATGAAATTTGCCCTCAACGGCGCACTGACGATTGGTACGCTGGACGGGGCGAACGTCGAGATGCTGGATCATGTGGGTGACGAGAATATCTTTATCTTCGGCAACACCACACCGCAGGTCGAAGCGCTGCGCAACAGCGGTTATAACTCGCATGCTTACTATGAGAAGGATGCCGAACTGCATCAGGTTCTGATACAGATTGCCACCGGGGTGTTCAGCCCTCAGGAGCCGGGGCGTTATCGCAATATCTTTGATTCCCTGGTTAATCTCGGGGACCATTATCAGCTGCTGGCCGATTATCGCAGCTATGTGGATACTCAGGATAAGGTCGATAAGCTGTATCGTAATCAGGAAGAGTGGACGCGCTGTGCGGTGCACAACATTGCCAATATGGGGTATTTCTCGTCAGACAGGACCATTCAGGAGTATGCGGATGAGATCTGGGGGATAAAACCGATTCGGTTGTAAAACGGGTATGAACGGGCGGACCGAAAAGAAGGTCCGCCCCTGCGCAGGTCGGTTATCGGGTTATGACGCCAGTGACAACGCTGCGGGTTTCTTACCGTGCTCTGCCAGCCACGCAGTCACTCGCGCCTGCTGTTCATCGTTCAGCCACATCCCTTCTTTGGTACGACGCCAGATAGCATCGTCGGTCACGCGTACCCATTCGTGCGCAACCTGGTAACGCAGTTCCGCTTCATAGAAGTGGTGGCCAAACAGCTCGCCCAGATCCTCAAGAGAAGTCGCGTCTTTCAGCAGCAGTTCTGTATTGCTGCCATAGGTTCGCGCGTAGTGGCGTGCCATCGCTTCAGTAATGAACGGGAAGCGGCGACGCAGGGTCGCGGCGTAATCTTCGCGTGTTCCGGCAAAGTTCCCCCCCGGCAGGACACAGCTTTTGGTCCATGCAGCACCGATATTCGGGTAGTACTTGCTCAGTTTCTCCATCGCGTGCTCGGCCAGCTTACGGTAGGTGGTCAGCTTACCGCCGAAAACGGAAAGCAGCGGTGCCTGGCCGGCATCATCATGCACATCCAGCGTGTAATCGCGGGTAATCGCCTGCGGAGAATCTGACTCATCGTCACACAGCGGACGCACGCCGGAGTAAGTCCAGACGATATCATCGCGGCCCAGATCTTTCTTGAAGTGGGCATTAAAGACGTTCAGCAGATAGTCGACTTCGTTATCGTCGATTTTCACATTCTGTGGATCGCCTTTGTACTCAACATCGGTGGTACCGATAATCGAGAACTCATCCATCCACGGAATGACGAAGACAATACGGTGATCTTCGTTCTGCAGAATATAAGCCTGCTTCTGTGTGTGTACGCGAGGCACCACGATATGGCTGCCTTTGATCAGGCGGATGCCATACGGCGACTTCAGCTTCAGGCCGTCATCAAACAGCTGTTTGACCCACGGACCGGCAGCATTCACCAGGCCTTTGGCGCGCCAGGTAAAGGTTTTGCCGCTGTCGATGTCTTCGGCTTCCACGATCCACAGACCGTTTTCACGTCGGGCGCGCGTGACGCGGGTGCGGGTACGCACTTCGCCGCCACGCTTCTCAATTTCCTGCGCGTTCAGCACCACCAGGCGAGCATCATCTACCCAGCAGTCAGAATATTCGAAACCGCGCACGATTTCTGGCTTCAGCACCGAGTCTGAGCCAAAACGCAAACCCTTACTGCCCGGCAGGCTGGTACGTTTGCCCAGGTGGTCGTACATAAACAGACCGACGCGGATCATCCAGGCTGGACGAAGATGCGGACGGTGTGGCAGACGGAAACGCATGGGGAAAGCAATGTGAGGTGCCATTTTCAGCAGCACTTCACGTTCGGCAAGTGCTTCACTCACCAGGCGGAATTCATAGTGTTCCAGGTAACGCAGGCCACCGTGGATAAGTTTAGAACTGGCAGACGAGGTGGCGCAGGCGAGATCTTGCGCCTCCAGCATCAGTACTGACAGGCCGCGCCCGGCAGCATCAGCTGCAATGCCAGCACCGTTAATACCGCCGCCGATTACGATCAGGTCTTTGGTTTCCACGTCATCTCCTCCGATGTTCGGAATCTTTCACTAATGTTCGTTTTCGAGCATTATATTAATCGGAAACCAACACTGATGCTAGCGTTAACCTAATAAAAACAATTATGCGTGATGCAGGTAACATATTTGCTGCAAGAAAAGGGTTATCTCCCTGCTAATTACCAGGTTCTTGTGTGCCAGCTTCAGGCTACAATGGGGCTGATTTGGTCACTTTTTTAGCTTTTGACGAGAACCCACCATGGAACAATTTGAGTGCATCAACGTACAGCAGACGCAGCAGAAACTCTCTGAAGACAATGCGTTACTGGTTGATATTCGCGACCCTCAGAGTTTTGCCGCAGCCCATGCCCGCGGCGCTTTTCATCTGACGAACGATTCACTGCCTGTTTTTATCTCCCAGGCGGCGTTGACGACTCCGGTGCTGGTAATGTGCTACCACGGCAACAGCAGTAAAGGGGCCGCGCAGTACCTGCTCAATCAGGGGTTTACAACGGTTTACAGTATTGATGGCGGTTTTGAAGCCTGGCGTGCTGCGTTCCCGCAGCAGATTGAGGCTGCGTAACGTCCCCCGAGCCTCCGGTTAACGCTTCGCACCTGCAATCTGGCGGGTGGAGTGTATATACTGCCGGTTTGTCTGGTCTGACTGAAAGGAAATCGCTTTTCTATGCGCATCACCCATTTTACTCATCTGCGTCCGGCACAGGCGTTTGTCGATTACATGGCGACGCGCGGTGTGACCTTGCGCGTTGAGCACGATAATGGTTACACCCTGTGGCTGGATGATGAAACGCAGCTGACGGTGGTCGAAAACGAACTTAACCAGTTTATCCGTGACCCTAACCATGTTCGCTATCAGGCGGCCAGCTGGACCTCAGGCACGACCGACAGCGGGATCCACTATCAGCATGTTTCACTGCTGGATAATCTGCGTGAGCGTGCTGGCATTGTTACGTTGACCGTGATGGCGGCCTGCGTGCTGGTCTTTATCCTGATGCAGGTGCTTGGGGATGGCGCGGTGATGCGTCTGCTCTCCTGGCCGGATGCTGATCAGCACTTTGAACTGTGGCGCTGGTTTAGCCATGCCTTACTGCACTTCTCGCTGTTGCATATTCTGTTTAACCTGATGTGGTTTTGGTATCTTGGCGGCACGCTGGAAAAGCGGCTCGGCAGCGGCAAGCTGTTCGTGATTATGTTGATTTCCGCGCTGCTCAGCGGCTGGATGCAGGCCAAGTTCAGTGGTGTGCTGTTCGGTGGGCTTTCCGGCGTGGTTTACGCCCTGATGAGCTATTCCTGGCTGAGCGGTGAACGTAGCCCTGAGCGCGGGATCTTCCTGCAACGTGGATTGATGGCCTTTGCGGTTCTCTGGTTGCTGGTGGGATATTTCGGCTGGTTTGGTTTGTCGATTGCCAATGCAGCGCACGTGACGGGGCTGCTGGTTGGGCTGGCGATGGCCTTTGTCGATACGCGTCATAAAAAAAGCTAAAAGGATAACAGCGTGAAGCAGACACAACGACATGACGGCATCATCGAGCTGGTGCGCCGTCAGGGATATGTCAGTACCGAAGAGCTGGTTGAGCACTTTGATGTCAGCCCGCAAACTATTCGTCGCGATCTCAACGATCTGGCCGAGCAGAACAAAATTCAGCGCCATCACGGCGGTGCCGCATTACCTTCCAGTTCGGAAAATACCGCCTGGCAGGACCGAAAGATGATGTGGTCGGCAGAGAAAGCGCGTATTGCTCAGCGAGTGGCCAGCCAGATCCCTGATGGCGCTTCTCTGTTTATTGATATCGGCACCACGCCAGAAGCAGTCGCCCATGCGCTGATGAACCACAGCAATCTGCGTATTGTCACCAATAACCTGAACGTTGCGGTGTTACTGATGGCGAAACCCGATTTTCGTCTGATCCTGGCCGGCGGCGAAGTCCGTACCCGTGACGGGGGGATTATGGGTGAAGCTACGCTCGATTATATTTCTCAGTTCCGTCTCGATTACGGCATTCTGGGTATCAGCGGCATCGATATGGACGGCTCCCTGCTGGACTTCGACTACCACGAAGTGCGTACCAAACGCGCGATAATCGAGAATTCTCGCTGTGTGATGCTGGTGGCTGACCACTCTAAATTTGGCCGCAACGCGATGGTTAACCTTGGCAATATGGGCTTGATCGATTATCTGTTTACCGACCAGGCACCGCCACCAAGCGTGATGAAAACCATCGAACAGCACGACGTTCATCTGGAACTCTGCTAGCCCGGTCAGTAGCGGGTGATCTAAAAAAAGATCGCCCGCTACTGGCGCGTTTTACGAATTCACTCATACTCAGATCAGCCTCTTTTTTTTTCATTTCCTATTCTCATTCTGGGCGTGCAGCCTGCTCTGCACCCCATTGCCGTGCGCTTTATCCGGGCAGCCCAGCCCGGTTAGTTGTCTCCCTCTAGTTGTTTAATTGCTTTTTTTTCGCTCATCGCATTCTGCGGTGAGCTTTTTTTCGTTTTGCCGTCTTAACTGTAAAGTGCTTCCAGTCACATTTTGCCCACCCGTTTAAGAGGGATTGTATGTCGCAACAGAAATTCAATAAGGCGCGCTTTGATGCGGCGTTGACGCGTCAGTGGCAGCATCTTGGCTATGCCCGTGCCGCAGACATGACCGCCCACCAGTGGTGGCAGGCCATCAGCGGTGCACTGGCAGAACTGCTGGCGTCACAGCCGACGGCGAAAGTCGGGAAAAAGCAGCGTCACGTTAACTATATTTCCATGGAGTTTCTAATTGGCCGCCTCACCGGGAATAACCTGCTGAATTTGGGCTGGTATGACGAAGTGAAAGCGGCACTGGCTGAGCATCAGCGCGATCTCAGTGAGCTGCTGGAAGAAGAGGTCGATCCGGCACTGGGTAATGGTGGTTTGGGGCGGCTGGCGGCCTGCTATCTGGATTCGATGGCGACCGTGGGGCAGCAGGCCACGGGCTATGGACTGAATTATCAGTACGGTTTGTTCCGCCAGTCGTTTGACGATGGTCAGCAGAAAGAAGCGCCGGATGACTGGCAGCGTGAGCGTTATCCGTGGTTTCGCCACAATGCGGCGCTGGACGTGAATGTCGGCATCGGTGGGACGGTAATCAAAAATGCCGATGGCCAACTGTCGTGGCATCCGGCGTTTACCCTGCGCGGCGAAGCCTGGGATCTGCCCGTGACCGGTTACCGCAACGGTGTGGTACAGCCGCTGCGTTTGTGGCAGGCCACCCATGCACACCCGTTCGACCTCACACTGTTTAACGACGGCAAGTTTCTCGCGGCTGAGCAGCAGGGCATTGATGCTGCGAAGCTGACCAGGGTGCTGTACCCCAACGATAATCATCAGGAAGGAAAGCGTCTGCGCCTGATGCAGCAGTACTTCCAGTGTGCCTGTTCAGTGGCCGATATTCTGCGCCGCCATCACCTTGCCGGGCACAGCATACATACGCTGCCGGACTATGAGGTGATTCAGCTTAATGATACCCACCCGACCATCGCCATTCCCGAGATGCTGCGCGTGCTGCTGGATGAGCACCAGTTAAGCTGGGACGAGGCCTGGGCGATTACCAGCCAGACCTTCGCGTACACCAATCACACGCTGATGCCGGAAGCGCTGGAGCGCTGGGATGAACGTCTGGTACGCAGCCTGCTGCCGCGCCATTTCACCTTGATCAAAGAGATCAACCGACGCTTTAAAAAGGTGGTGGAGAAACAGTGGCCGGGGGATGAAGCCGTCTGGGCGAAGCTGGCGGTGGTACAGGATAAACAGGTGCGCATGGCTAATCTCTGCGTGGTCAGCGGTTTTGCCGTGAATGGCGTTGCGGCGCTGCATTCTGAACTGGTGGTGAAGGATCTGTTCCCGGAATATCACCTGCTGTGGCCGGAGAAATTCCATAACGTCACCAACGGCATTACGCCGCGTCGCTGGCTGAAGCAGTGTAATCCGGCGCTGGCCGGGCTGATTGATGACACGCTGAACGTTGAATGGGTGAACAATCTGGATGCCCTGAAAGGGCTGGAAGCCTTTGCCGACAATAAAGCGTTCCGTAAACAGTATCGACAGATTAAACGTGACAACAAGCTGCGTCTGGCAGAGTACATTGTGCAGCGCACCGGTATTGTGGTGAACCCGGATGCGTTGTTCGATGTGCAGATCAAACGCCTGCATGAGTACAAACGCCAGCATCTTGGTCTGATGCATATCCTCTCTCTTTACAAACGACTGCGCGATAATCCGAAACTGGACGTGGTGCCGCGTGTGTTTCTGTTTGGTGCCAAAGCCGCACCGGGTTACTACCTGGCGAAGAATATTATCTATGCCATCAATAAGGTGGCGGAGAAGATCAATAACGACCCGCTGGTGGGCGACAAGCTGAAAGTGGTGTTCATTCCAGACTACCGCATCACGGCGGCTGAGCTGATGATCCCGGCAGCCGATCTGTCAGAACAGATCTCCACTGCCGGATATGAAGCCTCCGGTACCGGCAATATGAAGCTGGCGCTGAATGGTGCGCTGACCGTAGGGACGCTCGATGGGGCCAACGTCGAAATCGCTGAGCAGGTGGGCGAAGAGAATATCTTTATCTTTGGCAATACGGTGGACCAGGTTAAAGCCCTGAAAGCCAGCGGTTACCAGCCGCTGAAGCTGCGTAAAAAAGACAAACATCTTGATAGCCTGTTGAAAGAGCTGGAGAAAGGATTCTTCAGTAATGGGGATAAGCACGCCTTCGACATGATGCTGCACAGCCTGGGTAAAGGGGGCGATCCGTGGCTGGTGCTGGCCGATTTCGCCAGCTACTGCGAAGCGCAGCTGAAAGTTGAAGCGCTGTACCGCGACCAGGAGGCCTGGACGAAGGCGGCCATTCTGAATACGGCTCGCACCGGGATGTTCAGCTCTGACCGTTCGATTCGGGATTATCAGCAGCGTATCTGGCAGGCTAAACGGCCCGGGAGAGACGATGGACGTCAAAAAGCGTGAGCAGGCCGCGGCGGCGGCGGGTATAGCGGCGAACTATATTAATGCCCGTGGGCAGCCAGAAGAGGTGAGCGCCGGGACGCGTGAAAAGCTGCTTGCTGCTATGGCGGCACGGCCAAAGGCAGGCAACGATCCGTTACCCCCCTGCAAGGTGCTGCGGAAAAAGCGCGTTCAGCAGCTTCCGGTCGGCGGTAAGGGCGACTATCGGTGGCAGTTTGACAGTGAGCAGGGGAAAACCTGGCAGGGATCGGTGCCCGCCGGAGAGTTGCTGACGCTGCCAGCGAATTTGCCGGAAGGCTATCACCACCTGCTGCTGACTCAGGGGAAAAAACAGTGGGCGTGCCGGATTATCGTGGCGCCGAAGCGCTGTTATGAGCCTGCGGCATTAAAGCGCGGCGACAAACTGTGGGGCGCCTGTGTGCAGCTCTATACGTTGCGATCGGCGCAGAACTGGGGGATCGGTGACTTCGGCGACTTGAAGCGCATGGTCAGTGAGATCGCCACACGCGGCGGCGCCTTTATTGGCCTCAATCCGATCCACGCGCTTTATCCTTCCCTGCCTGAAAATGCCAGTCCGTACAGCCCGTCGTCACGGCGCTGGCTGAATGTCATGTATATCGATATAGCCGCCGTGCCGGATTTCCAGCACAGCAAGGCAGCACAACGCTGGTGGCAGAAAAAAAACACTCAGACGGCGTTACAAACTGCGCGTGATGCCGACTGGGTGGATTATGCGCGGGTGGGGGCGTTGAAAATTCAGGGGCTGCGCCATGCCTGGTTGCAGTTCGCCGTGCGTGATGCGCAGGATGCCAGCGTGAAGCATTTTGAGGCTTTTATACGCGCCGGGGGGGAAAGCCTGTTAAATCAGGCGGCCTTTGATGCCCTGCACAGCGCCCTGGTGAAAGAGGACCCGACACGCTGGGGCTGGCCGGTATGGCCTGAAAATATACAACAGGGTGACAGCGAGGCGGTGCAGCAGTTTTGCCGCGAGCAGCAGGATGAAGTGCGTTTCTGGTTATGGCTGCAATGGCTGGCGAATCGTCAGTTTGATGAGTGCTGGCATTGCTGCCAGCAGCACCAGATGCCGGTGGGGCTTTACCGTGATTTAGCCGTGGGCGTGGCGGAAGGGGGATCGGAAACCTGGTGCGATCGCGAGCTGTACCGGTTGAAAGCCTCCGTCGGCGCACCGCCGGATATCCTCGGCCCGCTCGGGCAAAACTGGGGATTACCGCCGATGGACCCGCACGTCATGGCGGCACGTGGCTACCAACCGTTTATTGACCTGCTGCGGGCGAATATGGCGAGCTGCGGCGCACTGCGCATCGATCATGTGATGTCGCTTTTACGCTTGTGGTGGATCCCTTACGGTGAAACGGCCAACTTCGGTGCCTACGTCCACTATCCGGTCGATGACTTAATGGCGATCCTTGCGCTGGAGAGTCAGCGCCATCAGTGCATGGTGATCGGTGAGGATCTCGGTACGGTGCCGGTGGAGATCGTCAGTAAGCTGCGCGACAGTGGTATCTATTCGTGGAAGGTTCTCTACTTCGAGCAGGAGAGTGAGGATCGCTACCGGGCACCCTCCGCCTGGCCGCGTCAGTCGATGGCGAGTGCAACAACCCACGATCTGCCGACGTTGCGGGGCTTCTGGAGCGCCGGGGATCTTACTCTGGGGGAAACGCTGGGCCTGTATCCTGACAAGCTGGTTCTCAGCGGGCTGTTCGAGCAGCGCGCCCGCCAGAAGCAGGCATTGCTGGAGGCATTGCACCGTCATCACTGTGTGCCTAAAAGCGGTGGTAAACGGGCTGACAGGATGGCGATGACGGCGGTACTCAATCGTGGGTTACAGCGTTTTATTGCCGACAGCAACAGCGCGCTGTTGGGGCTACAACCTGAGGACTGGCTGGATATGGCCGACCCGGTGAATGTGCCGGGCACCACCGATCAGTACCCCAACTGGCGGCGTAAACTGAGCGTCACGCTGGAGGCGATGTTTGCTGATGAGCGGGTTAACCGCCTGATTAAGGATATCGATAAACGACGTAAGGCGTGAAGGCAGGGCGGATCCGATATTCAATCCGCCCACGATCATCCATGTATTTGCAGGAGCGGACCTTTTGTTTCGGTCCGTCCGGCGTTGACTACGGCGTAAAGGCTTTAAAAATCACCGAACCGTTCACGCCACCAAAACCGAAACCGTTGACCAGCACGCTGCGGATGGTCATCGGCTGCGCACTGTTTTTCACGATATTCAGCCCTTCAGCAGCACTGTCCAGCTGCGCGATATTCAGCGAAGGTGGCGCAATCTGCTGACGCATGGCCATCAGGGAGAAGATGGCACCGACGGCCCCGGCGGCGCCGAGCAGATGCCCGGTGGCAGATTTCGTCGAGGAGATCGCCGTATGTGCGCCGTCCCCCAGTACCCGACGCAACGCATTGATTTCGGCCCGATCGCCGACCGGCGTTGAGGTGGAGTGCGCGTTGATATAATCCACATCGCGCCCTGTTATTCCTGCCTGCTGGAGCGCAATGGTCATGGCGCGCGCAGCACCTTCGCCATCTTCCGGCCCGGAGGTAATGTGGTAAGCATCCGAGGTGGTGCCGTAACCGACCACTTCACCAAGGATAGTGGCACCACGCGCCTGGGCACGGCTCAACTCCTCCAGCACCAGCATTCCGGCGCCTTCTCCCATCACAAAACCATCGCGAGCCTGGTCGAACGGACGTGAAGCCTGCTCAGGGTGCTCGTTAAAAGCCGTTGAGAGCGCACGAGCAGCCTGGAAGCCACCGAGTGAAACCGGATTGATGCAGGATTCACAACCGCCAACCACGGCGATATCCGCATCATCAAAACGAATGGCACGGAAACCGTCACCGATACTTTGAATGCTGGCCGCGCAAGCGGAAACGGGTGTTCCCAGCATGCCTTTGAAGCCATATTTGATCGCCACGTGTGACGCCGCGAGATTGGCAATAAACGACGGAATGGTAAACGGTGAAAGCTTACGGCTGCCTTTTTCTGCCACGGTTTTGACCGCATTGCTGATGGCATGAAAACCGCCGATGCCGGTGGCAATAATGGTGGCGGTGCGCAGGCGCGCGGTTTCCGACAGATTATGCAAACCGGCCTGCGTGATGGCCTCTTCGGCCGCTGCCAGCGCCAGATGAATAAAGCGGTCCGCTTTACGCTGCTCTTTCACCGGGATAAGCGCAGCAATATCAAAGCCGTGCTGCGGGTCCTGTTCGATAGAAGGAACCTGCCCACCAACGCGGATAGTCGTATCGCCATACGCCTCTTCAGGAAGATGACGGATCCCGGACTGACCGGCAATCAGCCGTTGCCAGCTACCGTCTACGCCATTACCGAGCGGGCTGATTAAGCCCATACCTGTGATCACGACTCTTCTGCCCGTATTGTTCAACATGATGACCTGTAGGTTGCGAAAACAGGTTTCAGTGTACACGTGTAAGCTGAAAGATCCAGTGTCAATCACGCCAGGAAAAATTAAACAGGCAGCCAGGGGGAAATTGAAGCAGAAGGGTGAAACCGGGGGCAAGAAAAGAGAAAGGGCCGGATATCCGGCCCCTGGGTCATCAGTAGAACGAATGCTCACCGCGTTCGTGTTCTGTCAGGTCGCGTACGCCTTTCAGTTCAGGGAACGCTGCCAGCATCTCTTTCTCGATGCCTTCTTTCAGGGTCACATCGACCATTGAACAGCCGTTACAGCCACCGCCAAATTGCAGAATAGCAAAACCTTCGTCGGTGATTTCCATCAGGGAAACTTTACCGCCGTGGCTGGCCAGCTGCGGGTTGATCTGGGCCTGCAACAGGTACTCAACACGCTCAATTAACGGGGCATCTTCGTTAACTTTACGCATTTTGGCGTTCGGTGCTTTCAGTGTCAGCTGTGAACCCAGGTTATCGGTCACAAAGTCGATTTCAGCGTCTTCCAGATACGGCGCGCTGAGGGCATCAACATAGGCTGACAGCAGGGGAAACTTGAGTTCAGTATCCGTTGCTTCTACTGCATCGGGTGGGCAGTAGGAAACGCCGCACTCGGCAGTCGGTGTACCCGGATTAATCACGAATACACGAATTTGGGTGCCATCTTCCTGCTTTGAGAGCAGTTTTGCGAAGTGCTCTTGTGCAGAGTCGGTAATTAGGATCATGGCGATTGCTCAATAGTTAACTAATTTCATTGGTTATAATACGCCCATCACCGACGCTCTACAAGGTTCGGCACAGGCACCATATCTGTACGCTGGCAGCACCGTTGGCCAGCAGAAGGCGGCTGATCTCGGCGGCGGTACTGCCCGTGGTGACCACATCATCCAGTAAAGTGATATGCAGCCCGCGCACATCAATTTCAAGTTTAAACGCGCCGCGTAAGTTTTTACGCCGCGCCAGAGCGCCCAGTCGGTGCTGAATACGCCCCGCATGCATACGTGTGAGCGCTCGGGGTAAATAACGACATTGCGCCCAGCGTGCCAGCCGATAAGCCATATCCTCTAACTGATTATAGCCACGTTGCCACGCCCGGCGATGATGCAGTGGCACCGTCAGTAAGATATCGGGACGATTCAGCCCGCCTTCACGCCGTCGCATTAACCAGCATAGCAGTATCAACCGGGCCAGCATTACCGCAAGTGCGGTGGTGCGATAAAACTTGAGCCGGTTCACCAACTGGCTCAGCGGTGGCTGCCAGGGCGTGACGGACACCAGCCACTGCCAGGGAGGAGGACGGTGCAGGCAGCGGCCGCATTCACGGGTTGTCTCGCCGCTGGGCAGCCCACAGCGTGGGCAACCACCGCGCTGCGCCAGAAGGTGACGGAAACACACACTGCACAAGCCGTGCTGTGTAAGGCTGAGCGGCATCAGGCATAGCCAACAACCTGCTGGCATTGGTAGCATGGCGACCTCGACATTTAAATACAGGACGATAACTCATGACGGTGCTTCACTGGGAGACTATTGGACAGGGCGATCGCCATCTTGTGCTGCTGCACGGATGGGGTTTGAACGCCGGGGTGTGGCATTGCATTAGCGAGCGGCTCAGCGCACATTTTTGTCTGCATCTGGTGGATCTGCCCGGTTATGGCCACAGCCAGGGATTCCCGGTGATGACCCTTGACGAGATGGCTGCGACAGTGCTGGCGCAAGCCCCTGAGCAGGCTATCTGGTTAGGTTGGTCGCTGGGGGGGCTGGTCGCCAGTCAGGTTGCGCTGAACGCTCCGCATCGGGTACGTGGTCTGGTCAGCGTGGCATCCTCGCCTCGTTTCAGTGCGGAAGCCGACTGGCCCGGTATTAAGCCGGAGACGCTGACCACGTTTCAGCACCAGTTGAGTGAAGATTTCCAGCGTACCGTGGAGCGATTTCTCGCGTTACAAACCCTGGGGACGGACAGCGCTCGCCAGGATGCCAGGACGTTGAAAAGCGTGGTGTTTGAGCGGCCGGTGCCTGCGGTGGAGGTACTGAACAGCGGGCTGGAAATCCTCAAAACCGCAGATGTGCGTCAGGCGGTCGCCGTGTTGTCCATGCCATTTTTGCGGCTGTATGGGGCGCTGGATGGCTTAGTGCCGCGCAAAATTGTCCCTCTGCTTGATGACTGCTGGCCAGCCAGTACCAGCCATATTATTGAGAAGGCGGCCCATGCGCCGTTTATCTCGCATCCGGCCGATTTTTGTCAGCAGATTATCGATTTCAGTGAACGTGTCAGGCCCTGAATAGCGCCACGTAGCGAGAGTTGACCGGGGGATATTGGTGTTACTTATTGCAACAATTCATTGCGTTGTCGCTTTTCATATTGGGGCGGATAATGATCACGGCAGTGATTTTTACTGCCAGTGATTACTGGAAACATTGACCCTAAGGAGAGGAAGCTGATGAAACAGTTTATTGTGATAGCCGCTCTGTTGCTGGCTGGTGTGCAGGCGTTTAATGCCAGTGCGGCACAGGAAATTACGCGCGAGAAGGCGCAGGAAATGAAGCTGGAAAAGATCGGTACCGTAACGACCAACTCCACCACCAGTCCGATGGATGCTCATGCCCGGCTGTCGGATAAAGCGGATGCGAAGGGCGGTAAATACTTTGTGATCATCGCAGCCCAGGAGGGGAACCGCGATCACGCATTGGCCGACGTTTATAAGTAAGCGCTAGCCCCTGCCCACCCCCGGTGGGCAGATTCAGGCCTTCAGCCAGCAGAATTCCCACCCTTCCAGCAGCATCGCCTGCGCACCATCAATACGCTTGCCACTGGTGATATCCTGATACCAGCGCGCTTCTGGCAGCATCAGACTCACCGCTCTGTGGCTCAGGTTAAACACACACCACAGGGATCCCTGTTCTTCTCTTGCCTGGCGTTTCATCACCAGCAGTGAGTTATCGCTGTCGATGATGCTCATGGGATTATCCGGATGGAAAGCCGATTGCTGGATGCGTACCTGAATCAGCTGGCTGAGGGCAAAGTAGACCCGTTGACGCAGTGAATCCTTTTCCATTAACGCCTGTTCGATATCGCTGACGGCATATTTCTGGCGGTTGATCGCCCGGTTGTATCCGGCGGATTTGACGCCATCAACATCGTTACGTGAGCCGAGAATACTTTGCACGTAGATGGCCGGTACGCCGGGAAAGGCCAGCAGCAGCGCATGGGCCAGCAGGAAACGGCGCAGGCGCGTATCGTCGTCGTCATTCTTCTGATTCAGTGCATCCATATAGGTGACATTGATTTCATATGGGCTGGTGCTGCCGTCAGGGTTATTTTTATAGGAGATCAGCGCCCCTTCCATCGCCAGATCGCGCACCAGCGAGACGATCTCGGTTTCCGGCAGGATGCCGCGTAATGGATTCAGGCCGATGCCATCATGTGACGCGAGGAAATTGAAGAACGTGGTGCTGCCACTGCCGCCGCTGAGTGAGGCAGCCCACTGACGAAGGGCGCGTGACGATCCGTAATGGATCGCGTGCAGCACCAGCGGCGGCAGTGAAAACTGATACACCATCTGCGCCTCATCACGAGCATTACCGAAATAGCTGATGTTATCTTTGTGCGGCACATTGGTTTCCGTCAGCACCACGGTGCCCGGTGCCACCTCGTTGGCAATGGCGCGAAACAGCTTCACCAGTTGGTGGGTTTTTTCCAGATGAATACAGGACGTACCCGGGGTTTTCCACATATAGCCCACCGCATCCAGCCGCAGGTAATCGGCGCCTTTTTGCAGATAATCCAGTAGCACGTTCACCATGGCGATCAGCACTTCCGGGTTAGCGAAGTTGAGGTCGATCTGATCGGCGCTGAAGGTGGTCCAGATGAAACGCGTTTCACCGTCGGCCATCACAAAAGGTGTGAGAAGGGGGGAGGTGCGTGGGCGGGTCACAGCACGTAAATCGGTGGTGGGCGGCATGCTAATAAAGAAATCATCCCAGCCGGGATCCTGTGCCAGATAGTGACGAAACCAGGTGCTTTGGGATGACATATGGTTGCAGACAAAATCAAACATCAGCCGGGTATGCTGGCGCAGGGCGGCAACGTCCTGCCAGTCGCCACACTTGGGGTCCACCTGGTGATAATCAATGACGGAGAAACCATCGTCGGAGGACCAGGGGAAAAAAGGCAGCAGATGAACCAGATTAAAGCTGGATCCCAGGTGCTGTTGCCAGAAACGAGAGAAGGTGGTCAGGGTGGGTGTGTTTTCTTCATGAAACTGATCGGCGTAGGTGATCAGCACCACATCTTTTTCATCCCAGTGCGGCTTACGCGGCTGGTCAATACGCTCCCGCGCATCAGCAATCAGCGTATGCAGCCGCTGTAAGCAAGATGGCGGGAAAGTATAATCGTAGATCTTATCTATTAAGTTATTGATAATATCCATTATTATTCAGATTTCCACCACGAGTGAAAAATGCAGACGTTATTTTTCACTGTAGACGCTGGTCACAAAATCGCAACCCGCATCAGTGGCAACCCCCGCTTTTGGCACAGTTCTGGCAGCCCGTACTGACCTGTTTGACCGGGATCCGCGCCGGGGTGATGCGCACGCGGCGAAGTGCGGTCAGCAGCAGGACGTTGAACAGCACAACAATGGCAATAATCAGGCTGCTGCTGCCCGGATGCTGGTGGAAACTGGCGACCTGATAAAACAGTGCGGCCAGCGAGTAAGCCAGATCCAGCCCCCACAGAATCGAGAACAGCATCCAGCGGTTGCTGCTTTCACGGGCAATCGCACCCATCACCGAAACGCAGGGCACGTACAGCAGCACAAAAATCAGGTAGCTGTAGGCGGCGGCATCGCTGGCGAACTTGCTGTGCATGGTGCCCATTGCGCCGCTGGCCATTTCCGCATCCCCTTTACTGGCTTCAATCGGGTTGGCGAGCACGCTGAGGCTGAAGGTGGCTTTGATGCCTTGCCAGGTCTCAACCAGTGCATCACTCAGGAGCACGCGGAGGCTGAATTGTTCAGGGTCGAACGTCTGCTGTTGCAGTGCTTCAGCGGTATAGAGGGTGTTCAGTGTACCGACCACCACTTCTTTGGCCATCGCCCCGGTCAGCAGACCCACGGTGGCCTGCCAGTTATCAGCGTGAACCCCGATAGGCGCCAGCAGCGGTGTCAGTGCCTGGCTGACGCTGGCCAGCGCGGAATCATTCAGATTGCTGACCGGCTTGCCGCTGAACGAAAAGCTGTTCAGCGCACCGATAAGCATACTGACCAGCACAATCACTTTCCCGGCCCGCAGAACAAACCCCCGCAGACGCTGCCAGGTCTGCAACAGCAGGCTTTTGGCATGAGGAACGTGCCAGAGCGGCAGTTCCATCACAAAGGGACTGGCGGTACCGCGCATCAACGTATGCTTCAGCAGCAGGCCAGTGGCGATGGCCGCGCAGATCCCCAGCAGATAGAGGCTGAAAACCACCAGGGCACCGCGCTGGCCGAAAAAGGCCGCCGCAAAGACTGCGAAAATCGCCAGCCGCGCCCCGCAGGAGATGAACGGCGCCATCAGCACGGTGATCAACCGCTCCCGTGGTGCGTCCAGCGTGCGTGCGCCCATCACTGAGGGCACATTACAGCCAAAGCCAACAATCAGCGGCACAAAGGATTTACCGGGCAGGCCGAGCGCCTGCATCAACCGATCCATCACAAAGGCGGCGCGCGCCATATAACCGGAGTCTTCCAGAAGAGAGAGAAACAGATACATCATGCCGATCTGCGGTACCAGCGGCATCACGGTATTGATCCCGCCGCCAACGCCCTGCGCCAGGAACAGGGTCAGCCATAGCGGCAGGTGCAGCGTCGCCCCCAGCCATTGCGTACCCTGAATAAAGATCGCCGCTGAACCGAGGTCGAACAGCGGTTGCAGTGCGCCACCGAGGTTGATGGCGAGGAAGAACATCATATACATCACCAGCAGAAACACCGGCAGACCCAGCCAGCGGTTCATGGTCAGGCGATCCAGACGCTGGCTGAACAGGCTACGGCTCCCGGCTGCGCGGATGACCTTGTGGCAAAGTGATTCGAGAGTCTGATAGCGGCTACTGGCAATGGACTGGGCGGCATCGTCCCCCAGACGTTCATGAATGCCTGGCAGTAGCGCCTGGGCGGCGGGCATCTGCTGCTGGCTCCAGATATCCCCTTCCAGCATATGCAGGGCCAGCCAGCGTTTTTGCCCTTCGGGCGTGGCGGCGGGCATGGCAGCGACCAGTTCACGTAACGCCTGTTGCAGTGGCGGCGAATAGTCGACATCGAGCGGGGTCGGCTGGCGTGAGTAGCGGTCGATAGTCTCTTTCAGGCGATCGATGCCGCGCCCGCGAGTCGACACCAGCGGTACTACCGGGCAGCCCAGCGCCTGCTCCAGCGCCTGGAGATCTAACTCGGTTTGCTGGTTTTCAACAATATCCAGCATGTTCAGCGCCACGATACAGGGCTGGCCCATCTCCAGCAGTTGCAAGGTCAGATAAAGATTGCGTTCAAGGTTACTGGCATCCACCACGTTAATCACCAGGTCAGCGTCACCGCTCAGCAGATACTGACAGGCAATCTGTTCATCCAGTGATGCCTGTGCCGAGAGCGTGGTGAGCGAGTAGCAGCCTGGCAGATCAACCAGCTGTACCCGATGCTCTGCTGTAGTGAACTGCCCCTCTTTGCGCTCGACGGTCACTCCGGCCCAGTTCCCGACCCGCTGGCGCGATCCGGTGAGCTGGTTAAACAGGGTGGTTTTGCCGACGTTCGGGTTTCCGGTCAGTGCGATAGTGGTGGTTTTCATGCGGCATCTCCGGCGGTATGCATCGCTTCCAGCTGGAGCAGGGCAAGATCCTTTTTGCGCAACATCAGGCTTACGTGGCGGGTTTCGATATGCAGGGGATCGCCCAGTGGGGCGATGCGGATCAACCGAAAGGTCGCACCGGGCAACAGGCCCAGCGCCATGAGTTTCTGGCGAAATACCGGATTGATGGATGACGAAAAACCGGCGATTCGATAGGCGTGCTGTGGGATCATTTGCATTGGCGGTGCCTGCTTAAATAGACACTGAGAATTTTAATGAGAGTGATTCTTGCTCACATTGATATGGAGCAACTTAATCGCAGTGCGGGAGGGGGGGTTAGGAAAAAAGAGCGGGCCATCAGGCCCGCCGGGGGGATTAGCTTTTCTTGCCAAACGCAGCGGCCAGCGCGTCGCCCATTACGCTGTTGCTCGCAGACTGGGCGGCAGGGCGCTTGTTGTTGGCTTTTGCCGGGCGAGCGTTGTCGCGGTCCTGCGCTTTGTTGCCGCCACCGCGCCGCGCGTTGGTTTCGCCTGGCTGTTCGTCAAGACGCATGGTCAGTGCAATACGCTTACGCTGTAAATCCACTTCCATGACCTTCACTTTGACCACATCACCGGCTTTCACCACTTTGTGTGGGTCATCGACAAATTTATCGGCCAGTGAGGAGATATGCACCAGACCATCCTGATGGACGCCGATATCGACGAAAGCGCCGAAGTTGGTGACGTTCGTCACCGAGCCTTCCAGCACCATCCCCGGAAGCAGGTCATTCATGGTGTCGATGCCGTCAGCGAACTGTGCGTTTTTAAACTCAGGGCGCGGATCGCGGCCCGGTTTTTCCAGCTCTTTGATGATGTCACTCACGGTAGGCACGCCGAAACGCTCATCGGTAAAATCAACGGCTTTCAGGTTACGCAGCTCCGTCGGGTTACCCATCAGGTCGTTCAGTGCCTGCTCGGTGGCGGCGAGAATACGTTGCACCACCGGATACGCTTCCGGGTGTACGGTAGAGGCATCCAGCGGGTTATCTCCCTGGGCGATACGCAGGAATCCGGCGCACTGTTCAAAGGCTTTCGGCCCCAGACGACCCACTTTCAGTAACTGCTGACGGTTCTGGAAACGGCCGTTCTCGTCACGCCAGGTAACGATGTTCTGGGCGATCATCTTGCTCAGGCCCGCCACGCGCGTCAGCAGCGGCACTGAAGCCATATTCAGATCGACGCCCACGCTGTTTACGCAGTCTTCCACCACCGCATCCAGTTTTCTCGCTAACTGGCTCTGGCTGACATCATGCTGGTACTGGCCGACACCAATGGATTTCGGGTCGATTTTCACCAGTTCGGAGAGCGGATCCTGTAAGCGACGGGCAATAGAAACTGCACCACGTAGCGAAACATCCAGTCCGGGGAACTCCAGCGCCGCCAGTTCGGACGCGGAATAGACCGAAGCTCCGGCTTCGCTGACGATGACTTTCTCGCCCTGTACCTGCGGGAACTGCTTCTGCACGTCAAGATAGAAGCGCTCGGTTTCACGCGAGGCCGTGCCGTTGCCGATGGCGACCAGTTCAACCTGATGTTTGGTGCAGAGTGCAGCCACGGCGGCAGCGGCTTTGGCGGTCTGCCCGGTGTGAGGGTAAATGGTGTCGGTCGCGACCAGCTTCCCGGTTGCATCCACCACGGCGACCTTCACCCCGGTACGCAGGCCAGGATCGAGACCCATCGTTGCGCGCATACCTGCTGGGGCCGCCATTAACAGATCGTGCAGGTTACGGGCGAAGACGTTAATCGCTTCGTCTTCCGCACGTTCACGCACGGTGCCCATTAATTCGGTTTCGAGGTGCAGCAGCACCTTGATGCGCCAGGTCCAGCTGACCACGGCTTTACGCCAGGCATCCGCTGGCGCATTGTTCAGGCGCAGATTCAGATGGTCAGTGATGATCTGCTCACCGTGGCTTTCGCGCGGCGGCTCATCGAACTGCGGATCGGCATTCAGCGCCAGCTGCAAGATACCTTCGTTACGGCCACGGAACATCGCCAGTGCGCGGTGTGAAGGTACGGTGGATAACGCTTCATGATGGTCGAAGTAGTCACGGAATTTTGCGCCTGCCTCTTCTTTGCCATCGATGACGCGTGCGACGAGGTGGGCATTTTTCCACAGGTAGTCACGCACTTTTGCCAGCAGCCCGGCATCTTCTGCGAAACGTTCCATCAGGATATAGCGTGCGCCATCCAGCGCGGCTTTGGTGTCAGCCACACCTTTATCGGCATCAATGTAGCCCGCGGCCAGTTGTTCAGGATCGTGAGACGGCTCCTGCCATAACGTGTCCGCCAGGGGTTGCAGACCGGCTTCGATAGCGATCTGACCGCGCGTGCGGCGCTTCAGTTTGTAAGGCAGGTAGAGGTCTTCCAGCTCGGTTTTACTCAGGGTTGCGTTGATGGCCGCTGCCAGTTCATCGGTCAGTTTTCCCTGGTCGGCAATGGATTTCAGAATAGACTGGCGGCGGTCAGCAAGCTCACGCAGGTAACCCAGTCGGGTCTCCAGCTGGCGCAGTTGGGTATCATCTAACCCACCGGTCACTTCCTTACGATAACGTGCGATAAACGGCACGGTATTCCCTTCGTCCAGCAGGCGAACAGCGGCTTCAACCTGCTCTGGTCTGGCCTTTAGCTCACTCGCAATCAGGTGGCTCAGTGAATTATTCATCATTTTTGGATACTTTTTAGCTTAAGAAATTGGCAACAGTTATACGGATTGCAGCAGCATAATGCCAGTCATCAGGCTGTCAGCATGGCCGCTACTCGAATTATTTTGAGGGGGCGTAGCTGATCGCATTGACGTACCACAGCGCTTCACCCACCGGGGTGTGGACGACGGCAGCATCACCGATCTCTTTTTTCAGCAGCGCACGCGCCATCGGCGAATCGATAGAGATATAGTCATTGCGGCCAAAGATTTCGTCATAGCCGACAATGCGAAAACGCTTCAGATCGCCCTCATCGTTTTCCACTTCTACCCAGGCACCGAAAAATACTTTGCCATCCTGCTGTGGTGAGTAGTCGACAATACGCAACTGTTCCAGGCACTTGGTCAGATAGCGTATCCGGCGGTCAATTTCACGCAGACGCTTTTTGTTGTACTGATAGTCGGCATTTTCACTGCGATCGCCAAGGCTGGCCGCCCAGGTGACCTTTTTCGTCACTTCCGGGCGATCTTCACGCCACAGGAAGTCCAGCTCCTGCTTCAGCAGGTTGTAGCCTTCGCGGGTAATCAGTTTGGTTTTCATCGTTCAGCCATCGTCATCTGGATATGGAGACTATTTTGTTGTGCTGTGTGAAGGGATGCAAATCCATTGTTCCGAATTATGCCGCAACGTTACTGCTTGTTTGTCATGATAAATACGCTGACACACTACGGATTATCCCCTGGTTTTTTTGACCTGGATTAAAGATAAGCTGCTGTTTAATATGCTTTGTAACAATTTCGGCTACAATATAAACCATTATTGACTGTTACATTCAGGCATCTTTTTTGAAAATACAGGCTCAGGCAATAGCGCCTTTGGGAGTAACGAAATGCAAGAAAATTACAAAATCCTGGTGGTAGATGATGACATGCGTTTGCGTGCATTGCTGGAGCGTTATCTGACCGAGCAGGGCTTCCAGGTGCGTAGCGTGGCCAATGCTGAGCAGATGGATCGCCTGCTGACGCGTGAATCATTCCACCTGATGGTGCTGGACCTGATGTTACCTGGCGAAGACGGCCTGTCGATTTGCCGCCGTCTGCGCAGTCAGAGCAACCCGATGCCGATTATTATGGTCACCGCCAAAGGCGAAGAAGTGGACCGTATCGTGGGTCTGGAAATCGGTGCAGATGACTATATTCCAAAACCGTTCAACCCACGTGAACTGCTGGCCCGTATCCGTGCGGTACTGCGTCGTCAGGCGAATGAACTGCCGGGCGCGCCTTCTCAGGAAGAAGCGGTGATTGCTTTCGGTAAATTCAAGCTGAACCTTGGTACCCGTGAGATGTTCCGTGAAGATGAGCCGATGCCACTGACCAGCGGCGAGTTCGCCGTGCTGAAAGCGTTGGTGAGCCACCCGCGTGAACCACTGTCGCGCGACAAACTGATGAATCTGGCCCGTGGTCGTGAGTACAGTGCGATGGAGCGTTCTATCGACGTACAGATCTCCCGTTTGCGCCGCATGGTGGAAGAAGATCCGGCTCATCCGCGCTACATTCAGACCGTTTGGGGCCTGGGTTATGTCTTTGTGCCGGACGGCAGTAAAGCATGAGGCGATTCCGCTTCTCTCCCCGTAGTTCATTTGCCCGCACACTGTTATTGATCGTTACCTTGCTGTTCGTCAGCCTGGTCACGACCTATCTGGTGGTGCTGAACTTTGCGATTTTGCCCAGCCTGCAACAGTTCAACAAAGTTCTGGCCTATGAAGTACGTATGTTGATGACCGACCGTTTGCAGTTGGAAGATGGCACGCAGCTGGAAGTGCCTCCGGCATTCCGCCGTGAAATCTACCGGGAACTCGGCATCTCGCTGTATACCAATGCAGCGGCGGAAGAGAGCGGATTACGCTGGGCGCAGCACTATCAGTTCCTGAGCCAACAGATGGCACAGCAGTTGGGCGGCCCGACCGATGTCCGTGTGGAGGTCAATAAGAACTCGCCGGTGGTGTGGCTGAAAACCTGGTTGTCGCCGGATATCTGGGTGCGCGTTCCCCTGACCGAGATCCATCAGGGTGATTTCTCCCCACTGTTCCGCTACACGCTGGCGATTATGCTGCTGGCGATCGGTGGGGCCTGGTTGTTTATACGTATCCAGAACCGCCCGCTGGTGGAGCTGGAGCACGCGGCGTTACAGGTGGGTAAAGGCATTATTCCCCCGCCACTGCGTGAGTATGGTGCATCTGAAGTTCGTTCCGTGACGCGGGCATTCAATCAGATGGCATCTGGCGTGAAGCAGTTAGCCGATGACCGAACCCTGCTGATGGCGGGCGTCAGTCATGACCTGAGAACGCCATTGACGCGTATTCGTCTGGCGACGGAAATGATGTCTGAGCAGGATGGCTATCTGGCCGAGTCGATCAATAAAGATATCGAAGAATGTAATGCGATTATCGAACAGTTTATTGATTACCTGCGTACCGGCCAGGAGATGCAATTCGAACGTGCGGACCTCAACAGCGTGCTGGGTGAAGTGGTGGCGGCAGAAAGCGGCTACGAGCGTGAAATTGAAAATGCCGTGATGTCCGCTGAGCTGATGCTGGATATCAATCCGCTGGCGATTAAGCGTGCTATCGCTAATATGGTCGTCAATGCGGCCCGCTATGGTAATGGCTGGATTAAGGTCAGTTCCGGCCGCGAGCTGCACCGTGCATGGTTCCAGGTGGATGATGATGGTCCCGGTATTGCACCCGACCAGCTTAAGCACCTGCTTCAGCCGTTCGTGCGCGGCGACAGCGCACGCAGTACCAGTGGAACCGGCCTGGGGCTGGCGATTGTGCAGCGTATTATTGATGCTCATCAGGGTTCGCTGGAGATTGGTAAGAGTGAAAAAGAGGGCTTACGCATTCGAGCCTGGCTGCCGTTACCCCCTGCCAGCCTTCCCGCAGGGCCGGTGGGGCAACCGCAGAAATAATGGACCGCCCACAACGGAATGCGGATATCCGGCGCGTAGGGGCTGACCTTCTGTTTCGGTCAGCCCGTGCTGCTGATATGCACTACGGATTGGGTCCGTGCTGCTGGTCGACCGGAAAAAATGGTCGACCACTACGGGCATTTCCCCATTGTCATTTCACAGTGTTGGCCCTGCTTTCACCAGCGCTTCACCCGCTTTTGTATCGGTAAATTTATCGAAGTTATTGATAAATCGCTGTGCTAAATCCCGTGCTTTTGCTTCCCATTCGTCTTCACTTGCCCAGGTGTGCCGTGGGTCGAGCAGCTTGCTGTCCACGCCTTTCAGGGTCAGCGGTATTTCCAGATTGAAAATCGGCAGGGTGGTGGTATCCGCATGGGCAATATCACCGCTAAGGATCGCATTGATAATCGCCCGCGTATCGGCCAGCGAAATGCGTTTCCCGCTGCCGTTCCAGCCGGTATTCACCAGCCAGGCTTCCGCGCCTGCGTCTTTCATGCGCTTCACCAGAACCTCAGCGTACTGCGTGGGGTGCAGGGTCAGGAACGCGGCACCAAAGCAGGCAGAAAAGGTCGGCATTGGCTCGGTGACGCCGCGCTCAGTACCGGCCAGTTTGGCGGTAAAACCCGAAAGGAAATGGTACTGGGTCTGGCCTGCGGTCAGGCGTGATACGGGCGGCAGCACGCCAAAGGCGTCAGCGGTGAGGAAAATCACCTTCTTCGCGTGGCCGGCTTTCGATACAGGTTTAACAATATTGTCGATATGGTAAATCGGGTAGGAGACGCGGGTGTTTTCGGTTTTGCTGCCATCGTCATAATCCACTGAACCATCGCTGCGCACGACAACGTTCTCCAGCAGGGCATCAGGGCGGATCGCATGGTAGATCTCCGGCTCTGCTTTTTCTGACAGCTTGATGGTTTTAGCGTAACAGCCACCTTCAAAGTTAAACACGCCATCATCATCCCAGCCGTGCTCATCATCGCCAATCAGTTTGCGCTGTGGATCGGTCGACAGTGTGGTTTTTCCCGTGCCCGACAGGCCGAAGAATATGGCAACATCGCCTTTTTCACCGACGTTGGCCGAACAGTGCATCGATGCAATCCCTTTTAGCGGCAGCAGGTAGTTCATAATAGTGAACAACCCTTTCTTCATCTCACCGCCGTACCAGGTTCCCCCGATAAGCTGCATGTTTTCCGTCAGGTTAAAGGCGACAAAGTTCTCAGAATTCAGCCCCTGCGCCTGCCAGTCCGGGTTGGTGCATTTGGCGCCGTTCATCACCACGAAATCGGGTGTGAAGTTCGCCAGACCCGCTTTATCCGGGCGTATAAACATGTTCTTCACGAAGTGCGCCTGCCAGGCGACTTCCGTGATAAAGCGCACGCTGAGGCGCGAGTCCGGGTTGGCGCCGCACCAGGCATCGACCACAAACAGGCGTTTGCCGGAGAGCTGCGTCGTGACAAGGTTTTTCAGTGACTGCCAGGTTTCCTGCGAGAGAGGATGGTTATCATTTTTACCTTTGCCCTGATCGCTCCACCACAGCGTGTCGCGGGTGGTTTCGTCACGTACCAGATATTTGTCTTTCGGAGAACGTCCGGTAAAAATGCCGGTATCAACGGCGACAGCGCCAGACTGCGTGACGATACCGCGCTCAAAACCGTTTAATTTGGCCAGGGTTTCTTCCTTAAACAGGGTGTCATAATCAGGATTATGAATCACCTTAACCGTATCAGTGATGCCATAAGCGACGAGGTCCTGCAAGGTCAGGTCGTTAGTGTGCATGTTACTGCTCCTTTGTCGGTTTTTTGTACTGCGTCAAATTGTAGGGGTATTTCGACTTGATTACCGCGAGCGACCTCCGACTTCTGCATCAGTGCCGGGGGATGCCACGATCGCGCGCAGTTTACACCCGCCAGAAAACAGCGAAAGCGACAAATAAAGAAAATGAGAAGCAACGCTGGGTTCGGTGAAAAGAACCGCATTTGTTGCATTTATAGTGCTAACTAAACGGCTATTTGTAGTGATAAATACCAGGTGGTGGTGATTTTTTAGATGTAAGTCTCGGAATTATGTGACGGGAGTATCGCATTGTTTTTCGATGAGAAAATGCAGGAAGAGGGGCAAAGCGTGGCATCGGGGAAAAGAGAAAGGCCGGATAATATCCGGCCTCTGGCGATTAATGAACCTGCTGGTCACCTGTCGCTGAATCATTACGGATCGCGGCAATATCGACCGCATCATAGACGTAATGATTACCGCAGTAGTCACAGTGCATATCGATGTTGCCATCTTCCTGCAGGATCTGGTCCACTTCTTCATCCGGCAGTGTGCGCAGCACGTCACCACAACGTTCGCGTGAACAGGTGCACTTGAAGCTCACGTTCTGGGGTTCAAACAGGGTGACTTCTTCCTGATGATAGAGACGCCACAGCACGTCATTCGCTGGCAGACCCAGCAGCTCTTCCGTTTTAATCGTATCCGTTAAGGTCGCCAGGTGGTTGAACTCATCCAGGCTGGCATCCTGCGCCGGGAGAACCTGCAACAGAATACCCGCTGCACCTGTCTGCGATTCTGTTGTGCCGGTACGGATAAACAGGCGGGTAGGAAGCTGTTCAGAACGCATAAAATAATCTTCCAGGCAGGCGGCCAGGGTGTCACCCTCCAGACCAACAACGCCCTGATAGCGCTCACCTTCTTTCGGTGAAATGGTGATCACCAGATAGCCATTTCCGACCATCTCTTTCAGGCTGCTGCCGTCGGCAATCTCACCTTGCATACGCGCAACACCGCGCATTTCCTGAAGATTGTTTCCGTTGATCACCGCCATGTTAAGCGGGCCATCACCCTGCAATTGCACCGTAATGTCACCGTCAAATTTCAAGGTAGCAGTCAGCAGGCTGGTGGCGACCAGCAGTTCGCCCAGGACCTGTTGCACTGGCTGAGGGTAGTCATGACCCTCAATGATTTCCTGCCATGTCTGGGATACGGTAACCAGTTCGCCGCGCACAGCGTGATTTTCGAACAGGTAACGGTGCATTTGGTCTTGCTGGGACATAGTGTTTCTCTCGAGTGTGGCGTTATTCGTCGCCAGAATGTTTAAATTTCATCAGGTCACGACGTTCCTTTTTATCAGGACGCCGGTCAGGGTGCGGCATAGTGAGGGCGTTCATTTTACGCGCCAGTGCCACTTTTTCCCGCTTCTCAATACTCTCTACCGTTTCACGGTATAACTGTTGTGCGACGGCCGCCGGGCCACGTTTGTCAGTGACCGCCTCAATCACCACGGTGCGCTGATCGTTACCCTGGCGCAGCGTCAGCTCGGCAGCCACTTCTACCAGTTTACTGGGTTTGCTACGCTGGCCATTGTAATGGACTTTGCCGCCTTCGATCATTTCGCGTGCATCTGCACGGGTTTTATAAAAACGTGCGGCCCAAAGCCATTTATCGAGCCGGACCCCTTCTGAGGGTTTCTCTTTCATCGCTGCTCCTTTTGGGAATACCCCTATATAGGGGGTCCCCCGTCGTCTTTCAAGTTAACGGGTGGGGGCGTCCAGGATTATTTTGTAGGGAAGGCATTAACTATTAAAAATAGCACAAGATGCGCTGGGCTCAGAACATCGGCCGCACAGTCTGGATATCGTTCAGCGAATGGTTGAAGCATTTGTCGTAATACTGATGAATTTCCATCATCCGCACGCGATTACGGTGGGTGCGGCGCAGCGCCAGTAGCGTATTCACCACCAGACTCAGGATGAGCGTCAGCAGCAGCAGGCTGCTGCCGAGGTAGTGCCACAACGTCATGATGTCCGGCTCGCTGTGCAGGGCGATGTGCCGCGTGCCGTTGGCATCGGTGGTGATGCTGGTAATGATGCCGTTAGCGTTAAACGGTGTGTGCAGCAGCATACCTGCCAGACGTTGCAGTTCTGGCCACTGATCGGGCGCGTTGTAATCAAACAGTGAAACTGCCGGGACAGGCTGGTTCACTAACTGACGACCTTCATCACTGAGGATCAGGAAGCCACCCGGAGGCGGGCTGTTCAGCGCATCTGCGGCACGGCGTGTTTCACGATAGAAGAAAGAGGACGTTGCGGTATTGACCAGGTTTTCCAGCGCTTCGGCGCTCACCGGGCGCAGTAGCACGTTCATGCCGTTCAGCGCGCCGGAGTTGGCGCGATGCACCAGCGTCTGCCAGTCTTTGGCATTACCGAGGTTGACCAGCGCATTTTTCAGGCGCACACAGTCCTGCTCCTGGCTGCACAAGTCCTGCGTTTTTAGCACGATATCGGAAAAATCATCCAGCAGGATCATGCCTGACTTCTGAATGGCGGTCGCCAGCTGCGGATTAAGTTTTGGGTCGGTGCTGGTCTGTGGATGAAGTTGCATCCGGGTGGTATCCAGCAGCGCTGTGGCTTTATCGATAATATCCGACTGTGGCAGGGGCAGGGGATCGGCATTATTCCAGTACACCGCAGCGCAGTCGAACGGCATAAAGTCATAGCTGCGGTTGCCCTGATAGGTGGCGGGGATTGAACACATCCCCGTGCCTTTGACTTTCAGGCTGTCGCCTACATGCAGGGCAACGTTTTCTAAATCACTCACCTTTGTGACCTGCAAACTTTCCGTGCCTTTGATCCATGCCAGACTCAACTTCAGTGGCATGCTCAGGGGGATCCAGGAAATCAGCAGTATCAGCACCAGTAAGGAACCTGCGGCCAGCACGACATTTTTACGCCAGCGCTGGATTGGGAAATTACGCACCTCATCATGCAGGGAGAGGAAGCGTCCCTGGCGAACGACCTGGCGATTAAGATAGATATCAACATCGGTGGTTTGACCCAGGTCCTGGGCAACGTAGCTTTGCCAGTGTGGCGGATAGATTAAATCGATAATGCCCAGTGAGATATTGCTGACCTGACCCTGGTTGGATTCGCCGAATAAGCCCCAGCGTTTTGGTGCGCCGCGCAGGCAATGGATATCACGCAGGTCTTTCTCTGTAGGGCGGCGGTACAGCATCCAGAAGCTGAACATAATCATGCTCATGCCGGCCAGTATCAGCCACGGCATCATCACAACTGGCCCCATCAGACTGATGAAAAACAGCAGTAATCCCGTGCTGATAAGCAGGGCTTCCCGAGTGCCATCCGGTCTGCTCAACGCATACTCTTCCTTGCTCTCTTTACGCACGCTGAGAAGCTCAACATTCTCGCCCTCTTCCTTGCGTATAGAGGCATTTTGCCCGGTCGCACGGACCATCGGCACCAGCGCAGGCGATTCCCAGCGGTACTGAGTTAATGAGTGCCCGTTAAGCGAAATGACCAGCGGGATCGTTTGCGTTTTGATCAGCTCAACGTAGTTCTCTTCCGCAATGTACTGCTCCCATAGCGGGGGCAGATGCACTTCAACCGCATCCAGGTAATAGCGCCATTTATTTTGGTCGTCGGTTGAGAGTCCGTAGCGGGTGATGGAGCGAGTGACGGGATAAACATTATTACTTTGCGACGTCAGAACCAGATGTTCAGGTGAGCTACTGGCGCCAGTTGGCTGAGTATCGTGACGATTATTGGCCAGCATTGAGACATAGCGTTCTACCGCTGTGCGTTCTTCATCGCTCAGTTTACGATAGGGGGGACTAATGAATGGCAGTGGTTTCGCCAACGGCGGGCGATGCCGCATAGCGTACCAAAAAAAACAACCTGCCGTCACCGAGCAGGCCAGCATTACAGCCAATATGATGACTATTGTGCTCATGCTCCCCTCATTCCTGCCACGATGCTCCTGTCAATTCTCTCGCATAAGATGGTGGGTCAATACCAGCCAAATATGGCAAGTGAAGACAGAATAGGCAATTCACTGTGTGATTAAAAATAGCGCTAAAAATCATAAAATTAGAATAATTGTATAGCATGGCCGGGGATGATGTTACCAGGCATTTGCCATAACAGATATCGGCATAATCCTATTTTTTAGGCGTTTAATTGACTTTCTTTAAAAGATTTTTCTTATATTAACAAGGATTTGTTATAAAAAAGTAAAATGATTCATGCGATGATTGGTTTCCTGCGGCACCTGCCGCACAATGGACAATAGCACACCCGTGTTTGCACCGGGCATGACGTTAACCTTATTCGGCTTTTCGCTGGGGCCATGATGACCAGACAATTACAGAAACCTACTATCCACAAAGTTGAATCTGTTGCACGCTCCAGGTTGTTCACGGTTGAAGCCGTCGATCTGGAGTTCAGTAATGGCGCACGCCGTGTGTATGAACGCATGCGTTCCTCCGGCCGCGAAGCCGTCATGATCGTACCGATTATCGATGACCATCTGATCCTGATTCTGGAATATGCCGTCGGGCTGGAAAGCTATGAGTTGGGGTTTCCAAAAGGATTGATTGATGCGGGTGAAACACCCTTTGAAGCCGCTAATCGTGAGCTCAAAGAAGAGGCCGGGTTTGGCGCCTATCAACTGGAGACGTTGGGAAAACTGACGATGGCACCCTCCTACTTTTCCAGCCAGATGAACATAGTGGTGGCAGAGGGGCTGTATCCTGAGAAGCTGGAAGGGGATGAACCTGAGCCATTACCGCAGTTACGCTGGCCGTTGAATAATTTGCTGGCGCTGCTGGAAGAGCCTGATTTTCGTGAATCGCGTAACGTCAGCGCGCTGTTTCTGGTGCGCGAGTGGCTGGTGAAGCAGGGCCGGCTGAGTTACTGATGTGAGCTAATCTTAGCGGGTGAGCATTGTTGGCTGACCTGTAATAAAAAATGCCGGGCAATTGCCCGGCATTTTTGTATCAGAACAACTCGTGGCTTTCGCCGTTGTCCATCAGTGTGGTACCGACATCATGTACGGAATACTCTGTCGGCTGGGTGCCGTTGATGAAGTACTCCGCGCGGCTGTTGCCACTACCGTTAGCCAGTTTGCCGGTGCTGCGGTCGATATTCACTGTCACCACGCCGTCTGGCGGTGTTAGTGGTTGTAACGGAACGCCATCCAGCGCGGATTTCATGTAGTCATCCCATGCTGGCTGGGCGCTCTTGGCACCGCCTTCGTAGCCTGATATCTGATCTTTGATCGCCCCGGAAGCGGTGGTGCGTCCGAGGTCACGGCGGTGATCGTCAAAACCGATCCACACCGAGGTGACAACCCCGGGTCCGTAGCCAGAGAACCAGGCATCTTTTGAGCTGTTAGTGGTACCGGTTTTGCCACCGATATCGTTACGCTTGAGGTCACGGCCAGCACGCCAGCCCGTTCCCATCCAGCCTGGCTCACCAAACACATTCGAATTCAGCGCGCTTTTAATCAGGAATGACAGCGGGGTGTTGATCACGTGTGGCGCGTACTGCTGCTGGCTATCCTGCTGTGAAACCTGCTCCAGCTGTGGTTGTGGCACGGCAACGTTGTTACCTTCCGACGACACCGCCACGTTTTCCACGCTGTCTTCACTTAGCGCAACTGACTTCTGGGTGTCGCCATAGATCACCGGCAGATTACACTCGGCACAGGCAACTTTCGGTTTCACTTCGAAGACGTGATTGCCCTGCTCATCATCGATGCGCGTGATGAAGTACGGGTCAACCAGGAATCCGCCGTTCGCCATTACAGAGTAGCCACGTACCATCTGCAATGGGGTGAAGGAGGCCGAGCCGAGCGCCAGTGATTCTGTATGGACGATGTTCTGCGCCGGGAAACCAAAACGCTGTAAATATTCGGCCGCATAGTCAACGCCCATTGCGCGCATAGCACGCACCATCACAACGTTCTTCGACTCACCCAATCCCTGACGCAGACGGATGGGACCTGCGTAAGTATTCGGTGAGTTCTTCGGACGCCAGTCCGCACCGGCACCGGCATCCCAACGGGAAATCGGCACATCGTTAAGAATGGATGCCAGCGTTAAACCGCGATCCATTGCCGCGGTATACAGGAACGGTTTGATATTGGAACCGACCTGACGTAACGCCTGGGTTGCGCGGTTAAACTTGCTCAGATTGAAGTCAAAACCACCCACCAGGGCGCGCACGGCACCGTCGTGTGGGTCGAGCGATACCAGTGAAGAGTTCACATCTGGCACCTGGCCCAGCTGCCAGTCGTTCTCCACCTTGCGTACCCAAATCTGCTGACCAGGCTGTAATACCTGGCTAACCGAACGCGGTGTGGCACCTTGTAAGGTGTCTGACTTGAACGGGCGCGCCCAGCGAACACTGGCGAGGTTTAGGGCAACGTTGCTGCCATCACGCATAATTACAGTGGCTTCATCGCTGTTACTGGTGGTGACCACTGCCGGGAACAGCGGACCGTAAACTGGCAGGGACTTCAGCGTTTTCATGATTTCGCTGTGGCCCCACTCCTGCTGGCCCACTTTCCACAGCACAGCGGCCGGACCGCGATAGCCATGACGCATGTCATAAGCAATGACGTTGTCCTGTACCGAGGTCTGTGCCGCCACCTGGAGCTTACGGGTGACGGTGGTATAGACCTTGTAGCCATCGTTGTAGGCGTTCTCACCAAAGCGTTTGATCATCTCCTGACGCACCATCTCAGTCAGATAAGGCGCTGAGAAGGCAATTTCTGGCACATGATAGTTCGCCACCAGTGGTGTGCTGCGCGCTTCGTTGTATTGCGTCTGTGTGATGTAGCTTTGGTCAAGCATACGTGCCAGCACAGTATTACGGCGCTGCACGGCACGATCATGAGAATAGAGTGGGTTAAATGTCGACGGTGCTTTTGGCAGGCCGGCGATCATGGCGATTTCACTCAGTGACAGCTGATCAACGGTTTTACCAAAATAGACCTGTGCAGCTGCGCCAACACCATAAGCACGGTAGCCGAGATAAATCTTGTTCAGATACAGCTCAAGGATCTCATCCTTGCTCATCATCTGTTCAATGCGAATGGCGAGGAACACCTCCTTGACCTTACGTATCAACGTACGCTCAGGGCTGAGGAAGAAGTTACGTGCCAGCTGCTGAGTAATGGTACTGGCACCCTGCGACGCATGACCGGAAACCAGCGCAATGCTGGCTGCACGGAAAATGCCAATCGGGTCGACGCCATGATGTTCATAGAAACGGCTGTCTTCCGTCGCAATGAAGGCCTTCACCATTTGCGGTGGGATTTGTTGCAGCGTCAGTGGAATACGACGTTTCTCGCCGTACTGCGCGATAAGCTCGTTATCGGCACTGTAGACCTGCATTGGCGTCTGCAGACGCACATCTTTCAGCGTGGCGACATCCGGGAGTTGCGGCTCTATGTATTTGTACAAACCATAGATCGAGCCAGCTCCCAACAAGATGCAACACACTGCAAGGATCAATAAATACTTTACGAACTTCACCTGATATTTCCCACTTAAAGTCGGTTGGGCAGTTTATAAACAATCGCGCGGTAGTATAAAGGCAAGCCTGTACCTTGGATACGTCCTTTTCAACAGACGATAAGGAGATCGCGAAATGGCTTTTCAGACATGGCAAGTCGGGCTGGATATTCAAAACGGGCAGCTCTGCGCCCTGGGCATCCAGCGCCGTCGAAACGGCTGGCAGCTACGCCATTGGTGGCAGCATGCGTTGCCGCAAGATACGTTAAGAAATGGCCTGGTGCAACGCCCGGACGACGTAGTGGCATTACTGCAACGTTGGCGTAAACACCTTCCTGCCCGCATTTCACTGCGGGTTGGCTTCCCCCCACAGCTCGTCATGCAGCGCCAACTGGCACAGCCTGCACTGCGATTACGTGAACCCGATCGTAGCCATTACATCACGGCGGCGGCGAGGCGATTTTTCCCAATAGCACCTGAAGCGCTGGCGCTGGATTACCGTTGTGGTGATGACGCTGACGGCGCGATGTATCTGACGGCTGCACGTCGGGATGCACTACAAAACTGGGTAGACTGCCTGCAACAGGCATCGCTGTCTCCAGACGTTCTGGAACTGACTCCGGCGGCGTTGTATGCGCTGGCTCGGGGGTTGTCGCTGGATACGTCCGCTGCGCTGGTACACCGCCTGAGCGATCACTGGCTGTGGTATGCCCCGCAGTCGGGTGTTCATGCCTGGGGTTGGTGTTCGCTGGAAGATGCTGCCGATTTTAGCGCACTCCAGCAGCGATACTTACAAGGCAGTCACTCAGTCTGGTACAGCTCTGCGCTGGCAGATGAGCGGCCGGAAGGTACCTGCGCGCTGTCGCCGCTGGCCGCAGTGCAGTGCTATCAACCGCCGTTGCCGGTGTATGACGGTGCTTTTGCGCTGGCAACCGGCCTGGCTTTACGCCCGGAGGATTGCTGATGGTATGGGTGAACTTATTGCCGTGGCGGCAGGTGCAATTGCAGAAACGCTGGCGCGTCTGGCGCCTGGCAGCGGGCGTGTTAGTGCTGGTGCTCTCCATGTTAATGCTGGAGGGGTATTGGCTGCGCAGCCTCAACCATCAGCAGAGCAGCACGCAGGGTTTGTGGAACGCCGCGCTGAACGAGGTGAAGGCATTGATCGGGCGTACACAGGCCGCACAGCAGCAGCTCAGCACCTTACAACGCCAACAGGACCACCTTGCTCGCCGCCAGCAGCAGATGGCGCAGTGGCGTGATTTCGCGCGTGCGCTCGGCCCGCGATTTCCACCGGATACCTGGCTGAACGTATTGCATAAAACCCGTAAAGAACTGGTGTTCCGCGGGGTGGCTGCCAGCATCCAGGAACTGCATCAGCTGCGTGACAGATTGCGGGAAATCACGCTGTTTAAACAGGTGAACCTGGGAGCCGTCCAGCGTGTTCGCACGGGCGAAATGACGTTCGATATGCAGGCACTACCGGACTTCTCATCTGGCGCTGGGGAATGATGTACCGCTGGCTGAACGGCTGGTTGCAAATGGCGACATGGCTACGGTTATGCAGTTTTTGTGGTGCTGCGTTGTTGCTGGCAATGCTGTTATGGGGCGCATGGCTGCGCCCGATACAGCAACAGCAGCAACAGTGGGAACAGCAGCATCAACAGCAGGCACAACGTTATCACCAGCAGTTGCAATTACTCCGTGCCATGCCCGCGCTGGTCGCCTTACAGCAGCAGACAGAACAGCTTGAGGCGCAGCTTGCCTCTGCCATTAGCCGCTCTTTTTCACTGTCCGACTTGCTCCACGCCAGTGGCGCGGTGCTGGAGTACTGGCACCCTTCCGGGCAGGGTGGTGAGCTATCGCTGACGCTGGACTGGTCACAATTTATTGCGTTGCTGGATTATCTTTCGGCGCTTCAGCCCACGCTACTCTCCTCCCAGTTCAACCTGCAACGTGAGGAACAGCAATTGCGCCTGGTCATGGAGTTAACGGATGAAAATTAAGCTGGCTTGGGGGTTGCTGCTGTTGATGTGTAACGGTTGGGCACGCGATCCTTTTTTTCCTCCGAACGTCCAGCGTTGCGCGCCAGCGGCAGAGGCTGAACTCACCTGGCGTTTATTGGGACTTATCGGCCACGAGGGCCGCTATAACGCATGGTTGGTTTCACCTCAGCATAAATTGCTCTGGCGTCAGCCTGGCGATCCCTTACCGGGCACGGACTGGCGCATAGCGGAGATTGATGCTCAGGCTATCACGATCACCACACTACAGAACTGCCAACCGTTGCGGCGGCTGGCATTAAAAGGACGACATAATGCTCAGGATGCTTTACCTGTGGCTGATGCTGATAAGCCCGTTATCAGCCAAACAGGCTCCCCTCTCTCTCGCTTTTGACGCGGCCCCGGTCGGGCAGGTATTACAGGCGCTGGCCGATTATCAGCAGCTCAATCTGGTGGTGGCGCCAGGCGTTGAAGGCACGCTTTCTCTTCGGTTGAAAGACGTGCCCTGGCAGCAGGCTTTACAACTGGTGCTAAAAATGGGGCGCCTGACGATGGAAAAACAGGGCAATGTGATGCTGGTTTATCCGGAGAGCTGGCAGCAAGAGGAAGAGCGCAAGACGGCCGCACGGCGTGACGCTCAGGAGCAGATGCTACCCCTGCATAACCGTACGCTTACCCTCCAGCATGCTGATGCCGCAGCGGTAAATGGCAGCCTGCAAAATGAGCGCGCCCGATTAATGACCGCGCGTGGCAGCATTACGCTGGATAGCCGGACCAACAGTCTGTTATTACGAGATACTGAAAGCGCCCTCGATCAGGCGGAACGCTGGCTGCGACAGCTGGATGTGCCGCTGGCACAGATTGAACTGGCAGCACACATCGTCACCATCAGCGAAGAGAATCTGCGTGAGTTAGGGGTTAACTGGGGGTTGAGTGGGTCTGAACAGGTGGCAGACGCGCTGCGTAGCAGCCAGCTTAGAGTGGATCTTGGCGTCAGTCGCCCGGCAGGCAGGGTGGGTTTGACGCTGGCAAAGCTGGATGGTCAGTTGCTGGATCTTGAGCTGAGCGCGCTGGAAAGAGAGCAGCAGGCCGAGATTATTGCCAGCCCACGTTTGTTCACATCTCATCAGCAAACCGCCAGCATCAAACAAGGTACGGAAATTCCCTATGAGGTCGCCAGCGGCAATAGTGGTTCGACCACTATGGAATTTAAAGAGGCGATGCTGGCGATGGAAGTCACGCCAGAAGTGCAGGCTAACGGTCGGATTTTGCTGAAACTGCATATTTCTCAAAATGTACCCGGAAAAAATATGCGAAGCGGTGAAAATGAGGTGCTGACCATCGATAAACAGGAGATTGATACTCAGGTGATGTTGCAGGATGGGCAGACGCTGGCACTGGGGGGCATTTTTCAGCAACAAAGCGCTACAGGGCGCACTAAGGTGCCTTTTTTGGGCGATATTCCCCTATTGGGGAGCCTGTTTCGTCACGATATCCGTGAACAGAAAAGGCGCGAATTGGTGATCTTCATCACACCGAGACTCATTCGTAGCGATTAATGCGATTTTTGAGGCAAACTGTAACACCTGCATGTTTTTTCCGGAATTGCTGACAGTTGGGTTTGACGCAAGGCCGGAATTAGCTTACAAGGTTTAGCGATTTTGAATTACGGGCCAGGTGCCCTTAGCAGCGAATGCTTTTTAACCGTTTTTTATCGCGCGCAACCGGCGTAGCCGATGCAACCACATCCGGCTGATAAATGAAGCGGACTGAAACGCGCCAAAATATTGCGTGCAATGGGCAAGGTAAATTTAATCGGTTGCCAAAACACCTTCAGTGTTGAGATAATTTTCATCTGACTCTCACACTATCGCTCATGAGGTTTCAGTTCATGTCCTGCCTGGTTTAAGGCGGGGTATCATCAACGAATTGTCTTAGTAATACCGAAAAAATGGCAGAGAAACGCAATATCTTTCTGGTTGGGCCTATGGGTGCCGGCAAAAGCACTATTGGGCGTCAGTTAGCTCAACAACTCAATATGGAATTTTTCGATTCCGATCAAGAAATTGAGCGACGTACCGGAGCGGATGTGGGCTGGGTTTTTGACGTCGAAGGCGAAGAAGGCTTCCGCGATCGCGAAGAAAAAATCATCAATGAACTCACTGAAAAGCAGGGCATTGTGCTGGCGACAGGTGGCGGTTCCGTCAAGTCGCGCGAAACGCGCAATCGTCTCTCCGCCCGTGGCGTAGTGGTTTATCTTGAAACGACTATCGAAAAGCAACTGGCACGTACTCAGCGCGACAAAAAGCGTCCGCTGTTGCAGGTGGATTCTCCACCGCGTGAAGTGCTGGAAGCATTAGCCGATGAACGCAATCCGATGTATGAAGAGATTGCCGACGTAACCATTCGTACTGACGATCAAAGTGCGAAAGTGGTGGCTAATCAGATTATCAATATGTTGGAAAAGAGCTGATTCAGGCTCTGACGGCCCACTTGTGGGCACAGCAAAAAAGGTGATACAGCGTCATGGAGAGGATTACCGTAACTCTTGGGGATCGCAGTTACCCCATTACCATCGCCGCCGGGTTGTTCGCAGATCCGGCTTCTTTTTGGCCGCTTAAAGCGGGCGATCAGGTCATGCTGGTAACCAACCAGACGCTGGCTCCTCTCTATCTTGACTCGTTGCGTTCACGCCTTGAAGGCGCGGGCGTGGTAGTCGATCAGGTGATCCTGCCGGACGGTGAGCAGTTTAAATCGCTGACCGTGATGGATCAGGTCTTTACCGCGTTACTGACCAAACCTCATGGCCGGGATACCACTTTGGTGGCACTGGGTGGCGGTGTGATTGGTGATTTAACCGGATTTGCCGCCGCCAGCTATCAGCGTGGCGTGCGCTTTATCCAGGTGCCAACCACGCTGCTGTCGCAGGTTGACTCCTCTGTGGGGGGGAAAACCGCCGTCAATCATCCGTTAGGCAAAAACATGATCGGGGCATTTTATCAACCTGTCTCGGTGGTGGTTGATCTTGACTGCCTGAACACTCTCCCAGCGCGTGAGCTCTCTTCCGGGCTGGCAGAAGTGATCAAATACGGCATCATCCTTGACGGTGAATTCTTCACCTGGCTTGAAAACAATCTGGATGCCTTACTGGCGCTGGATGGCACGGCGATGGCGTACTGCATTCGCCGTTGCTGTGAGTTGAAAGCCGAAGTCGTAGCGGCTGATGAACATGAGCACGGGCAGCGTGCGTTGCTGAATCTTGGGCATACCTATGGCCACGCCATTGAAGCTCATATGGGTTACGGCAACTGGCTGCACGGCGAAGCGGTGGCTGCCGGAATGGTGATGGCTGCACGCAACGCTGAACGCCTTGGTCAGTTCAGTTCGCAAGACACAGACCGTATTATCGCGTTGTTACAGCGTGCCGGGTTACCGGTGCATGGGCCAGAAAGCATGGCAGCGGCTGACTACCTGCCGCATATGATGCGTGATAAAAAAGTGCTGGCTGGCCAACTGCGTCTGATTCTTCCTCTGGCCATCGGCAAAGCCGAAGTGCGCAGCGGAGTGCCACATGATATGGTTCTTGCATCCATTCAGGATTGTCAAAAGCCATAGCGATTATCTGTAACCAGGTCTGCTGGTTGCTTTCTGACGTATAGCCGTTCACAGGGCTCGAACGGCATTGCCGCTCTATGGGAGGAGGTTAAATGGACGAGTTTAAACCGGAAGACGAGTTAAAACCTGACACCAGCGACCGCCGACCGACGCGGTCGCGCAAAACATCGTCTGCACCAAAAGTCCCTGTATCCCGGCAGCATATGATGATGGGAATGGGTATCCTGGTTCTGCTGTTGCTTGTGTTAGGTATTGGGTCTGCGTTGAAATCACCTGATAGCAGCAGTGCGAAACAGCCTGCAACGACGCCTGCGGCTAACTCAGGTGGTGATAAGAATATCGATCTCTCCGGGTCCTCTTCAATGAGCGGCCAGCCAGGCCAGCCAGCCACGTCTGAAACCAGCCCAACCGCGAATAATACTCAGCCGGATTCGTCTCAGAATGTGGGTGTTCCACCGATCTCCCCAACGCCGACAGAAGCACAGCCGGTGCAGACACCGCCAAATCAACAGCGTATCGAGCTGCCAGGCGATCTGAATAACGCATTGAATGACCAGCAAGGGCAGGTTGATGCGGCAGCGCAGGCGGGTCAGGGGCAGTCTTCATTGCCGACGGCGGCTGCTACGGTAGCACCAGGGGCAGAAACCCCACGCCCGGCGAACAATAAACCTGTTACGGCTCCACGCCCGACGGCGACGCACCAGAATAAACCGGTTGCGGCCCATACGCCTGCGGCCAGCAAGCCTGCGGTGAAAGAGAGCAAACCAGCTTCAGCAGCCAGTCAGATCGCGCCAGCCTCGCGTAGCGCAAGCACGCCGGGCGGTAACTTTACGCTGCAGTTGAGCAGTGCATCGCGTTCTGACACGTTGAATGCGTGGGCGAAAAAACAAAATCTGAGCGGCTATCATGTCTATCAGACCACGCGTAACGGACAGCCCTGGTATGTGCTGGTGAGTGGCTCTTATGCGACTTCCGGCGATGCTAAACGTGCTGTTGCCACCTTACCGGCAGAAGTTCGTGCTCAGAATCCCTGGGTAAAACCGGTTAGCCAGATAAAAAAAGAAGCGGGTAAATAACCCTTGCCGGGGCAACCCGGCGCATCCTTAGTGTGTGTGCGTGCCGCTGGCACGCAGAGCATTCAAAGCGCAGATATGCTGTCGGTGTAACCACAGCCTGATGAGTAAAAGTAATTAACGACAGCATGAAAAAAAATCGCGCTTTCTTGAAGTGGGCAGGTGGCAAGTACCCGTTGCTCGATGATATCCGACGCCACCTCCCAGAAGGGGACTGTTTAATCGAACCCTTCGTTGGGGCTGGCTCGGTATTTCTTAACACCCAGTACTCAAAGTACATTCTTGCAGACATTAACAACGACCTGATTAACCTCTATAACATCGTCAAAGAGCGCACAGATGAGTTCGTGGAAGACGTGCGCAGGCTGTTCGTTCCAGAAACGAATGATTCGGCGGTGTACTACACCTATCGCAAAGAATTCAATCTGTGTCGCAATGATTATCGACGTGCGGTGCTGTTTTTGTATCTCAACCGACACTGCTATAACGGCTTGTGCCGTTACAATTTGAGCGGTGAGTTCAACGTGCCATTTGGTCGTTACCGCAAGCCCTACTTCCCGGAAGATGAGCTTTACTGGTTCGCCGAACGGGCGCAGCAGGCGACTTTTGTCTGTGAGTCTTACGATGTTACGCTGAGAAAAGCGCAAAAGGGAGCGGTGGTATATTGCGATCCCCCTTATGCTCCGCTCTCCACCACCGCGAATTTTACGGCGTACCACACCAACAGCTTCAGTATGCGTGAGCAACAGCATCTGGTCGAACTGGCTACCATGCTGGCCAACGAGCACAGTATTACCGTGCTGATCTCGAACCACGATACGCCACTCACGCGTGAGTGGTACGAGGGGGCTATCTTGCACGAAATCAAAGTGCGTCGTTCGATCAGCCGCAGTGGCAACACGCGAAGTAAGGTCAATGAATTACTGGCATTGTATACTGGCCGGTGATGACAGCCTGAACGTCAGGCACAACCAGGGAGAAACGGATGAAACAGTTTTTAATTGCCCCATCAATTCTTTCCGCAGATTTTGCCCGCCTGGGCGAAGACACTGCTAAAGCACTGGCTGCTGGCGGTGATGTGGTTCACTTTGATGTGATGGATAATCATTATGTTCCCAATCTCACGATGGGACCGATGGTGTTAAAAGCCCTGCGCGATTATGGCGTCACTGCGCCGATCGATGTCCATCTGATGGCCAAACCGGTTGACCGTTTGATACCTGATTTTGCCAAGGCGGGTGCCAGCTATATCACCTTCCATCCCGAAGCGTCTGAGCATGTAGACCGCACGCTGCAACTGATTAAAGAGCATGGCTGCAAAGCAGGCCTGGTGCTGAACCCGGCAACGCCGCTCAGCGTGCTTGATTATGTCATGGATAAGCTGGATGTGATCCTGCTGATGTCCGTGAACCCGGGCTTCGGTGGTCAGTCATTTATTCCTGGCACGCTGAATAAATTGCGCCAGGTACGCAAGCTGATCGACCAGAGCGGCTATGACATTCGCCTGGAAGTGGATGGCGGCGTCAAAGCGGACAACATTGGTGAGATTGCCGCAGCGGGTGCCGATATGTTTGTTGCCGGTTCAGCCATCTTTGGTCATCCCGATTACAAGAAAGTGATCGATGATATGCGCACTGAGCTGGAGAAGTCTCGTCATGGGTCATTTCACTAACGTCCGCGCCCTCGCTTTTGATCTTGATGGCACGCTGACAGATAGCGCACCAGGATTGGCGAGTGCCGTTGATGGCGCGCTTACTGAGTTGAACCTGCCCGCGGCGGGTGTTGAGCGGGTGTCTACCTGGATTGGCAACGGGGCGGATATTCTTATCGAACGCGCCCTGACGTGGGCGCTGGGTCATGCCCCGCAGAGCGGCTTGCTGTCTGATGCGCGCGTGCTGCTGGATAAGCACTATGCACACAGCGTAGACGGCGGCAGCCTGCTGTATCCTGGCGTCAAAGAGACGCTGGCCGCACTGGCGGCGCATAACCTGCCAATGGCGCTGGTCACCAATAAGCCCACGCCGTTTGTTGCCCCGCTGCTGCAATCGCTCGGCATTGCCGACTTCTTCTCCCTGATTATTGGTGGCGATGATGTGGTAGCGAAGAAACCGCATCCTGCACCGTTGTTTCTGGTGTTGGGCAAGTTTGGCCTGCTGCCGGGAGAGTTAGTATTTGTTGGCGATTCGCGCAATGATATTCAGGCTGCGCAGGCGGCAGGATGTCCCTGCATTGGCCTGACGTACGGTTATAACTACGGTGAGCCTATTGCCACCAGTCAGCCCGACGTCACGCTTGATCACTTTAACGATTTGTTGCCCGCACTCGGGCTGTAATTATTCAGGACGGAAACATGAGCAAACCCATCGTATTTAGCGGCGCACAGCCTTCAGGTGAACTGACCATCGGTAACTATATGGGTGCGCTGCGTCAGTGGGTACAGATGCAGGATGACTATCACTGCATCTACTGCATCGTTGACCTGCACGCCATCACGGTTCGCCAGGACCCGGTTGCACTGCGTAAGGCCACGCTTGATACGCTGGCACTCTACCTTGCCTGCGGCATCGACCCACAGAAAAGCACCATTTTTGTTCAGTCGCACGTACCTGAACATACGCAGCTTGGCTGGATCCTGAACTGCTACACCTATTTCGGTGAGCTGAGCCGTATGACTCAGTTCAAAGACAAATCCGCACGTTACGAAGAAAATATTAACGCGGGTCTGTTTGACTATCCGGTGCTGATGGCGGCAGATATCCTGCTGTATCAGACCACTCAGGTGCCGGTAGGTGAAGACCAGAAACAGCATCTGGAGCTGAGCCGTGATGTGGCTTCGCGCTTTAACGCGCTGTACGGCGACATCTTTACCGTGCCAGAGCCGTTTATTCCTAAATCCGGCGCGCGCGTGATGTCGCTGCTGGAGCCGACCAGGAAAATGTCCAAGTCTGACGATAACCGCAATAACGTTATCGGCCTGCTGGAAGATCCGAAGTCGGTCGTGAAGAAGATTAAACGTGCAATGACCGATGGCGATGAGCCACCCGTCGTGCGTTACGATGTGAAAGAGAAGCCGGGTGTGTCGAACCTGCTGGATATCTTGTCGGGTGTGACCGGTAAGTCGGTTACTGAGCTGGAAGCCGAGTTTGCAGGCCAGATGTATGGTCACCTGAAAGGGGCGGTTGCGGATGCTGTATCAGCCATGCTCGGTGAGTTGCAGGAGCGTTATCACCGTTACCGCAGTGATGAAGCTTTCCTTGAGCAGGTGATGCGTGACGGCGCGGCGAAAGCGCGTGCGCGTGCGCAGGAGACCCTGAAAAAGGTCTATGACGCTATCGGCTTTGTTGCTCAGCCATAAAATCTGTTGAGCCTGACATACCAGGGCGATCGTGATTCACGGTCGCCCTTTTTATTTCCCCGCAAAAACCCCCACAAATTCCCTTCACTCACTCTGAACAGTGATAGGGTTAAAGCATCTTGTTGATAACGGAGGGCTTCCATGCAAGCTACATTACAGTGGATCAATCACGTTCGCCTGCCGGGGCGTGAAGGGCTGTGGCAGATTGAGATCCAGCACGGCAAAATTGTGAATATCGTGCCGCAGCCACAAACAAGTCTCAGCGGTGAAGCGCTGGACGCCGAAGGCGGGCTGGCCTTCCCTCCGTTTATTGAGCCGCATATTCATCTGGACACCACGCAGACCGCGGGCGAACCAGCCTGGAATCAGTCCGGTACGCTGTTCGAAGGCATTGAGCGCTGGGCAGAGCGTAAGGCGACGTTGACGCATGACGATGTAAAGCAGCGTGCGTGTCAGACGCTGAAGTGGCAAATCGCCAATGGTATTCAGCATGTGCGCACCCACATTGATGTTTCTGACCCCACGCTGACTGCGCTGAAAGCGATGCTGGAAGTGAAGCAGGAGATGGCGCCGTGGGTGGATATCCAGCTGGTGGCCTTCCCGCAGGAGGGGATCCTGTCGTACCCCGATGGCGAAGCGCTGCTGGAACAGGCATTACAGCTGGGAGCGGATGTGGTGGGGGCGATACCACATTTTGAGTTCACCCGCGAATACGGCGTTGAGTCACTGCACCGTACTTTCGCGTTGGCGCAAAAGTATCAGCGCATGGTGGATGTGCACTGCGATGAGATTGATGATGAGCAGTCGCGCTTTGTTGAAACCGTTGCGGCACTGGCGCACCGTGAACAGATGGGGCCGCGCGTGACGGCCAGTCATACCACCGCGATGCACTCCTATAACGGCGCTTACACCTCTCGCCTGTTCCGACTGCTGAAGCTCTCCGGGATTAACTTTGTGGCTAACCCGCTGGTGAATATTCACTTGCAGGGCCGTTTCGATACCTATCCGAAGCGCCGGGGCATTACACGGGTGAAAGAGATGCTGGAGGCGGACATCAATGTCTGCTTTGGTCACGATGATGTGTTCGATCCCTGGTATCCCCTGGGGACTGCCAGCATGTTGCAGGTATTACATATGGGAATGCACGTGTGCCAGCTGATGGGATACGAGCAGCTGGATGCAGGGATTAAGCTGATTACCACCCACAGCGCCAGAACATTGCAACTGAAGGACTATGGGATTCAATGCGGTAACAGCGCTAACCTGGTGATCCTGCCTGCGGAGAGCGGTTTTGATGCTTTACGCCGTCAGGTGCCGGTGCGCTACTCCATCCGTCATGGACGGGTGATCGCCGAGACGGCGCCCGCCACCAGCGTGATCCATCTGGATGAGAGTGAAAAGGTGGATTTCAAGCGATAAAGCGACGGTAGGGGCTGCCTTTTCTTCCGGTCGCCCCGTAGCGAGGATGTGTACCTAAATTCGGGCAGACCGGAAAAGAAGGTCTGCCCCTAAAGATACTTTTTAATGTGAACCCATATGTCCGTGCAGCTTGTGCTTACTGACGAAGCCCAGCAGCAGACACATCACAAAGACCACGGCATACAGACCGTTAGCGGTTGCCAGCGCCGCGTGTGCGCCGCCTTTCTCTACGATCGGGCCAGTGACCACGAAGGTCAGCATGGTGCCGACGGTGCCGCAGGTCAGGATGAAGTTCACCAGCTTCGGCGAAGCGACCTTGGTCTGCAATGAACCCAGCGTGATGATAGTGGTGTAGATAGCGCTGGAGAAGAAGCCCAGGCTCAGCATGATCCACTTCAGCATCGAGGCATCCGTGGTGGTGATAAACCAGTACATCAGCGCCGTCGCGGCCAGTGCCAGCACGGTGAGAATGCGCTGCGGATCGAAGAAGCGCAGAATGGCACTGAACGCCCACATACCAATCATATACGCGGTCCAGAAGTTACCAACCAGCCCCCCGGCCTGGCCGATATCCATACCCATACTTTTGGTGGCGTACTGTGGCACCCAACCAATAAAACCAAGCTGACCGAGGATGTAGCACAGTGCCGCGACAGCCAACAGGCCCACGCCCACGCCCCATTTCTCTTTTACGACAGGCTCACCTCGGGTGGCTTTCTTGCCCAGCACCGGGAATTCAAAGCACAGTGCCAGAACAAAGATGGCGACATAGATCACGCCGATGCAGGCGTAGACCCAGTACCACGGCAGTGAGCGCGCGAGAATAGCGGCCGCAATAATCGGGAAAATGGTCCCCGCCATGCTGAAGAAGGAGTCGGTAAACAGCAGGCGAGAGCCACGCTGACGTCCTTCATACAGATGGGTGATCAGGAACGTACCGATGGACATGGTGATACCACTCACCACCCCGAGCACAAACATGCACAGAGAGAAGACGGTGAGGCTGTGGCTGTTCATCAGGCCCAGCACGGCCAGTACCATCAGCACAAAGCCGAAGATAAGCTGGCGCTTCAGTGGCACAATTTCCATCAGCCAGGCGTTAAGGAATACCGCCAGCAGGATACCGGCGTTCAGGAAGGTGAAGGTATTACTCATCTGTGCCACGGGCAGCTGGAAGTAAGCAGCAATATTCTCCAGCACCATACCGGTAACGATAACCACAGCACCGGTCAGCGCATAAGAGAAGTAGCTGATCCAGGTAAGCCCAATTCGATTGCGATTTGTCATAGTGGAAACCTGTTTGAAAGAGAAATCATCGGGCGGAATGCCCGTGGTAAACGGGAGAAGTTTAACGATATTCGTGATCTGCTTAAATCTTTAATGAAATGAATATCTTCATATTTCATTCATAACGTGATCATTATCACCATTCGGACTTCTCTTAGCCGGGTTGCTTCAGGATGTTTGCAGCGTAAATAAAGGTAAAACGCTGGCGCGTTGGTAAGTGCCTCTTTACAATCAGCGTTGTTTTTATGGTTTGTTGCACTCAGTAAGGAATCTTTCATGTTGAAACGTACTTTGACCGCAGTGGCGACCGTTCTCGCCCTGTCGACGATCTCTGCCTCCGCTATTGCCGCGAAGGGGGACACGCATGTGCTGCTGACCACTTCCGCCGGTACTATCGAACTGGAACTGAACAACCAGAAAGCACCGGTATCGGTGACTAATTTTGTGGATTACGTGAACAGTGGTTTTTATAACAACACCATTTTTCACCGCGTGATCCCAGGTTTCATGTTGCAGGGCGGGGGATTCACCGCCGACATGCAGCAGAAACAACCTAAACCGCCGATTAAAAATGAGGCAGATAACGGCCTGTTAAATAAACGCGGTACCATCTCAATGGCGCGCACGGCTGAGAAGGACAGTGCCACCAGCCAGTTCTTTATCAACGTGGCGGATAACGCCTTCCTCGATCATGGTCAGCGCGATTTTGGTTATGCCGTCTTCGGTAAAGTGGTGAAGGGAATGGACGTGGCCGATAAGATCGCCCAGGTTCAGACGAAAACCTTTGGCCCTTACCAGAATGTACCGGTGACCCCGGTGGTCATTCTGTCTGCCAAAGTACTGCCATAATTCTCTAATGGCATTCTGTCAGGGCCGTCTGCTGGCGGCCCTGCTGTAACGAGCCCACCATGCTGCTGCTGATCGACAATTACGACTCCTTCACCTGGAACCTCTACCAGTATTTTTCTGAGCTGGGGGCCGAGGTGTGCGTACGCCGCAATGACGAGATCACGCTCGCTGAGATTGACGCGCTGGCCCCGGAACATCTGGTGATCTCCCCCGGTCCCTGCACGCCCACTGAAGCCGGCATCTCTCTTGAGGCTATACGCTACTTCGCTGGAAAATTGCCTGTTCTTGGCGTTTGTCTGGGACATCAGGCGATCGCGCAGGCCTTTGGCGCCCGCGTGGTGCGTGCGCGCAAGGTGATGCACGGCAAAACATCAGCGATTGAACACCGTGATGGCGGTGTGTTTGCCGGGCTGAATCATCCACTGACCGTGACCCGCTATCATTCATTGATTGTGGAAAACGGCAGTCTGCCCGCTGAATTTGAAGTCACCGCCTGGACCCTGCATGAGAATGGTCAGCCTGATGAGATCATGGGCTTCCGCCACCGCACGCTCGCGCTGGAAGGGGTGCAGTTTCACCCGGAAAGCATCCTCAGTGAGCAGGGGCATCAGCTGCTGGCTAATTTCCTCAAACGCTGATTAACGTTTGCCTTTGCGTGACTTTTTATGCATATTTTATGACTATATTTTCATATCCCTGAAAAGAATAAATGGCGAGGTAGTGAATGGCGGCGGAAAAATTAGCGGTAACACGTGCAACGTTCGATGAGGTTATTTTGCCTGTTTATGCACCAGCACAGTTTGTGCCGGTCAAAGGCAAAGGCAGCCGCGTGTGGGATCAGCAGGGAAAAGAGTACATCGATTTCTCCGGCGGTATCGCGGTTACCGCTCTCGGGCATTGCCATCCGGCGCTGGTTGAGGCATTAAAAACCCAGGGTGAAACCCTGTGGCATACCAGCAACGTCTTTACTAACGAACCTGCGCTGCGTCTGGCGACCAAGCTGATCAACGCGACTTTTGCCGAACGCGTATTCTTTGCTAACTCCGGCGCGGAAGCGAACGAAGCGGCGTTTAAGCTGGCGCGTTACTACGCCACCAAACGTCACAGCCCGTTCAAAAGTAAAATCATTGCCTTCCATAACGCCTTCCACGGCCGCACGCTGTTTACGGTGTCCGTGGGCGGTCAGCCGAAGTATTCCGATGGTTTCGGGCCAAAACCTGCCGATATTGTCCACGTGCCGTTTAACGATCTGGCTGCGGTCAAAGCGGTGATTGACGATCATACTTGCGCGATTGTGGTCGAGCCGATCCAGGGTGAAGGGGGCGTGATGCCCGCGACACCAGAATTTATGCAGGGGCTGCGCCAGCTCTGTGATGAACATAATGCGCTGCTGGTTCTGGATGAAGTGCAAAGCGGTATGGGGCGCAGCGGTAAACTGTTTGCCTATGAACATTACGGCGTGCAGCCGGATATCCTCACCACAGCCAAAGCGCTGGGCGGTGGTTTCCCGGTCAGTGCCATGCTAACCACCAACGACATTGCCTCGGTCATGGCGCCTGGCGTGCACGGCACTACCTATGGCGGCAATCCGCTGGCCTGTGCAGTCGCTGAAGCGGCGCTCGATATCATCAATACCCCAGAGGTGCTGGAAGGTGTGGAAGAGCGCCGTCAGCTGTTCGTTGATGCGCTGCAGGCGCTGGATGCTCGTTTCGATCTGTTCAGCGATATTCGTGGCAAAGGCCTGCTGATGGGCGCGGAGCTGAAACCTCAGCACGCCGGTAAAGCGCGCGATATTCTTAACGCGGCGGCAGAGGCCGGTGTGATGGTGCTGGTCGCCGGAACGGACGTGATGCGTTTTGCGCCTTCACTGGTGATTGAGCCAACTGATATCGCCGAAGGTATGGCACGGTTTGCGACAGCGGTCGAAAATGTTCTGAAATAAGGCCCGTTTCTACGTTTTCGATTTACGTAGTCGTCGGGATAGCCAGCGGCCATGATGTGGGCGCTGGCTCCAGGTCAGGGACGAAATGGTGTGCATCACGCTGAGGTGACCCAGAATACGCTTCACGTGTCGTTCCATGATGGTCACGGGTCCCTGATGGAAATCCTCGGGGGCATCCAGTACATTGCTGCCCGAGTCCGGCCCGTCATACTCCAGACGCTGCTGACAGCGTTGCAGGGCAATTTCGCAGGATTGCAGATAGCGCTCTGCCAGCGTTGGCGTCAGCATGGTATGTTCCCGCGCCAGAATCGTCATGGCGTTGATATGCTCAACAATAAACTGGCTGTGGGTGACCCACAGCTGCATATCGGCCAGGTAGCGTGAATTAAAGCCCGGTTCCTGCATCGCCTGATGCAGTGAGTTAAACAGCGCATTGTGCGCCTGATTCACCCGCATCCGCTGATAGGCCAGTTTCTCCGCATCCTGTTCGCTGCCCAGCAGCTTCTGTAATGCCTCCTGATAGGTCTCCAGCGCATCGTGCGCATTCTGGCGCATCAACCCACTCTGCCACTGTGGCCACAGCCAAATCATGCCGCCAAAGGCAATCAGACAGCCCATTAGCGTGTCCATTAAGCGAGGCAGCAGGAACTGCGCACCGTTTAGCGACAGCAGTTGCAGCGTATACACCGCCGTGACGGTGAATCCCACGGTGGCCCAGCCATAAAACTTACGGATAAACAGGTAGCTCACCAGGGTGATCAGCAACATCACCAGCAGCACCCAGGATTCCGGGGCATGTAAACCGAGTGTGGCAGCGGCAATCGCCAGCCCGGCCAGCGTTCCCAGCGCCCTGTGCTGGATACGGACGCGGGTAGCGCTGTAGCCGTTGAGGCTGACAAACATCACCGTCATCAGGATCCAGTAAGGTTTCGGCAGATTGAAGAACAGGGCCAGCGAACTGGCAAAGGTCAGCATCACGGCGAAGCGTGCGGCGGTACGCAGGGCAGAGGACTTCAGCGACAGATAGCTTTTCAACGCAGGGAACAGCGGCAGGCGGCGCTGGCGGTCAGCCATCAGGTCGCGACGGTACAGCGGATGCTGGGTGCGTAGCACGCGGGCGATGCGGCTGAAGTGGTAGTAACAGAAGTTACCGACCGGATTATCGGGGTGCTGACGGGAGATTTTCTCCAGTGCCTGAAGCTGTTTTTCCATCGTGAAACGTTCAGGGAAGCGGTGGTAGAGGATATCGTCAGCCAGTACCCGCAGGCGGGTGGCAATCGTCTGCGCATTCCAGCGGATCACCGCCTCGGCGTGGCTCTGCTCCACCAGCTTTTGCACTTCCTCCGGCTGGTGCAGGCTAACGGCAATATGCTCCTGCAAATCCAGTGCGACCTGAAATGCACGCGTCAGACGCTGATAATGGCTGTCGCGACTGGCGGCCAGCATATGCATCTGCTGGTAACAGGTGTTAATCAGGTCGACGGCTTTCTGCTGGCGGACCAGCAGCGGCGGCAGGGCGGTTTGGGGATCGGTCAGCTGGGTTAACAGGCTGTATTTCGCTTCGCAATAATCAGCCAGTTCATGATAGAGCAGGCTGAGGGTTTCGCGCATCGGCTGCTCTTTCCACAGCCAGAACCAGAACCAGTTAAATGCGCCATACCAGACGGTGCCGAGAATAAACAGCAGCGGTGGCTGCCACATGGGCATGCGCCCGGCCAGGCTGAGTGTGAAGATAGCGGCAATCAACGATGCCGGAAGCAGGCGCGCGTGCAGCGGGCTGATCTCACCAGTCACGCCAAGCAAGAGTGCCATGACCAGCAGGATCACGGGCAGTGGCACCGCTTCGGCCCCGGCGTACTGAATCAAAAAGCTACTGAAGGCAAACAGGCAACCGCCGACGATCAGGCGTTTAAAGAAGCGTTTGTGCGGGGTATCAAGGCCGGCATTATTACAACAGGCGGGGACTAATGAGAACAGCAGGCCATTTTGCAGGTTGCCCAGCATCCAGCCGATCGCCACGGGTAAACAGAGCACCAGCGTTTGCCTGAGTGCGTAGTTAACTTCCGGGTGATAGATAATTCTCCGCCACATGAGCCACACCAAATAAAAAACGGCGCGACTGAGGGTCGCGCCGTGGGTTCAGAGCCGGTTAACGAGTGCCGTAAACAACAATGGTTTTACCATGTGCGGAGATCAGGTTCTGATCTTCCAGCATTTTCAGAATACGACCCACCGTTTCGCGGGAGCAGCCGACGATCTGGCCGATCTCCTGACGGGTGATTTTGATCTGCATTCCATCCGGGTGCGTCATGGCATCCGGTTGTTTTGCCAGATTCAGCAACGTCTGGGCAATGCGTCCGGTCACATCAAGGAAAGCTAAATTGCCCACTTTCTCTGATGTCACTTGCAGGCGACGCGCCATCTGTGAAGACAGGCGCATCAGAATGTCAGGATTCACCTGAATCAACTGACGGAATTTTTTGTAGGAAATTTCAGCCACTTCACAGGCTGTTTTCGCACGTACCCACGCACTACGCTCCTGACCTTCTTCAAACAGGCCCAGTTCGCCAATGAAGTCGCCCTGATTGAGGTAGGAGAGGATCATCTCTTTGCCTTCTTCATCCTTGATTAACACCGCTACCGATCCTTTAACGATGTAATAGAGGGTTTCCGCCTTCTCACCCTGATGAATCAGAGTGCTTTTGGATGGATATTTGTGAATATGGCAATGTGACAGGAACCATTCGAGTGTAGGGTCTGTTTGCGGTTTGCCGAGAACCATTCGCTGTTATCCTCTGTTGTAATCGTGCCTAAATATACCCTGAATTCTGCGTCCTTCAGAGGCGTTGCCGCTGAACTGAAACACGAAATATTTGTGGGTATCAGGGTATGTATCCCTGCAAGGCGTTGAAATATTCAAGCGTTCCCATAGGAAAATTATACGGGCCTCTGTTAAGAGCATGGCTCGTGCTGTCGTCCCGTTTTTACCGTGCATTGTTATGCCAGTAAAATATTGCAGCTTCGTTTGTAGCACAGCTTTACAAGACTGTCTTCTGTTGTCTCGCTTCAGCATAGTTCTAAAACGGCAGCGTTGCCGTTTTTGTTAGTGCAGCGTACTCTGCGGTAACTGAATCAATGAGAGGATTTTGTGATGCAAGCACGCGTTAAGTGGGTTGAAGGGATGACGTTTTTGGGCGAATCCTCATCCGGCCATCAGGTTTTGATGGATGGTAATGCCGGGGATAAAGCGCCCAGCCCGATGGAAATGGTGCTGATGGCGGCTGGGGGATGCAGTGCTATTGATGTGGTGTCTATTCTGCAGAAAGGCCGCCACGATGTTGCTGATTGTGAAGTCAAACTGACCTCGGAACGTCGTGAAGAGGCACCGCGAATTTTCACCCATATTAACCTGCACTTTATTGTCAGTGGCAAAGCGCTGGGCGATAAAGCGGTGTCACGTGCGGTCGATCTCTCTGCTGAGAAATATTGCTCGGTGGCGATCATGCTGGGGAACGCAGTGAAAATTAGCCACAGCTTTGAGGTTATCGACCTCGCCTGATTCAGGTGAGCTGCTTGCATGCCTGACGGATTAGCATCAGCAAGCGCTGCGCGCTGGCGGTGAGTGGAGATTGCTTTGGCCACACAGCGGCATAGTGCAGTGAAGGGAGCGCCGGGATGGCGAGTGCCCGCAGTGTGGAATTAAACCGGATCAACAGCGGGTGTGGCAGCAACATAAGATAGTTTGCCTGCTGCACCAGCTGTAACCCGTGCGAGAGTGAATGCGTATAGACAGGCGGCTGCTCCAGCTGTTGAAAGAAAGTCGCCAGATGCGCGTCCAGCCTGACGGCCACCTCGCTCTCTTCTCCGGCGAAAAGCCACTTACTCCCTCTCAATTGTTGCAGATCGTTCGTCTGTACCTGCGGGTGATGTCGGTTCGCCACAACATTCAGTGAGGTCTTAAATAACGGTTGTATCGCCAGCCCGTCCGGTAACACCTCAGGTTGCGGAGAAACCGCAAAATCGAGTTCACCCGCTAACAGCTGAGAGGGCAGGCTGCGATCCTGGACATACAGGCGGGTCAACGGCAGCTGCTGATGGAATTGTTCCAGTACCTCAGGCAGCACTGTCAGTGACAAAATGTCATTCAGTGCCACTTTCACGACGCTATGTTGCGTGTGGAGAAAACGGATTTCATCACCTGCCCGTTTTAACTCCTCAAGGATCCTCCGTGAGCGCACGACAAACAGCTGGCCGCTTGGCGTCAGCGTAATGCCCAGCGGACTGCGCACGAACAGTGAGGTTTCCAGCATATATTCCAGCTCTTTTAAGGTCCGGCTGATGGCGGGCTGAGATTGTCCCAGCATGCGTGCTGCGGCCCGAATACTGCCCTGATTGACCACTTCCTGAAATATCCGTAGCTGCTGCATTTTTGGTAAATACCGCATATTTGCTCCTTCCCTGATGCCCGGCCGTTATCACCACACTAAAAAATTCATCTTATGTTGCTGCCTTAAATCCACGATGTTGTTAAGCAGAGTCTGCTTACCTGCATGGCGGTGCAATACTTTTTTTAAATGTGGTTAATGGTAATTCAATGATTTTTATCAGTTATTAGGGGAGTGACTAATGAAGATTACATCACGTTTTCTGACGCTGTTCCTGCTATTTACGGGCTATGTACTTGTCTATATAGATAAAACAGTGATTGGGTTTGCTCTGTTGCCGATACGTGATGAGTTTCACCTCACGCCTCAACAAGTGGGTTATATCAGCGGCATCTTTTTTCTGTCCTATGCATTATCTCAGTTCCCAGCAGGGTGGTTAAACGATCGGCTGGGCTATCGGCGTGTGCTTATCCTTTCCCTGTCAATAGTGGCACTGTGCGCGCTTCTGTTTGGCTGGCTGGGTACCAGTCTGAGCCTGCTGATGGTATTTCGTTTTATGGCGGGGATCGGGCACTCAGGTTACCCCAGCGCCAGCGCAAAAGCCGTCTCATCAAATTTCGCTGTGCATCACCGTACGTTTGCACAATCGGTGCTGCTTTCCACAGCGGGATTAGCGATGGCCGTCGGGCCTTTGCTGGCGGTATGGGCACTCCATCGCACTGACTGGCACCATGCATTTCTCATTCTGGGAGGGCTGGTCGCGATCGCGGCGGTCAGTATGGGATTGCTGTTACCTGCGGCGGTCCTCCCCCCTGATGGTACGCCCCGCATTGCCCGTGCCAGCCTGTGGCATAGCCTGCGCCAGCCGCTTTTCTGGCAACTTTTCATGGCAAATTTTCTGATAAATATCCCGTTATATAGCTTACTGAGCTGGCTACCGAGCTTTCTGGTGCAGCGCGATCATCTGGATCTCCCGACTATTGGCGGAATCATGAGTCTCTCCGGTATCGGATGCTGCTTGTCATCACTGGCCAGTGGCTGGTTTGTCGGGCGTTATATGGCCGGGCGTGAGCCTTGGGTTATTTGTGTTGCCACGTTGGTGGCTGCGGTTGCCATGATGGCAGTCTATGTCTGGGACTCGACGATGGTGACGATGTGGATGTTGTTCCTCTGCAATATCGCCATGATCTGTGCATTTGTTACCTGCTTCACTCTGCCAATGAAGCGTTTTCCCCCTGACATGATCGGTTCTGTTATTGGTTTATTAAACGCGGGTGGCGTGCTGGGTGGCTTTGTTGGGCCGGTCGCGATGGGCTATTTACTGGCGGCTGGAGAGGGGAGTTATCTGACTTCTTTCCTGTTTCTCATGTTATCGACCGTGCTGGCGGGTCTGATCCTTCTTCCCAACCAGCAGGGGCAATGTTGTCAATCAATCCAGGAGTGATGATGAATACCAGGAATTTGATTAAGGATGTCGAATCAATGGTGCTGCAATGGCGCCGTCATATTCATGCTAACGCCGAGCTTTCTTTTCACGAGCAGGGCACGGCAGATTACGTGGCGGCTGAACTGGCAAAATTTGGCCCGCTAACGCTCACCCGACCCACGCCGAATAGCGTGATTGCTGAGCTTGCCGGGCCGCATGGCGATCGCTGTATTGCATTGCGTGCCGATATGGATGCGTTGCCGATTGAAGAGCTGAATCAGGAGCCATTTACCTCGCGCAATCGTGGGGTGATGCATGCCTGCGGACATGATGCTCATACGGCAATGCTGATGGGGGCTGCATGGGTGCTGTGCCAGCAGCAGGAGAAGATCGTCGGTAAAGTTCGCTTTATCTTTCAGCATGCGGAAGAGGTGCCGCCGGGCGGGGCCAGCGAGCTGATCACACTCGGTGTACTGGAAGACGTATCAATGATCTTTGGTCTGCATGTGTTTCCTGGCTTGCCCACCGGGCAGGTCGCGATAAAAGAGGGTGTATTCAGCGCGGCGAGCGATAACTTCGATGTGATCCTGCAAGGTAAAGGTTCCCATGCGGCGATGCCGCAGCAGAGTATCGATCCGCTGGTGATGGGCACGGGTGTGGTTCAGGCGTTGCAACAGATCGTGTCACGCAGGCTGGATGCTAACGATGGGACCGTGCTGACGGTGGCGAGTTTCCTGGCCGATGGCGGTTACAATGTGATCCCCGATAAAGTCCATCTGCGCGGTACGTTGCGCACACTAAGCCAGCACAACCGCAACGCGGTGCCGAAGATGATGTCGCAATTGCTGGATGGTATGACGCAGGCCGTTGGGGGCAGTTATGCGCTGAAATGGACACCGGGTTACACCACAGGCGTGAATCACCCAGAAGCCTGCCAGATAGCGAGGGAGATCGTGATTGCCATGCAGGGGACAGAGGCGTTACAGAACATGCATCATCCGATGTTCGGCTGTGAGGACTTCTCTGCCTATCAGCAGGTGGTGCCGGGATGCTTCCTGTGGGTTGGGTCTGGCAATAAGAAAAAAGGGGCCTGCTGGGGACTGCATAACCCTCATTTCCGTCTTGACGAAGATGTCCTGAAAATTGGCGTCAGCCTGCATGTTGGCATTATTCATCACCTGCTGATGCAGTAACTGCGTTTGCCCGGAATGGGGTCAGCCGATTTTTTTCCCTTCAATCAGGCGTTTGACCAGTGGCCCCATAATCAGCTCCATCGCCAGCCCCATTTTTCCACCCGGCACCACCAGGGTTTTGATATGGGAGATAAATGAGCCCTGCAACATGGAGAGAAGATAGGGGAAATCGATATCTTCCAGCCCCTGGAAGTGGATGACGACAAAGCTTTCATCCAGAGACGGGATACCGCGTGCCGCAAAGGGGTTAGAGGTGTCCACCGTGGGTACGCGCTGGAAGTTAATATGGGTGCGGGAGAACTGTGGCGTAATAAAGTTAATGTAGTCCTCCATTGATCGCACCACAGAGTCCATGACGGCTTCACGTGAGTGACCGCGTTCACCGGTGTCGCGCACCAGTTTCTGAATCCACTCCAGGTTAACGATCGGCACTACGCCTACCAGCAGGTCCACTTTGTCTGCCACATTGTGCTGTGGCGTCATGACACCGCCGTGCAGCCCTTCATAAAACAGAACATCAGTCGGTTCAGGCAAGGGCTGCCAGGGCGTAAAGGTGCCCGGCACCTGATTCCACGGCACCGCTTCATCATAGGTGTGCAGATATTTGCGGGATTGTCCGGTGCCATTTCGGCCATATTCGCTGAACGTCTTTTCCAGCAGGCCGAAATCATTGGCTTCAGGGCCAAAATAGCTGACGTGCTTTCCCATATCGCGCGCTTTGCGGATCGCCATATCCATTTCCGGGCGGGTAAAACGGTGGAAACTGTCCCCTTCGACCTCGGCTGCACGCAGATCTAACTGCTGAAAAATCTTCCTGAACGCCAGGCTGGTGGTGGTGGTTCCCGCCCCGCTGGAGCCGGTGACGGCGATGACCGGATGTTTGGCTGACATGGCGTGCAACTCCCTTCAATAGATCGGACGGACGGATCATAGGTAACATGTTTTACCCGTCCAAGTCATTACTGCTTATTCACGACTGCCTATTCACGACTGCTTATTCACGGAAGTGGCCGCGCGGCATGATGTTGACGGATTCATGCAGTTCCGACCACACCAGCACCACCTCGCCGCTATTGAGCTGGCGGCGCACATCGTCGACTTTCTGTGTGAGCGATCGTTCCTGTTCGCCATAGTCGGTGCCTTCACGCAGCACGAAGGATTCAATCAGGTTATCGAGCGTTTCACGATCGAGGTCTTTCCACGGAATAATCATCATTTCTCCAGCCAGGTGTTAAGCCACTGAGGGATGCGTTGTTCCAGCCACAGAGTCGGTTTACGCAGGGTGCCGCCAACGAAGCCAACATGTCCACCGTATTGCGTCAGCTGGTACTCGACGCAGGCGGGCAGTAATGCCGGGTCAGGGATCACCTCAGGGGTCATAAAAGGGTCATCTTTAGCGTGGATCACCAGTAAAGGTTTACGCACGCCGGGCAGCAGCGGCATGGCGCTGCAACGGCGATAATAGTCGCTGGCATCAGCAAAACCGTGTGCGCGAGCGGTAATCGCATCGTCAAAGTCGCGCAGCAGACGCAGCGATTTAAGCTGCGCCAGATCGATGGGGAGTGTTCCCGGCCACGCGCGGAGTTTGCGTTCGGCATTCTGTTTCAGTAGCCCCAGCAAATAACGCTGATAGACGCGTGAAAACCCCTGTTCAAGCCGCTGGCTGCAGGGTTCCAGCATGAGCGGGGCAGACACCACCACGCCAGCATCCAGCTGGCACGCTTCTCCCTGCTTGCCCATCAGGCAGGCCAGCATGTTGCCACCCAGCGAAATGCCCACCGCTGCGGTAGGTACCTGGCCCCATTCATCACGCAGCCATTGCAGAAAGTAGCTGGCATCCTCGGTTTCGCCCGAATGATAGATGCGGTTGAGCCGGTTCGGTACGCCACTGCAACCGCGAAAATGCATCACGACGCCAAGCCAGCCGCGATCTTTCCACGCCTGCAGCAGGCCATGCGCATAAGGGCTGTGAAAACTGCCCTCCAGTCCGTGGAACAGGACCACTCGGGGTTTATCACGTGCACCAGCCGGGTCTTCACTCCAGGCAAGATCAACAAAATCGCTGTCCGGTAACGTCAGGCGCTGCCAGTGCGGTTTCAGGGTAATACGGCGACGCAGCAGGCGCGGCAAAAGGGTTTGCAGATGCGGATTGCTGGTGCCTGGTAGTGGGCGAAAAGCGTTATCCGTCAGGGGACTAAAATTTATCGGGTAAGAGCTTGTAGGATCCATAGCACGCTGTTAGCTTCGTCAGGTTGTTAATTTTTCAGAGGGGTGGGGAGCACCCGTTCTATGGAACTGAGTCTGTTTTTATCAATGTTGGGTTTTCTGTGGGTCGCGGCGATTACGCCAGGCCCTAATAATATGTTACTCACCGCCTCAGGTGCTAACTTTGGTTTTCTGCGCTCTCTGATGTTACTGATCGGCATTATGATCGGGATGCAGGTGATGCTGCTGATGGTGGCCTTTGGCGTGGGCGGATTGATTCTGCTTTATCCTTCCCTTCATCTGTTCCTCAAGGTAGCAGGTAGTGTCTATCTGCTCTGGCTGGCGTGGAAAATCGGCAGTGCGGAATACGAAAAGCTGGAAACGGGCACTGCACCCGCAGCACCAATGCCGTTCTGGCAGGGCGGCCTGTTGCAGCTGATTAACCCGAAAGCCTGGCTAATGGCACTGGGTGCCGTGGCCAGCTTCAGCCTGGCCGGTGAAGCCTACAAAAACTCGGTGATTGCCATCAGTATCGGCATGGCGCTGGTCAATCTGGTGTCCGGGGTGATCTGGTTAGGTTTCGGCACGCTGATTGGTCGCATTCTGCGTAGTCGCCGGGCCTGGACTATTTTCAATGTGTTTATGGGGTTACTCACGGCGGCCTGCGTGCTGTTGATCTGGCATTAATACCGCGGGCGAGGCGTGCCTCGCCCCTACAGTGTTCCCCCTCCCTGCGGCGTGCCTCGCCCCTGGGGTATTCTCCATTTCCCGTAGGGGCCGGGCATGCCCGGCCCGGTTACTGCTTAAACCCATCGGTTTTCAGCAGACTGTTCAGCACGGTCAGGTCGGTCTCGAACGCCAGCGTGTCGTTTTCCAGCAGGCGCAAATGCTGCTGGGCGAAGGCGGAGTTCAGTGCTTGTAACGCTTTCAAACACTGCTGTTCCACTTCCTGCGTCTTGCCGTGTGTGCTGAGTTGGCCGGAGAGTAACAGGCCGCGTTTCACTACCGTTGTGACCTGCGTCAGGTAGCGGTCGAGAAACGCCCTGCCTGGCTGTACGTCATTAGGATCTTCCTGCATACATTCCAGAATACGTTCGCAGTAGCTTATTACCCCATTCAGTTCGCTTTGCAATAATTCAGGCAGCGCAGGCTGCTGCTTCAATTTGTGCAGTTCGAGCCAGTACACGGCGAAGGGGCGCTGAACGGTCGTCAGGCTCGATTTTTCCTCCGGCGCTGGTGGCTCCGGGGTTTGTTCTTCATACTCCTGCGCTTCTTTCTCTCCCGGTGCCCACACCGACTCATCGGCTTGTGGTCTGGGGGGAAAGCGAGGCGTTGTCTCCTCGGTTTCCACCTCTTCCGCTTCATCAAGACCGCGGCTAAACATATTCAGTCGTGAAGGAATCGCTTTACCGCTTTGCTTCAAGGCAGTGCGGGCCGACTTCTTTTCAATCCAGATAGCCAGGAACAGAATGGCAGCCAGCAGGTAAAAGAAGTTCGCGTGCCAGACGTCGAAATAGGTCTCGAAGTACACCATTCCACCCAGCATCAGCAAACCAATTAGCAAGGTGGTGAATGATTTGAAGTGCATAAAAACAGCCAGAAAATAACCTAAGACAGCCATCCAGTAGGGGGCGGCAATAAGGTCACCATACGACAGCCATAAAATGCCGGTGGGCAGGCTCCAGTAAAAGCAGCGGCGGCGGTACATATACAGATGCAGCAACATTCCGGCGCTGGGCCAAACCATAAAGATCGTGCCACCTTCCAGCTTCGGGTCGGCAGCCAGTTGTCTGACATATTCGGCAGACCAGTTATTGTTGCGGGCAAAGTCGATGAACCAGACAGAAATCGCCAGTACGACAAAGTGGAAGAAGAGTTTCGCCACTTTGGAATTTTTATAGAACCTGCTTAGCCCGTTATCCCCCGCGTTAATCTCATTATCTGGCGCATAAACGCGGTTAAATTCAGCCATATTCATCAGTTAAACGACCTTCATCTTGGGAGATTTTCCGCTATTGATGGCCGCCAGGCGCTGTTTCATCTCCTGCTCCATTCCCACCAGTTCCTGCTCAACGTCCAGACGGCGGGAGCGGGCATCAGAGGCAATGGTCAGCGTATCTTCCAGAGTCGTCAGCAGACGTGACTGCACATCGCGCAGCGTTTCGATATCGACCACTGAGCGTTCGACCTGCGTGGCGGTTTCGACGCTGCCGCTCTGCAACAGCTCGGCGTTGCGCTTCAGCATCTGATTGGTGGTATCGGCCACCTCTTTTTGCAGGGCAGCAGCCTGACGCTGAGAATGCAGGGAGATCGCCAGCACCATCTGACTTTTCCAAATAGGAATGGTCGAGAGAATGCTGCTCTGGATCTTTTCAGCCAGCGACTGGCTGTTGCTCTGCATCAGACGAACTTGTGGCGCGGTCTGAATAGCAATGGTACGCGACAGCAACAGGTCGTGCAGGCGGCGTTCAAAGCGCTGCACCGCTTCCAGCAGGTCACGCACGCGCTGAGCATCCATCGCATCACCGCTGTTTTGCGCTGTATTTTGTGCTTCAGCCAGCATCCCCCCTTCGATCTGTTGCAGCTTCTGTTTGCCCGCAATGATATGCAGGCTGATCTGCTGGAAGAATTCACGGTTACGCTGGAACAGCTGTTCAAGGGTGGCGATATTACGCAGCAGGCCGACCTGTGCCTGCTGTAACTTTTCGGTCAGGGTATCAACCTGCTGGGTCAGCGTCTGATACTCCAGCAGCGTGCGCTCCAGGCGGTTGAACAGTTTGCCGACTACCGGGATTGAGGCCAGCCAGCTTTTCTTTTGCCCCAGCACGCCGGGGTCGATGCCTTTTACCTTCATCAGCAGATCGGTGATCTGCTGGCCGATCTCACCGGCATCTTTCGCCCGCACTTCGCTCATCAGCATTTCGGAAAAGCGCGAAATACTGTTCATGGTATTGGCCCCATACGCAATCGCCATCAGCGGATCGTTAATGTCGATCTGCGCCATCAGGTCGGTAACCTGCTGCTGCTCGGCATCGGTTAATGGCGTCCTGGTGAGAGACGTTTCAGTCAGTTCTGCGCTGAGTGGATGTTCCGTCATGCTATTTATCCTTGTGCAAAAGTGGGGGAATCATCAAGCGGGCTAAGGTATCAGGAAATCCGGCGTATAAAAATACCGTGTAACCTGGGTAATGTGCGGCGTGTAAACCCAGTTTATTCTGAAAAGGCGCTTAACTAAGGCATTTGCCATGTTTTGGCAAACCAATCCACAATTTCTCCTAAGCAACTTTTGATATAAAAAAGAATTTTTAATTACTTTATTACGATAGTCGCGCCCGGTTACAAAGGAGGTGTTCACCAATAACAATAATCTCTGGAGCGGGCTATGGCGGGTAAATTCACACTTTCAATTCTGACAGCGGCATTGTCACTGACAGCACTCAGCGTTCAGGCGGTGGATGTCACCATCGCTTATCAGACATCAGCGGAACCGGCCAAAGTCGCTCAGGCTGATGGCACCTTTGCCAAAGAGAGCGGGGCGAAAGTCGACTGGCGTAAATTCGACAGCGGCTCCAGCGTGATCCGCGCACTGGCTTCCGGCGACGTGCAGATCGGGAATATCGGTTCCAGCCCGCTGGCGGTCGCCGCCAGTCAAAAATTGCCTATCGAAGTGTTCCTGCTGGCTTCCCAGCTGGGTAACTCCGAAGCGCTGGTGGTGAAAAAAGACATTAAAAGCCCGAAAGATCTGATCGGCAAGCGCATCGCCGTGCCGTTTATTTCGACCACGCATTACAGCCTGCTGGCTTCGCTGAAGCACTGGGGCATTAAGCCGGGCCAGGTCCAGATTATTAACCTGCAACCTCCGGCCATACTTGCGGCCTGGCAGCGTGGTGACATTGATGGCGCTTACGTCTGGGCACCCGCAGTGAATCAGCTGGAGAAAGACGGCAAGGTCCTGACCGATTCGGCTCAGGTCGGCAAATGGGGTTCGCCAACGCTGGATGTGTGGGTGGTGCGTAAAGACTTCGCTCAGCAGCATCCTGAAGTGGTGACCGCCTTTGCCCGCAGCGCGCTGGACGCGCAAAAAGCCTACCTCGATAACCCGCAGCAGTGGCTCAAGCAGGAAGATAATCTGACCAAGCTGTCGCGCTTTAGCGGCGTGCCAAATACCGACGTTCCGGTGCTGGTGGAAGGGAATACCTATCTGACCGCGAAACAGCAGGTAGAGCAGCTTAACGGCCCGGTTAACAAGGCGATTGTGGATACGGCCCAGTTCCTGAAAGAGCAGGGCAAAGTGCCGGAAATCGCGACGGATTACAGCAGCTATGTCACCGATCGCTTTGTGAAACCTCTCGCACAATAACAGGAGCCAGAATCATGCTGTCAGTCTCTCATCTTCGCGCCAGCTATGCAGGACAGCTGGCATTACAGGATATTAACCTGTCGATCGGCAATGGAGAGCTGGTGGTGGTTCTGGGGCCATCGGGCTGTGGCAAGACGACATTGCTGAACCTGATTGCCGGATTTATTCCGACAGACGGTGGCAGCATTACGCTGGATGGCCAGCCGGTGACCGGGCCGGGTGCCGACCGGGGCGTGGTGTTTCAGCATGAAGGATTGCTGCCGTGGCGCAATGTGCTGGATAACGTGGCATTCGGCTTGCAGCTGGCGGGGGTGGAAAAAAATGCCCGCCGGGCAGTGGCACGTCAGATGCTGAAAAAAGTCGGGCTGGAGGGCGCTGAAAAGCGCTTTATCTGGCAGCTTTCAGGCGGTATGCGTCAGCGCGTCGGTATTGCCCGCGCGCTGGCGGCCGATCCGCGTCTGCTGCTGCTGGATGAACCCTTTGGCGCGCTTGATGCCTTTACCCGCGAGCAGATGCAGGAGCTGTTGCTGACGCTATGGCGCGACAGTGGCAAGCAGATCCTGCTGATTACGCATGATATTGAAGAAGCCGTGTTCCTTGCCAGCGAACTGATCCTGCTGTCACCAGGGCCGGGTCGCATTGTCGAACGCTTGTCGCTCGACTTTGGCCGCCGCTATGCCGCAGGGGAAGCCTGCCGCGCGATTAAGTCCGATCCTGCCTTTATTGAACGCCGTGAATACGTACTCGGCCGGGTGTTTCAGCAGCGCGAGGTCTTTGCATGAGCTCACTGATTAACGAAAAAAGCACAGTGCGCCGTGTGAAATGGCGCTGGCCGCTGTCGCATCAGCTGACGCTCAGCCTCGGGACGCTGCTGGTATTGCTGGCCGTGTGGTGGGGCGTGACCGCCTTACAATTGATTGCACCGCTGTTTCTGCCGCCGCCGCAGAAGGTATTACACCAGCTACTGACCATCGCCAGTCCGGCTGGATTTATGGATGCCACGCTGTGGCAGCATCTGGGCGCCAGCCTGACACGCATTGTGATAGCACTGCTGGCTGCGACGCTGATTGGCGTGCCGGTGGGCATTTTTATGGGACTGAATGATACCGTACGCGGCATTCTCGACCCGCTGATTGAGCTGTACCGCCCGGTGCCGCCGCTGGCTTATCTGCCACTGATGGTGATCTGGTTTGGTATTGGCGAAACCTCAAAAATTCTACTGATCTACCTGGCGATCTTCGCGCCGATAGCGATGTCGGCGGTGGCCGGGGTGAAAAGTGCCCAGCCGGTCCGCCTGCGTGCCGCGCGCTCACTCGGTGCCAGCCGCTGGCAGGTGCTGTGGCATGTGGTGCTGCCCGGTGCGCTGCCGGAGATCCTGACCGGTATTCGTATTGGTCTTGGCGTCGGCTGGTCGACGCTGGTGGCCGCTGAACTGATCGCCGCCACGCGCGGACTGGGTTTTATGGTGCAGTCGGCAGGCGAGTTTCTTGCCACCGATGTGGTGCTGGCCGGTATTTCGGTGATCGCCCTGATAGCCTTTGCGCTGGAGCTGGGGCTACGAGCCTTGCAGCGCCGCCTTACCCCCTGGCATGGAGTACAACAATGAACGAACGTATTAAAATTCAGTCGCTTGGCCCTTACATTGGTGCCCAGGTCAGCGATGTCGATTTGACCCGCCCGTTAAGCGATGCTCAGTTTGAGCAGCTTTATCATGCACTGATCCGCCATCAGGTACTGTTCCTGCGTGACCAGCCGTTAACCCCGCAGCAGCATCGTCAGCTGGCGGCACGTTTTGGCGACCTGCATATTCACCCGGTTTATCCGCATGCGCCGGACGTGGAGGAGATTATCGTGCTGGATACCCATGACGATAACCCGCCGGATAACGACAACTGGCATACCGATGTCACGTTTATTGAAACCCCGCCAGCCGGGGCGATCCTCGCGGCGAAGCAGTTGCCCGAAACCGGGGGCGATACGTTGTGGACCAGCGGGATTGCTGCGTATAACGCGCTGTCTGAACCGTTGCAGGTGCTGCTGGGCGGGTTACAGGCCGAGCATGATTTCCGCAAAGCCTTCCAGGAATACAAATATCGCGGCAGTGAGGAAGAACACCAGCGCTGGCATCAGGCGGTGGCGAAGAATCCGCCGGTGTTACATCCGGTGATCCGCACCCATCCGGTCAGCGGTAAAAAGGCATTATTCGTAAATGAGGGCTTTACCACACGCATTATCGGGCTGACTGAGAAGGAGAGTGACGCGCTGCTACGCTTCCTGTTTGCCCATGTCACCAAACCTGATTTTCAGGTGCGCTGGCGCTGGCAGGTGGGCGATGTGGCGATCTGGGATAACCGCGTGACGCAGCATTATGCCAATGCGGATTATTTACCGGCACGCCGCATCATGCATCGCGCCACTATTCTCGGAGATAAACCTTTTTAAAATGGTTGTACCGGGCTGCGACTGCGTTACTGCGTCTCTTCGCGATGCTCACATACTTCAGTATGCTCCGCTCGCTCAGTTCCTGGCGCCTTGTCTCGCTCCGGTACAATCATTTTAGTTGTTTCTTTTAGCTATCGATCATCAGGTTGCGAGAGAAGTTATGGACATCCGCACCCGGCTTAAGGCGATAGAGTTTGGCCTTGCGTGCGCCGGTCGCCACGCTTTCGCCGGTTTCTTCAAACATCTCTGAGGCGTCAAAGCGGCGGATCAGGCTTTTACGCTGCACCGGACGGTCGAGGATCGTTTCGGTCACCTCCTGCAACTGGGTAAGGGTGAAGGCGGCAGGCAGGCAGTAGACCGGCAGCATCGAATAGAGCGTTTTTTGCTGCAGTCGTTGCAGGGCTTCGGCAATAATTTCCTGATGGTCAAAGGCGATATCGCTGCGCTGTGCCAGTCCGGTTACGGGTTGCCACTGCACATCACTCACATCGTCACTCTCTGCCCGGCAGTTCTCTGCGGCGATCAGCGCATACCAGGCGGTGGTCAGGCTCCAGCCACGGGGATCGCGATGCGGCCCTGAAAAGGTTGCCAGCTGTTCCAGCCACGGGGGATTGACCGTGGTTTTCTCACGCAGTTTGCGCAGCGCCGTGGCGCGCGTGGAGTCATCCTGCTGCATATCAATAAACCCTCCCGGTAGCCCCCACCAGCCACGCTGCGGATGATTCGCGCGTTGCACCAGTAACACGCACAGCTGTTCCTGCCACAGGGTAAACAGCACGCTGTCGACGGTGACAATCGGCGCGGCATAGCGTGAGGCGTCGTACTGTGCCAGGTACTCTTCTTCTGATGACATCATAGGGTTCCTACGGGAAGTGTCGCTGGGACACACTACCAGCCCCGGCGTCATGATTCAATGATAACGCCTTCCTGATGAAATTTATTAAGTTAAATATCATAGTGTTAACTCACTTTTTTAGCGTGAGGTTATTTTTTGCTTGTTAATTAGTGTCTCTTGGACAATTATATAAATGTCCTTGAGACATTAATTGGTAAAAAGGAGTCTGCGATGATGAAACTGCAATTAACACTAGAGGGTCAGGAGCTGGCGCTGGAAAACGGCCGTTTTCCTGACGGAGCCGTCTGGGGGCGCGTGCTGTCGCCGCTGGATCCGCGGGCCACAAACCTGACGCTGCGTGCCAGCGCCATGCAGACTCTGGATGACCTGATGCTGGTTGCACAGCTACTGGAGGCGGTACGCCAGCGCTGCCTGCTGCGCCAGGTGACCCTTGAGCTGCCGTGGCTGCCTTATGCCCGCCAGGACCGCACCATGCGTGACGGTGACAGCTTTGCGCTGAAGGTGTTTGCCGGGTTTCTTAATCAGCTGCGCTTTGACCGCGTGGTGGTGCTTGACCCGCACAGCGATGTGGCCGCAGGCGTTGTTGACCGTCTGGTGGCGATCCCACAGCATCGCGCTCTGATCCACAGCCCGGCGCTGCGGGCCGAACTGGCGCAGGGCATGATGCTGGTGGCACCGGATGCGGGCGCGTTGAAGAAGGTGCATGCGCTGGCGCAGCAGGTGAACGCCGTGGAGTACGGCATTCTGGGCAAACACCGTGATATTGCCAGCGGCGCACTGAGCGGATTCGAACTGCTGAAAGGCGATGTGAAGGGCCGGGATGTGCTGATTGCTGACGACCTGTGTGACGCCGGGGGCACCTTTATCGGTTCAGCCTCGGTGTTACGTGCCGCCGGGGCGCGTTCGGTCAGCCTGTATGTGACGCACGGTCTGTTCAGTAAAGGTGTGGACCACCTGCTGAGCCAGGGCATTGACCGCATCTGGACCACCACTTCACTGGCCGGGGCTGAACTGGCGCAGGAACGTGTAGAACTGATTGATATCGACACCATTTACCGCAGTGAAGGAGCATTCCATGCAAATTAATCCGATTCTGGCTATCGACGGCTACAAAACCTCACACCGCGAACAGTACCCGCAGGGAACGAACCGCGTGTACTCCAACTTTACCCCGCGCGGTAACCGTTATTTCCACTCGCCGCTGGCGGATGATTCGCTGGTGTTTTTCGGCCTGCAGGGTTTTTTACAGTGGTTTATGGTCGATTTGTTTAATGACAAATTCTTTGCCCAGCCGGAAGAGCAGGTGGTGGGCGAGTATCAGCAACTGATGGACAGCTACCTGGGTAAAAATAGCGTCAGCGTGGATCATATCCGCGCACTGCATCGCCTGGGCTATTTGCCGCTGGCGATCAAAAGCCTGGATGAGGGCAGCAAAGTGCCGATGAAAATTCCGGTGCTGACCATCACCAATACCGTGGATGAATTTTTCTGGCTGGTTAATTACCTTGAAAGCGTGATGTCGGCAGAGCTGTGGAAGTCCTCCACCAATGCCACCGTGGCGCACCACTATCGCCAGATCTGCCAGCAGTGGGCAGCACGGACCTGCGACGATATGGCACATGTCGATTTTCAGTGTCATGACTTCTCATTCCGCGGCATGTCCGGCCTGCATGATGCCGCCCAGTCCGGGGTTGGCCACTTGCTGAGCTTTACCGGTACTGACAGCCTGCCGTCGATCCTTTATGCGCAGCAGTATTACCGCCCGGCAGAAGGGACGTTTATTGCCGGGAGCATTCCCGCCACTGAGCACAGCGTGATGTGCATGGGGGAAGAGCAGGGCGAGATCGCCACCTTCCGTCGTCTGCTGACAGAGCTGTATCCGGCCGGGTTTGTGTCGGTGGTATCGGATACCTGGGACTACTGGAAGGTGCTGACCGAATACAGCCGTGAGTTAAAACCCGAGATCATGGCGCGTGAAGGCCGTCTGGTGTTCCGCCCTGACAGCGGTGACCCGGTAGAAATACTGTGCGGCAGCGGCGACGATGCCGACCGCGACCCGGCACGCAGTGCGCAGCAGAAAGGATCGGTGGAAGTGTTATGGGAGATCTTTGGCGGCACGATCAATGCGAAGGGCTATAAGGTGTTCGACCCGCATGTTGGCCTGATCTACGGTGACTCCATTACCCTGGAACGTGCCAATCTGATCCTGAGCCGTCTGGAGGCCAAAGGCTTTGCCAGCAGCAATGTGGTGTTCGGCGTCGGCTCTTACACCTATCAATACAACACGCGTGATACCTTCGGTTTCGCGATGAAAGCGACCTATGGCGAAGTGAACGGCGAGGGTCGTGAGATCTTCAAACAGCCGAAAACGGACAACGGTATGAAAAACTCAGCGCGCGGCTTACTGCGGGTGGAGAGAGATGCACAGGGTGAACTTAAACTGAAGGATGGTCAGAGCTGGCAGCAGGAGCAGGGCGGAGAGCTGAAAATTCGTTTCCTGAATGGCGAACTGTATAACCGTGAGGATCTGACTACGCTGCGCCAGCGGCTGGCGGCGGAGTAACGTGATGCGGGTCGGGCATGCCCGACCCCTACAGATGTATCATCCCGGGAAATCAGTTTCGTAGGGGCGTGGCATGCTGCG